>JBDSEK010000074.1:0-2742 GCA_039920085.1 Devosia sp. | reverse complement strand
TTGCGCACCTTTGGCGGCGAAAGCGCCGAGGAGGAGCCATTTCTTCCCCCGGTTGACGCGCCCCCGGCTCGCCCGCAATCGACACGGCAGGAGCGGCGCCTAACGCTGGCTCGCCTCATTGGGGCCTTCGCCAATTCGCCAGGGGGCGCATCGGGTTTTGCGTCGCCGCCCAACCCATCGGAACTCTTCTGGCTCGCCGATTCGCTCGGCAGTCTGATCGATGATCTGGAGATCGAAGGTGTATCGTACCGAGCGCTACGAGATCTGGTGACCGGTGACCTGGCGCAGAATTGGCAGGAGATCGTGCGCTTCCTCGACCTCGCGCTCGACGCGTGGCCGAAGATTTCCGCCGAGCGGGGCCACATCGATGCGGCGCTAGCGCGCAATGAGCGATTGCTGCGCCAGGCCGCGGCGGCGCCGCTGCTTTATGACGACCGGCCGGTGATTGCCGCAGGCTCGACCGGCTCGATTCCGGCGACGGCGGCGTTGCTGGACGCGATCGCACGACTCGAGCGTGGCGCGGTCGTCCTGCCGGGACTCGATACGACGCTTTCGCCGACGCAGCACGAGATGCTGCTCAGCGACGTGGCGAACCCGCATGGGCACGCACAATATGGGTTGGCCAAGCTGCTCAGCCGGCTGGGTGCGGGGATAGCCGACGTGGAGGAACTGGCGGCGGATGCGTCGCCACGTACGCAGCTGGTCCGGTCAGCACTGGCCTTGCCTGACGATACACCCAACTGGCAGCGACAGCGGGACGCCATTGGCGATGCAGATTTCTCCAAAGCACTGGCGGGACTGACATTGCTCGCAGCGCGCAATGCCGATCTCGAAGCGCGGGCCATCGCGATGGCAGCCCGGGCGGCAATAGCGGAGGGAAAGACCGTCGGGATAGTGACCCCGGACCAGACGCTCGCACGGCGCATTGCCGCGGAACTTCGTCGATTTGCCATCGCAGTCGACGACCCCGCAGGAACGCCGCTCTACCAATCACCGATCGGCCGCTTGGCGCGGCAGGCGCTTGCAGTGACAGCGAGCCGGTTCGGGGCGGTCGAGCTCATGGGGTTGTTGCGGCACAAGGCGGTGACGCTGGGACTCGATCGCGGCACGCTGCTTCGCAACGCCGAATTCATCGAGCGTCTGTTGCTTCGCGGACAGTTCCCGCCGCCAGGGATCGCAGGACTCCGGAGGCACTTGGCCGGGCGCGCCGCACGGCTCAACCAAGAAATCGTCGCAGCCCTCGACGATATCATCGATCGGATCGAGCGCGCCCTGGCGCCGCTGGCTACCGCGATCGGCTCAAAGACCATCGATGCGGGCGGCCTCGCCGCAGCACTCCTCGTAACCCTCGATGCGCTCGGGCCAGACATCGCCAAGACCCCCGGCTATGGCGAATTCAGCGATTGGGCAAAGGAGCTGGTAGCGCTCGACGCCGCGCCGTTTCCGCCTGTCAACCCCGATGGCGTCCTCGCCGCGTTGATGGCCGGAATGGTGGTGCGCAACATTGAGCGACGCCGCGACGACATCTTCATCTGGGGAACGCTCGAGGCGCGGCTGCAGAACCCGGATTTGATGATCGTCGCCGGCCTCAATGAGGGCACCTGGCCGGCTGCCGTCGATCCCGGCCCCTGGCTCAGCCGCCAGATGCGTCTCGATATGGGGCTGTCGCCGCCGGAACGCCAGCAGGGTCAGGCGGCGCATGATTTCGAGATGGCGATCGGCAATACCGAGGTCATCCTCGCTTATGCTTTAAGGCTCGGCAGCGCGCCTGCCCTGCCCTCGCGGCTGGTGCAGCGGCTGATGGCGTTCATCGGCGAGCAACCAACCGCGGAACTTCGTGGTCGCGGCGATTTCTGGATCGCCCAGGTCGATGCAATCGACCTTGTCGGCATGCCGGTGCCCGCAAATCGGCCAGCGCCCAACCCTCCACCCGCCGTGCGGCCGCGCCGGCTATCGATCACCGAAATCGAGCCGATGATGCGCTCGCCCTACGACATCTATGCCAAGCACGTGCTCAGGCTGCAAAGGCTCGAGCCGCTTGGGGCGCAACCAAGCGCTCGCGAGCGAGGCACGATGATTCATGCCGTGTTCGAACGCTTTGTCGTCGAAGGCCGCGATTTTGCGGCGCCTGACGCCTCGGCGACGCTGACGGCAATGGCGGAAGATGCCTTTTCGGGGCTCGACATGATCGAGGAGCGCCGCGCTATCTGGCTTAAACGGTTTGCCCGGGCCGGGACGCAGTTTCTCGACTATGAGCGGCAGCGTGATCGGCAGGTTTGGAGGCGCGCCGCCGAGCGCAAAGCCGAATGGCCGTTTCCAGCGCTCGACGGTTTCGTGCTGGTGGGCAAGGCCGACCGCATCGATTTGAGGCGCGACGGAACGCTCGAGATCATCGACTACAAGACCGGAGGGGTTCCCGCACCCAAGGAGATGACAGCCTATGAGGCGCCGCAATTGCTACTCGAAGCCGCGATGGCGCGGGCCGGCATGTTCGCGCCCGATGTGCCACCGGCGCCGAGTTCCGCCCTTACCTACATCAAGATCGGTCTTGGCCCGGCGGCCTTTCAGATCAAGCCGTTCCGCACCCGGCCGGGTGTGACGATCACGCAGGCCGTCGATGAGATCGAGCAGCGGCTGCAACGCCATGTCGAGGCGTTTCTGCTTGGGCAATTGCCAATGTCCGCCCGCATCCGGCCGCGCGTCGAGAGCGGTCGGAAGAGCTACCCGGGGGACTATGACCAT
>JBDSEK010000073.1:0-3714 GCA_039920085.1 Devosia sp. | reverse complement strand
GTCTGCCACGGCATTCCCGAAGAGCGTCCCCTACGCGAGGGGGACATCGTCAATATCGATCTGACGCTGATCGTCGATGGCTGGTATGGCGACAGCTCGCGCATGTACCCGGTGGGCGAGATTTCCCGAAAGGCCGAGCGGCTGATCGAGGTGACCTATGAGGCGCTCGAAGCGGGCATCGCCGCGGCGATGCCCGGCAAGATGACGGGCGATATCGGCGCCGCCATCCAGGAACACGCGGAAGCCGAGCGGACGTCGGTGGTGCGCGATTTCGTTGGGCATGGCGTCGGACAACTCTTTCACGACGAACCCAACATCATGCATTTCGGCACACCAGGCTCGGGCGTCGCGCTGAAACCCGGGATGATTTTCACCATTGAGCCGATGATTAATCTGGGCCGACCGCATGTGAAGATCCTCGCCGACGGCTGGACGGCGGTGACGCGCGACCGCACGCTGTCGGCACAGGCCGAGCATTCGATCGGCATCACCGAGACCGGGCACGAGATCTTCACCGCCTCGCCTCAGGGGCTGTTCAATCCTTTGGCGGCGCGCGCCGCAACGAACGCTGCGGCCGCCAAGAGCTGATGCCCAAGGCGGCCAAGCCCTCGCTCGATGGTTTGGCGGAGGCGATGCCGCATTATCTCGGCCATCGCGAGCGGCTGCGGGCTCGGCTCGCCAAAGCGGGTGCCGAGAGCTTCTCGGATGCCGAATTGCTCGAAGCGCTCCTGCATGTCGTGATCCCGCGCCGGGACACCAAGGAACTCGCCAAGCATTTGCTGAAGCACTTCGGATCGTTCTCAGGCGTGCTGTCGGCGCCGCGCGAGCGGCTGCTTGAGATCAAGGGTTTAGGGGAAATCAGCGTCAGCGATTTGAAAGTCGTGCTCGGCACGGCACAGCGCTTCGCACGCGATCAGATCGCAATCGACAAGCCATTGCTGAGCTCATGGTCAGCGCTGATCGACTATTGCCGCGCGGCGATGGCCTTCGAAGATGTCGAACAGTTTCGCGTGCTGTTTCTCGACAAGAAGAACCGGCTGATCGCCGACGAGGTGCAGCAAAAAGGCACGGTCGATCACACGCCGGTCTATCCGCGCGAGGTGATAAAGCGGTCGCTGGAGCTCAGCGCCACAGCGCTGATCCTCGTTCACAACCACCCCTCGGGCGACCCCTCGCCTTCGAGAGCGGATGTGGAAATGACGCAGCAGATCAACGACATTGCGCGGCCGCTCGGGATCGCCGTTCACGACCACATCATCATCGGCAAATCGGGCCACGCTTCGCTCAAGGGGTTGAAGCTGATCTAGAGGGGCGCGAGGAAAAAGGGCCGCATGGCCTCGGCAACGGCGTGCGGCTTGCCACCGCGATCGGTGTTCCACGACGCGTCATGACCGAGGCCGGGCAACTCGATACGCTGGGCCCGCGGCAAGATGGTCGCCAGCCGATCGAGCGCCTGTCGCAGATAGAGCGGGCTGCGGGCGCCGCCCATCAGCAGGACTTCGGCACTAATATCGGCGAACGAGCCGACGTTCCGCGTGACGTGAGCGGCGAGCGCGAGATCGTGCCGCAAGGGTGGGATCAGCGTGCCGGTTGGCGGGTAACCGTCCGGTCCGGTGCCCGGATCGCGCAACAAGCCTTCGCTCATACGCTCAAGCCACTTGCGCGGCAGCAGGCGGAGAAAACTCGGGCCCATCTGAGCAGCGAGCATCGCCGTAACCATGGCTGCGGGCTGGTTCCCGGAGTCGAGTTCGGCGTTGAGACGCGCGCCCGCCCGCTCCAGTTCGACAATGTCGGAGAAGATTGGCGGCTCATACACCGCCAGTCGAACGATCGCGGGCAGGCGCCGCGCAGCTTCCAAGGCGATCACCGCGCCGGCACTGAGGCCCCAGAGCCGCTGGGCACCAAAGTGACCGGCCAGTGCGGCCACATCCTCGACGTCGCGATCGATCGAATAGTCCGCGCATGGGGCGGTGCCGGAGCGGTCGCGGCGATCGGGAACGACGACGGTGAAGCCGGCAGCAAGATCCAGCGCCAGCTCACGATGGAAGGCGGAGTTGGACATGCCGCCGTGCAGCAAGATCAGCGCCGGCCCGCTGCCTGCTGTCCGGAAACAAATGTTGGTGCCATCCTTGGACGAAAGGGCGCCTTGCGTGTAATGTGACATATCGCTCATCCTGTAAATCGCTTAGGTGTTAAGCGATTTAGTCACTAAGGTAGTATCTGACCGATGTCAAGGACACCTGCACTTTCGCGCGACGAAACACTGGCCCGGCTGATGAACGCGATGCAGGAAGCCTCGGGGCTGAGCGTGCTTCACAGCACGGAGATGGCGCGCCGGCTGGGGATCAACAGCACCGATCTTGAATGCCTCGACCTGATCACGCGGGCGGGCGAAATGTCGCCGACAGCCCTCGCGCAAGCGACCGGCGTCACAACCGGCGCCATTACCGGCGTACTCGACCGGCTCGAGCGGGCGGGCTTTGTGAAGCGCGGCGCGGCCGAGGGCGACCGGCGGCGCCTGGTGATCCGGCCAGTGCCTGAGGCGGTTCGCAAGGCCAGCGCGCTGGGCGAGCCCATGGCGCGTGCGATTACTGGGCGGCTGGCCGCATTCGACGACCGCAAACTGGCACTCCTGCTCGAGATGGTGGGACAAGCCAACGACGCCGCGCGGTCAGCCATAGCCGAGCTGGCGAGTTCACCAAAGAAGCCTTAGGCAGGCTTGGGCGCGTGTGGTCGGCTCTAGTCGGCGGTCGCCGGGTTGCGCTTCGCCGAAAGCAGGGTTGCCAGCGCCGCTGCTCAAGGACTTGACGCTGATCTAGCGGGCGAGCGCGGCGGTCACTGCAGCGCCGATGTCTTCGAGCGAGCCAATGCCACCGATCTCGAGGCCGGCGCCGATCACGAACGGACCGCAGGCATGGTTGCCGGCGCGATATTCGGGCGCCGGTGCCTCGATGCGGCCGAGGCGTGGGGTGGTGATGGCGCGTGGTGTGTGCCCGGCGCGATAGCGGACCAGGAGGTCGGGCAGTTGCTTCGCACGCCGACCCGGATAGTCCGCCGATGGACGATAGGCCCGTTCCGCCAATAGCTGCCCGGTGTTGGCATCGGTCAGTTCAAGCAGGCTACGCTCGACATCGGCGAGCAGGCGGTCGCGGCGCGCGCCCTCGCGGTTGATGCGGATCGCCGTGCCGTTCTCATTGTAGGGAAGAATCTCGATCGGCGGCAAAGCGCGGCGCGCCCGACGGATCGCCTGGGTCAATGCATTTTCGGCGTGGGCACGATTGAGCCGACGGCCGAGGCGCTTGTGTAGATGCGAAATCGACGCGTTCGGCTCCATCTTGGTGGTGGCGAGCAACAGCACGCGGGCTTCGGGGCCGGCGGCTTCGACCAGCCGGCCCACCGCCTGATCGATGCGCTGAAAGATTGTGCGCAGCGGTTCTCCGAGCCGTCCGCTCAACGCTGCGTTGTAATCGGGATGGGTTGGGTCGCTCAAATCCCAGAAATGGTGGCCAGCGCAGTGGGCTTCCTTGAGGCCGATGAAGAACAGATCCCAGGCCTCCTGATTGAGGTAGTGCTCGCCGGCGGCCTGTTTCATGTCCACCGACTGCAGGAGATTGGCCAGCACCTCGTGACGGTGTGGCTCGTCCCGTGACTGGACGTAGCTGCACCAGCTTTTCGGCGCGGCGCCGAAGCGGGAGACAATTTCGTCGGCGAGGT
>JBDSEK010000072.1:0-12059 GCA_039920085.1 Devosia sp. | reverse complement strand
TCTTCATCGCCGTGAGCTTGGTTTTGAGGGAGCTGTCGATCATCTGGCTGCCGACCTTGACCTGCAGGCCACCGATCAGGCTGGGATCGACATGTTCTGTGAGCGTAACGGTCTTGCCGATCTTCTGTTTGAGCGTATCGGCGAGCGTCTTGAGCTGGCCCGCCGAAAGCGGCGTCGCCGACGTGACTTCGGCCGAGACTTCACCGCGATCTTTGGCGGCCAGATCGTTGAACGCCTTGATCATGGCGGGAAGCGCAAACAGGCGGCCATTGCGGGCAACCAGTCGTACGAATTTGGCAACAGTCGGCTCGAGATTGGCTTTGGCGAGGATGGCGTCCATGGCCACCGATTTTGCCTCGGTGCCGATCACCGGGGACCCAAGGAAGCGGCGGAAATCGTCGCTGTCCCCCGCCAGCGTTTTGATGGCCGCCAACCCGGATTCGACCGCCGGAAGCGAGGCCTCGGATTTGGCGAGATCGAACAGCGCCGCCGCGTAAGGGCGCGCGATCTGAGTCAGCACACCAATCTGCTCTGCCAAGTGCCGCTCCACAGCTGCTGCTGATCACGCGAAACCCGCGAAAACCCTGGGGGGTTTGGGACGCGTCTATCATGGGAGCCGAGCCGACCGGCCCCCGAAACCGCGCCCCCTCTAACATGGGGGGTCCGGGCCACGCAAGGCGCGGGCGGGCGGGATTTTCTGGCCCTGTTGTCGCAGTGCGGCAGCCCCTTGCAGCGCTAGTAAAAGCTCATCGGGTCGATATCGACCTGAACCCGCAAATTGCCCCTCGGCTGCTCGGCGTTGGTTAGCCAGAATCGGACGTAGCGGCTGAGGTCGAAATCCTTTTGACTTTGTGCCAACAGCCGCACCCGATGGCGGCCCCGCACCATGGCGACCGGGGCATCGGCGGGACCGAATAGGCGCATCCCCTCTGCCTGTGGTGCGGCGCTGAGCAGCCCACGCGCAAATGCCATCGCCTCGTCGTGATTGTTGGCAGAGACGATCAGCGCCGCCAGCCGGCCGAAGGGCGGCAGCCCGCCCTGGGCACGAACCTCGAGCTCGTGGCTGTAGAAGGCCTCCCGATCCTGTTTGACCATCGCCTCCATCACCGGGTGGTTCGGATGCCAGGTCTGGAGGAAGGCGCGGCCGGATTTGGCGGCGCGGCCGGCACGGCCGGTCACCTGGGTGAGGATTTGGAAGGTCTTTTCCGCCGCTCTAGGATCGCCATGGGCGAGACCGAGATCGGCATCGAGCACGCCGACCAGCGTGAGTTTTTCAAAATGGTGACCCTTGGCGACCAGCTGCGTGCCGATGACGAGATTGTACTCCCCCCGCTCGATCTCGCTGAAACGATCGCGCAATTGCGCATTGGACCCCATATCCGACGACAGGATCACCGGCCGCGCGCCAGGAAAGCGGTCGGCCACTTCCTCGGCGACGCGCTCGATGCCCGGACCGATCGGGATCAGGCTATCGGCGACGCCGCAGGCCGTGCAGTTTTCGGGCTTGCGTTGTTCATGCCCGCAGTGGTGACACATCAGGACGCCCCGAAAGCGGTGCTCGACCAGCCAGGCCGAACAATCGGGGCATTGATACTGATGCCCGCAGGCACGGCAGAGCGTCAGCGGCGCATATCCGCGGCGGTTGAGAAACAGCAGCGCCTGCTCGCCGCGATCGAGGGTCGCGAAAATCTCCCGCGCCAGGCGCGGCGCGATCCAGCGCCCTTTTTCGGCCGGCTCCTCGCGCATATCGAGCGCGGTGATATCGGGCAGCGCCGCTTCGGCGAAGCGCGCCTTGAGCAGCACATGCCGGTAGCGCCCGGAATTGGCATTGTTGCGCGATTCGACCGAGGGCGTGGCCGAACTGAGGATGACCCGCGCATCGGCAAATTTGGCCCGCACCACGGCCATGTCGCGGGCATGATAGTTGAGGCCGTCGAACTGCTTGAACGCGCCATCGTGCTCTTCATCGAGCACGATCAGCCCCAATTCGCGGAAGGGCAGGAACAGCGCCGAGCGCGCACCAAGCAGCAGCCTGATCTGTCCCGAATTGATCCCGCGCCAGGTGCGGGCGCGCTGGCTGGGCGTCATCTCGGAATGCCATTCCGCCGGCCGGGCGCCGAAGCGTGCCGTGAACCGCGCGAGGAAGGTGTGGGTCAGTGCGATTTCCGGCAACAGGATCAACGCCTGCCGGCCGGCGCGCAGCGTGTCGGCAACGGCCTCGAAGAAGATTTCGGTCTTGCCGCTCCCGGTGACGCCATCGAGCAGCGCCACACCGAAATGCATGGCGTCGATGGCGCGGATATCGGCCAGCGCTGCCGCCTGCTCCTCATTGAGCCGCGCCGCAGCGGCGTTGGGCTGCGGCGGCAAGACAATGGGCGCCGGCGCAATCTCGAGCCGCTCCAGCGCCCCAGCTCGCTCCAGCCCTTCGATGACCGAAGCCGAAACCCCACTGGCCCCCACAATCGCGGCCTTCGCCCAGGCCAGCCCATCGGCCACGGTGTCGAGGACGCGATAGCGCGCCGGTGTCATCCGCTCGGGCTCGAAGCCGGTGCGCCGGAAGGCCGTGACGGGACGCTCTGGCTCCAGCGCTTCCGATGAGCGGAGGACCGAGCGCAGCACCAGACCCGGCGCCGCGAGCGTGTAGCGCGCCACCCAATCGATGGTCTTCAGCAACTCTTCGCTGAGCGGGGGAACGTCATAGGCAGTCTCGATCTCCTTGAGCCGGTTGTGGGCAAAATTGTCCTCGGGGACGCCCCACACCACCCCCAGAGTCAGCCGGCCGACCAGCGGCACGGCGACGATCGAGCCGCGTTCGACCCGCATCCCCGCCGGGACCCGATAGGAGTAAGGCCCCTCCACCGAGACGCTGACCATCACCGCAACGATGTCGAGCTTTTCGTGCATTTGTGCGCGCTTTGTTCAGGGCGAACATAGGTCGCGCAAGCTGATTCTGCGAACCGAGGGCTAGATCATTTCGAGCGGCGTAGCGCCGCGCGGCGGCGGAAAGGCCCGGTCGAGTGCGGCGCGATCTTCTTGGTCGAGCGCAAGTTCGGCTGCAGCCCTATTGTCGCGAACATGGCCGGGATCGGTGGCCTTGGGGATTGAGATCACGTCCGGCCGCAACAAGGTGAAAGCGAGCGCCACCTGCGCCGCGCTGACACGGTGCTTCCTGGCAATGACATCGAGAGCTCCATCGCGCGCCAGGCGGCCTTGCTCGACCGGCGAATAGGCCATGATCGGCACCTTGTGCTGTGCCTGCCAGGGAAGAAGGTCGTGTTCGATTCCACGGCGCGTCAGATTGTAGAGGATTTGGTTGGCGGCCACGGCACTGCCATCGGGAACGGCGAGTACCTCTTCCATGCCTTCGGCGTCGAAATTGGAAACGCCCCAGTGACGAATCTTGCCGTCGCGACGCAACGCCTCGAACGCCGCGACCGTGTCGGCGAGCGGGTGCGATCCAGGCCAGTGCAGCAGATAGAGATCGATCCGGTCCGTGCCGAGGCGCTTGAGGCTCCTGTCACAGGCGTCGACCGTGCCGGAACGGCTGGCATTGCCCGGTGAGACCTTGCTGACGATGAAGACCGCGTCGCGCCGACCAGCGATGGCCTCGCCCACCACGCTCTCGGCCCCGCCATCGGCATACATCTCCGCCGTGTCGATGAGGCCCATCCCGAGATCCAGCCCAAGTTGAAGGGCGCGCACCTCGTCGGCTCGGCTTCTATCCCTCTCGCCCATGTGCCATGTGCCTTGGCCCAGAGCCGGCACCATTTCCCCCGAAGGCAGCGTGACTTTGCCGAGCGGCATAGCAATTCTCCTTGCTGACGATTGAAGCATCAACGCTGCGCTAAGGCGAATGGTCTATGCTTGGTCATGGCCGATTCTGCGGTATTTGCCGACGATGAAGTGCGCGCGTTGATCGCCCTTTGGCAGCGCGACCTTAGCGCCGTGCGGCGCCTCGCCCCCAATACACTCGAAGCCTATTGGCGGGACCTTGCTCAGTTTTTCGCTTTTCTCGGGCCGCATATGGGCGGCGCGGTCTCGCTCAGATTGCTGGGCGAGATGCGTGGCGCCGATCTCAGGGCCTTTATGGCGCGACGTCGCGAAGCGGGTATCGAACCCCGCTCGCTGGCGCGCGGCCTCAGCGCCATCAAAGGCTTCTTCCGCTTTCTCGAACGCGAGGGCGCGCTTTCGACCGAGGCGCTCAATGTCATCCGCACACCGAAGGCGAAAAAATCGCTGCCCAAGGCGCTGACGGTACGCGAGGCAAAAGCGACAATCACGATGACGGCGGAAATCGAGGAACGGCCGTGGATCGCGACGCGCGACATGGCCGTTCTGTCGCTCTGCTATGGCGCTGGGTTGCGCATTTCCGAGGCGCTGTCACTGAGCCGCGCCGATCTCGAGGGCCCGGTCCTGCGTATCACTGGCAAGGGCGGCAAGACCCGCATGGTGCCGCTAATCGAGGCGGTGCGCACCTCCATCGAGGCCTATCTCGAGCTCTGCCCGTTCAAGCTGACGCCGAGCCAGCCCCTGTTCCGAGGCCTCAAGGGCGGCGTGCTGTCGCCCAGACTGATCCAGTTGCGCGTCGCGCAACTCCGAGGGGCGCTCGGCCTGCCGCCCGGCGCCACGCCGCATGCGCTCCGCCACAGCTTTGCCACGCACCTGCTGGGGCGCGGAGGTGATCTGCGTGCCATCCAGGAACTGCTCGGACACGCCTCGCTTTCAACCACGCAGATCTATACGGCAGTCGATACGGAACGGCTGCTCAAGAGCTATCGGGCCGCCCATCCCCGAGGCTAGACTGCCCAAAGGCACGCCGTGACTGAAACCAAACAAAACTCCGCCTTCATCCCCAATACGCAGTTGGTGGGGGTGGCGCTGGCGCTGCTCGGAGCAGCGTTCTTTGCCACCAAGGGCATAGTCATCAAGCTGGCGCTCGGCGATGGCATCGATCCGCTGACCACGCTGACCTGGCGGATGATCGTCTCGGTGCCGGTGTTCGTTACGGTGGGCGTCTTGGGCTATCGCCGGAAACTGCGTCAGCACTCCGCTTCAACGCCAGTACTGGACCGGACAACCCTGATGCAGGTCCTGGGTGTCGGCGTCCTCGGCTACTATGTGGCGAGCCTCCTCGATTTTTCCGCTCTGGGCTTCATCTCGGCGCAGCTCGACCGGCTGATTCTGCTGACCTACCCGTTTTTCGTCGTGCTGTTTGGAATGCTGTTCTTTGGACGGCGGGTCACTGGCTTGATGGTCGCCTCGCTGCTTGTCTCCTATTTCGGCATCGCGCTGATCTTCTGGCGCGATTTCGGCATCGAGGGCGACAATGTCGTTCTGGGCTCGCTCCTGGTCTTCGCCTCGGCGGTGAGCTACGCTGCCTATCAAATTCTCGCCAAGCCGCTGATCGACAAGCTCGGACCGCAGCTCTTTACCTCGATCGCAATGAGCGCCGCCGGCCCGGCCGTCATCATCCATTTCCTCGTGACGCACCCACCGGCGGCGCTGGCAGTCGATGGCTACGGCCTGCTCCTGATGCTCGCCATCGGCACGATCTCGACGGTGCTGCCGGCCTATTGCATTTCCGCTGCCATCGGCATGGTCGGGTCCGAACGCACCGCGATCATCGGCAATGTGTCGCCGGTGGTGACGGTGAGCCTTGCCGTCTTAGTGCTCGGCGAGGCCTTCACGCCATGGCACGCCGCCGGCACGGCTCTGGTGCTGCTGGGCGTCTGGCTGTTCGGGCGCAAAGCTCGGGTAAAGGCGCCGGAGGCTGACATCGAACCCTAGATGTGGATCGCCCCGTCGCCGCACATCAGCGCCGCTTCGCGAATGGCTTCGCTGAGCGTCGGATGCGGAGCGGTGGTGCGCGCGAGATCTTCCGCCGAGCCGCCGAACTCCATCAGAACCGTCAGCGCCTCGATCATCTCGGAGGCATTCTTGCCGATGATGTGCGCCCCCAGCACACGGTCGGTAGTCACATCGGCGAGAATCTTGACGAAGCCCTGTGTCGCCAGCATCGCCTTGGCGCGACCGTTCGCCGTGAACGGGAACTTGCCGATCTTGTAGTCGATCCCCTCGGCCTTGAGTTCGTCTTCGGTCTTGCCGACCGAGGCGATCTCCGGGTTGGTGTAGACCACTGCGGGGATCGCGCCATAGTTCACATGACCCGCCTGCCCGGCGATGATCTCGGCGACGGCGATCCCCTCGTCTTCGGCCTTGTGCGCCAGCATCGGCCCCGCCACCACATCGCCGATGGCATAGACGTTCTCGACATTGGTGCCATAGCCCGGTCCGACAACGATGCGTCCTCCCTTGTCGAGGTCGACGCCGGCCGCCTCGAGACCGAGTCCCTGCGTGTATGGCCGGCGACCGATGGCGACCAGCGCCACATCGGCATCAAGAATGGCCATGTCGCCGCCGGCGGCTGGCTCGAGCCGCGCGGTGAGCGAGCCATCGTCCTGTCGGTCGATCGATTTGACCTTGGTCGAGAGCCGGAACTCGACGCCTTGCTTGCTGAGGATGCGCTGGAATTGCCGCGCCACCTCGCTATCCATCCCCGGCAGGATGCGGTCCAGGAATTCGACGACAACGACCTTGCTGCCGAGCCGGGCCCAGACCGAGCCAAGCTCAAGCCCGATGACGCCGGCCCCGATGACCAGCAGCCGCTCCGGAACCGCGCTCAGCGACAGCGCCCCGGTGGACGTGACGATCTTTTCTTCGTCGATTTCGATACCCGGCAGCGTCGCCGGGACCGAACCGGTGGCGATCACGATATTCTTGCTCTCGATAGTCGTGACAGCGCCCTTGTCCGACGTGATCTGCACGCTACCCTTGCCCGCTAGCGCGCCGGTGCCGGGAAAGCTCGTGATCTTGTTTTTTTTGAACAGGAACGCCACGCCGTTGACGTTGGCGGCGACCGTCTCGTCCTTATGCACCATCATTTGCCCGAGGTTCAAAACCGGCGGTTTGATATCGATGCCGAGCTGGCGGAAATTGTGCCCGGCCTCCTCGAACAGCTCGGTGGCGTGCAGCAGCGCCTTGGAGGGGATGCAGCCGATATTGAGGCAGGTGCCGCCGAAAGTCGGCATCTTCTCGACTACGGCGACCTTCATGCCGAGCTGCGCTGCTCGGATAGCGCAGACATAGCCTCCCGGCCCCGAACCTATGACTGTGAGGTCGAAACTGTCCGCCATGACGAGCCCTTCTTCTTGCTTGGCGCCTATGTAGTCGCTGCCGCGACGGCTGGCTAGAACACGATGCCGAGGAACATCAGAAACAATCCACAGGCCGAGGCGAACCAGACGAGACTGCGCAGCATGAACACGCCACTCAAATAGAGCGGTAAATAGAGCAGCCGGCACCAGAACCAGATCTGGGCGCCCCAGAAGGTGAGCGCGTCGTTCCGACCGGACAATTCGATGATCACAACGAGGGCGATGAAGCCGGGCCAGGTTTCGAGGAAATTGCGGAGCGCCCGCTCCGCACGCGCCAACAGGACGCCCGGAGGCGCCTCCTCGTCACGGGCCGTGGCCGCGAACATCACCCCATACTGCAGGCGGTAGAGGATCGCCTGCGTGCCGAGGTAAAGCGCGTGCAACACGAGACTGCCGAGCAGCAGCAGCAACTCGGCAGAAAATGTCGACAAATCAGGCATCGGCTAGAGGTCGAGCACCAGCCGCTCAGGGGCCTCGAGTCCCTCCTTGACGCGGACGAGGAACGTCACCGCTTCCTTGCCGTCGACGACGCGATGATCGTAGCTCAGCGCCAGATACATCATCGGGCGGATAACGATCTGCCCGCCCACCACCACCGCGCGCTCCTGGATCTTGTGCATGCCCAGAATGCCCGACTGCGGTGCATTGAGGATGGGAGTCGACATCAGCGAGCCATAGACCCCGCCATTGGAGATGGTGAAGGTGCCGCCCTGCATGTCGGCCATGGACAAAGCGCCATCTCGGGCGAGCGTACCGAGCCGGTTGATCTCTTTTTCGATGCCCGCAATTGTCAGCTGATCGGCATCGCGCACCACTGGCACGACAAGGCCTTTATCGGTGCCAACGGCAACGCCGATATGGGCATAGTTCTTGTAGATGATCTCATCGCCGTCGATCTCGGCATTGACCGAGGGGATTTCCTTGAGCGCGTGCACCACCGCCTTGGTGAAGATGCCCATGAAGCCCAGCTTCACGCCGTGCTTTTTCTCGAACAGCTCCCTGTATTGCGTTCGCAGATCCATGGTCGGCTTCATATCCACCTCGTTGAAGGTGGTGAGCATGGCCGCCGTGTTCTGCGCATCCTTGAGTCGCCGGGCGATGGTGAGCCTGAGCCGGCTCATCCGCACCCGCTCCTCGCGCGCTTCGTCAGCAACCGCGACCGGTCCGCGCGGCATGGCGGACGGGGCCGGGGCCGGAGCGCTGCCTGAGCGGGCAGTGGCGGGCGGCGTCGCTGCCAGACGCGCTGGCGCCGGGACGACCGGCGGAGCGGCGGCAATTGGGGCCGCGACTGCGGCCGCCGCGGGAGTGGCCGCGGCCGCCGGCTTTGCCATGGCCGCCACCACATCCTCCTTGAGGATCTGACCGCGGCGACCACTGCCGGACACTTCTTTTTCGCTGAGGCCGTTCTCGACCATCATTTTTTGCGCCGCCGGCGCCGGTTGTGCGCCATTGGGAGCCGGCGGTGCCGGCTCGGGCTTGAAGGCCGGGGCGGTTTTCGGCTCAGCTTTGGGCTCGGCCTTGGGTGTATCGAGCTTGACCGCTGCGCCCTCACCGATATTGCCGATCAGCGCGCCCACATTGACGGTGTCACCCGGATTGGCGGAAATCGACTGCAGGACGCCTGCCGATGGCGCCGGAACCTCGATGGTCACCTTGTCGGTTTCGAGCTCGACCACCGGCTCATCGGCGGCAACGGCCTCGCCGACTTTCTTGAACCATTGTCCGATGGTCGCCTCGGTCACGCTTTCGCCCAGCGCCGGCACCCGGATTTCAACCGCCATGATCTCTCATTCTCCTAAGTAAGCGCGGCCGGCAAGGCTCTCCGACCTTGCCGTCGCCCCAATCAAATTTACCTCGCAAAGGCTTCCTCGAGGAAGACCTGCATCTGCGCCAGATGGGTGCGCATCAATCCCGTAGCCGTCGACGCCGAAGCCGGCCGACCGATATAGCGCGGCCGGTCGTGATTGCGGCCGGTCTGTTCCAGCACCCAGTCGATATAGGGCTGCACGAACGACCACGAACCCATATTCTTTGGCTCTTCCTGAACCCAGACGATCTCGGCCTGCTTGAAACGGCTGAGCTCATCGAGCAACGCCTTGGCCGGGAACGGATAGAGCTGTTCGAGACGCAGCAGATAGACATCATCGACACCGCGCTTCTCGCGATCTTCGAGCAAATCGTAATAAACCTTGCCAGAACACAGTACCACTCGGCGGATGCGCTCGTCCGGGGCCAGCGTGATACTGGTCTTGGAGACGCCGGGCGCTTCGGCGTCATCCCATAGCAAGCGATGGAACGTCGATTCAGGACCGAACTCATTGAGCGACGACACCGCGCGCTTGTGGCGGAGCAGCGATTTGGGCGTCATCAGGATCAGCGGCTTCCTGAAATCGCGCTTCACCTGCCGGCGCAGCACATGGAAATAGTTGGCGGGTGTCGTGCAATTGCAGACCTGCATATTGTCTTCGGCGCAAAGCTGCAGATAGCGCTCGAGCCGAGCCGACGAATGCTCCGGCCCCTGCCCCTCATAGCCATGTGGCAGCAGCATCACGAGGCCCGACATGCGGAACCACTTGCGCTCGCCCGAGGAAATGAACTGGTCGATCACCACCTGCGCGCCATTGGCGAAATCGCCGAACTGCGCTTCCCACAAGGTCAGCGTCGTCGGCTCGGCAAGCGAATAGCCATACTCGAAGCCGAGCACCGCTTCTTCCGAGAGCATCGAATTGATGACCTCGTAGCGCTGTTGGCCCGCTGCGATGTTGTTGAGCGACGTGTAGGTCGCACCAGTCTCCTGATCGTAAAGCACCGAATGGCGCTGGGTGAAGGTGCCGCGCTCGACATCCTGGCCGGAGAGGCGCACCGGATGATCTTCGGTGAGCAGCGTACCGAACGCCAACGCTTCGCCCGTCGACCAATCGATGCCCTCGCCGCTCTCGATCGCAGCGAGACGATTCTCCATGAAGCGCTTCAGCGTCTTATGGACCGCAAAGCCATCCGGCACCTTGGTCAGGGCCGTACCGATCCGCGCCAGATCGGTTATCGCCGCTCCGGTATCGCCGCGCCGCGGCCCATCGGCATCGGCCCGCTTCAAATCCTTCCACTGGCCGTCGAGCCAGTCGGTCTTGTTGGGTCGGAAATCCTGTCCGGCCTCGAACTCACCCTCAAGCTTGGCGCGCCATTCCGCCTTGAGCTTGTCGATGTCCTCGGCGCTCAGCAAGCCTTCGCTCACCAGACGTTCGGAATACAGTTCCAGCGTCGTCTTCTGCTGCCGGATTTTGCTGTACATCAGCGGCTGGGTGAAGCTCGGCTCGTCGCCTTCATTGTGGCCGTAGCGACGGTAGCAGAACATGTCGATCACCACCGGGCGGCCGAAACGCTGCCGGAACTCGGTGGCGACTTTGGAGACATAGACCACCGCTTCCGGATCGTCGCCATTCACATGGAACACCGGCGCCTCGATCATCTTAGCGACGTCTGTGGGATAGGGCGAAGAGCGCGAATACATCGGCGAGGTGGTAAAGCCGATCTGGTTGTTGATGACGAAATGCACCGAGCCGCCGGTGCGATGGCCCTTGAGGCCGGAAAGGCCGAGGCATTCGGCAATCACGCCTTGGCCGGCAAAAGCCGCATCACCATGGATGAGCAGCGGCAGCACCACCGAGCGATCGACCTGCTTGGGCTCGATGAATTTGCCGTCCATCGCAGCGTGCTGGTCCTGCTTGGCGCGCGCTTTGCCGAGCACCACCGGATCGACGATCTCGAGATGCGAGGGATTGGCGGTCAGCGACAGATGCACCTGGTTGCCATCGAACTCGCGATCCGACGAGGCGCCCAGATGATATTTCACGTCGCCCGAGCCTTCGACATCCTCGGAATAATAGGCCCCGCCCTTGAACTCGTGGAACAGCGCGCGATGCGGCTTCTGCATGACCTGCGTCAAGACGTTCAGCCGCCCGCGGTGGGCCATTCCTAGAACGATGTCCTTGACGCCCAGCGCGCCGCCCCGCTTGATAATCTGCTCAAGCGCCGGAATCAGCGACTCCGAGCCGTCGAGGCCAAAGCGCTTGGTGCCAGTATATTTGACGTCGAGAAACTTTTCGAACCCTTCAGCCTCGACCAGCTTGTTGAGGATCGCTTTCTTCCCCTGGGGCGTGAACTTGATTTCTTTGTCGGGCCCTTCCATACGCTCCTGAATCCATTGCTTGGCTTCAGGATCGTTGATGTGCATGAACTCGACGCCGACCGTCGAGCAATAGGTCCGCTTGAGGATTTCGAGCATCTCGGGGATCGTCGCGAATTCGAGCCCGAGCACATTGTCGATGAAGATCTCCCGGCCGTAATCGGCCTCCGTGAAGCCGTAGCTCTTGGGATCGAGTTCGGCCTCGTTCTGGTCCGGCACGAGGCGCAGCGGATCGAGATCAGCATGCAGATGCCCGCGCATCCGATAGGCGCGGATCATCATGATGGCGTGGATGGAATCGCGTGTTGCCTGTAGCACGTCGACCGGGGTCGGCGCCGGGGTACTTTCAACTTCCGCTTGCTTGGTCAGCGCGCTCTGCGTCTTGACGACGACCTCGTCCCAATTGCCGTCGAGTGCAGCAACCAGTTCGCCATTGGTCGTATCTGGCCAGTCGGCCCGCGCCCAGGATGGGCCTTCGGCACTTTTGGCGGCGTCGGCCGCGCTGTCCTCGAGCCGGCTGAAATAGCTCGCCCAGGTCGCATCGATGCTTTTGGGATCGGCTTTGAAGCGGGCGTAGAGATCCTCAATATAGGCGGCGTTGCCGCCATAGAGGAAGGAGGAGAGTAAGAACTGCTCGTTCTTTTCCTGTCGGGTCATTTTCG
>JBDSEK010000071.1:0-12558 GCA_039920085.1 Devosia sp. | reverse complement strand
GGCGCGATCGGCGTCGCGCTGGTCGGCGAGATCTTTTTCACGAGCCTCGGGGCGGGCCTCGCGAGCGGCGCAAACCCACACGCGGTTTTCGCCAGCTCGGCGAGTCTGGCGATCCTCTATGTGATCGTATCGTTCGGTTCCGTCGCCGCGCTGGTGTGGCTGCTGAGGCCGCTGAACCTGAACCGCGATACGGGAACAGCTGCAACAGCGCCGCCGGTATCGGCAGAAGCGTGAGAGGCGTCCGGCCTTAGGTTCGGAGTCCGAAGGATACAAAAACTGCGACGGCCGCTGCGGCCGTCGCACCGCTCCTGGTTTCAGCCGCAGCGATCAAGCACCTTCTGGATCGCGGCGGAGGAGCCTTTGGCGCCAAAGTCGTTGCTGTCGAAGATCTCGAGTTCGGTCTGCTTGCGGACATAGGCGACCCGGATATCGTTCACGGCACGCTGGGCGATTCGGGCCCATCGTTCTGCGACGGGACCACGAATGATCATCGATGTGCCGTCACTGTGGATGAGCGGCAGGCCCTGGGCAAAACTCGCCCCCGCAGTCGAGGAGGCGGCCGATTGCCCCGCCGGGTCCGGCGTGATCGCCAAATTCATCGAAGCCGCCTGGGCGACCTCGCGCTTCGGCACGCGCACCCAGAACCCCAGGGTGAAATCACCACCGCGGCAGGCGAATTGCAGCTGCGCCGCGCCATTGTCGAAATAGGCGATCGGCACCCCCAGATCCTCATACTGCCATTCGCCCGCTCTGACCGGCGTAGCGAGGAGCAGCAGCAATGTCGCGACCGTGATGCGCATGCAAATCCCTTGGCCATCCCGGCTCAGTGTAGCGCCGGAATGACCCTGTGTGCCGTCCCGGCTCAGGTGCCCCAACGCGAATGATTTGCTTATGTATCCGAACTTCCGATGCGATCAATGCGATGCAGCGGGCGCCAGAGCTACTTGGCGGTCGGTGCAGAACCTGTGGCACCAGGCCTAAGGAGCAAGGATCAGCACGATCTGCCGCGTCGCCGGCCGGCAGATGACGATGCGACCGTCGGCGAGGATGAAGAACTGGTGCCCCGCGAGCGTCGGCACCAGCTCGGTCACAGTGCCCGGAAGCGGCAGCAGCACGATGGCTGCAGACACTTGCATGCCGACCTTGAGCGCGACATCCACCGACTGAACGATCGAGGGATGCTGCTCGAGGATCAGGCGCTGTATTTCTGCCCGTTCTACGGCGCCGATGGCGAACGCCGTAGCGCTGGCTGCATCGGGCGGCAGCTCGGGGTCGCTCACCGGGTCAACGCTCGGCGCGGCAGAGGGCGTGGAGCTGTTGCCCTGCGACAGGCCGGACGTGATGCTAGCCGCCACCAGCAGCGACGCAATCGAGGTTCTGGCGAGGTTTGTCATCGTTGGCCGATCCTTTCTTGACGAGCCCACGGCAAGTCGCACAAGCACCCCGGGGACGGAACGCCTTTGTTGCCCGTCATAGTTGCTGGGGGCTTTGGTCGCCATAGATCGCCGGAACAACGTGGACCCGGCGGGAGTTGTGGCACAGTGTGCCCCGGCTACAGGGCTCTGGTGTATGCGGGCAGTTAGAGTGGTCGAAGGCTGGCCGGACCCGGCAATGGTAACGACCAGGGAATCGCGGATGCCCCTTTTTCATGCACGATAACGATGTGCCGCGCGCGGCGCGCGGGCGGCAGTGGGTCGCGAGCGGCGCCAAGGGCCGGATGCTGGCGACGGCAGCGATACTCGGGCTCGGGCTTTTGCTTGGCGTGCCTGCCACATCGGCTGAGGAGGTTCCCCTCGGTCTCTCGATCGCTAAGGTCGAGGGCACCGTGCTGCAGCTGGTGAATGCGGCGTGGGTCGAAATCGCGCCTGGCGATGCGTTGCAGAGCCTCGAGGGCGTGCGCACTCTCGGCAGGGCCAGGTTGACCATCGCGTGGCAGGACGCGGTGCTCGAGATCGGTCCCGAAACGACGATTGCGCTGGCGATGCAGCGGCCTTTTGGGCGAACCAGCCTACTTGTCACGCAATATGCCGGGCTTGTCGAAATCAACGTCCCTGGCAGCGGGGCGACACGCATTATCGTGCGGACCCCGAGCTTCGATATATCAAGCGGAAACGGCCGCTTTTCGGTGAGCGTCGCGCCCGGTCTTACCGAAGCGAAAGTGATCGCCGGCTCCGCCGTCACGCTCGACCATGCGTCCGGAAAATCCCTGAGGATGGAAGCGGGCGCCAAGGGCCAGCCAGGCAGGTCCGCGGACAAGAAGGGCAATGGCGCCGGCCAGAACGATAATGATGGCGGTAATGGCGACCAGAACAATAATGGTGGGAATGGCGGCCAGAACAACGGGAAAGGAAGGAAGGAAAAGTGATGCGTGACCTGCGCCGGTCGAGCCCGCCCGTAGGGCGGCCGATCAGGATCGTCCTGATCGACGATCACCCGACGCTATTACTCGGGCTTTCGGCCATTCTTAGGGAGGGCGGAGAGTACGAAATAGCCGGCACCGGTGGCGATGCCGGCGAGGCCGTGGCGCTCGCCGCCAAAACGCTGCCCGATATCGTGCTGCTCGATCTCAGCATGCCTGGCGATGCGTTCGGGGCGATGGAGACGATCCTCCGCCAATCGCTTGAGACGCGCATCGTAGTGTTTACCGCCTATGCCGAAGTCGGCCTGGCGCGGCGGGCGATGCAGGCGGGAGCAAGCGGCTTCCTGCTGAAGGGCAGCCCGGTCGCCGAGCTGCATCGTGCCATAGCCGCAGCGCTTTCGGGACAGAGTTATGTTTCAGCGGATGTTTCAGCGGCGCTCGCAACGCCCGGGCCTTCGGGCCCCCGCAATATACCGCTCAGCGCGCGAGAAATGCAGGTCCTCAATTGCCTGCTGAAGGCGATGTCCAACAAGGAGATCGCGCAGGCGCTGCGGCTCACCGAAAAAACCGTCAAGCACTATATGACCAACCTGATGAGCAAGCTCAAGGCGCGGAATCGGCTCGATGCGGTGCTGGCGGCGCGGCGGCTGGGTCTTGCGCCGCAGCCGATTGCAGTGCCTGGCTTGGTCCCGTCGCCGCAAGAGTAAGCGGCATGCGAACGCGCACCCGCGCCTTGGCGTCGAGGCCCACGCTTATCGATCCCCCCAGCGCTTCGACCCGCAATCGCATGCCGATTAGTCCCAGCCGATCGCGCCGGCTCGCGCTCGGTTTCTGGTCCGCGGGCGAAATGGCGCTGACGGTCAGATCGACCTGATCGTCCGCTTCGCTGGCGATCACCGCCGGGTGTGATCCGCCATGCTGGAAATTGTTGTTGAGGCTTTCCTGTACCACCCGGTAGGCGCAGATCTTGACCGCCATCGGCGCGTCATGGTCGAGGCCGCGGATGCGGAGACGCGAACGGGCACCTGTCATCCGCTCATGGCGCGATACGGCAAGCTCGATAGCATCGGCGATGCTGAGTTCGGCCAATTCGGGCAGTACCAGGCCGCTTGAAATGTTGCGCAGCTCCTCCATCGCCGCCTTGGCGAGCGCGGCAGGTGCCTCGGCTTCGGAGCCGGCGGCGCTATTGCCCGAGAGGCGGAGGATGAGGAGGGTCAAAAGCTGCACCGGCCCATCGTGGATGTCCGAACCGACGCGCGCCAACAGGCTTTCATTGGCTTTGCTGGCTGCGAGCCGAAGCAGTTCGGAGGCTTCGCGCAGCACCCGGTTTTCATCGGTCAGCAGCCGCGAGATCTTGAGGTTGGCGGCGAGGCGGGCGCGCTGCCGCGAGATGGTACGTCCAGCGCGATCGACCATGAGATAAAGGGCGGCGACGACGATGCCGCCGATGGCGACGACAAGCGCCCAGATCTCGCGCTGCGACTGCGCCGCCACATCGGTCAGGCTGCGGGCGCTGAGATAAAGCACCGCCACGAGGAACGGCTGCCCCTGGGGCGTGGACACCGGCGACACGATGCGCAGCACGGTCAGCCCAATGCCGCGATAAGGGCCTACCGGCTCGGGCTCAACTGTTTCGAGGGAGGCGATGAGCTCGCCTTGCCGGGCCCGGGCGATTAAATCGAGGCCGATCGTGTCGTTGAGCCCGGCATCGGCCAGGTAGATCTCAGTCCCATCAGGGCGGAGCAGAGCGAACTGGATGAGGCGGGTCGCATCGCTCTGGCTCGAAAAGGCGAAGCTCGCGTCGAGTGCGGCACGCTCGGCGTCGCTCAGCTCGCGATCGACCACCAGCCCCTGCACGGACGGATAAATCACCGATTGCAGGCTGGAATTGGCCGTCTCGGCGACGCCGTAAAGGATGTTGGTCTTAACGATGGTACCGGCCCAAATTCCAAGCAGACCGGTCGACAGCGCGATGGTGAGGAGCGCCGCGATCAGGAAGCGCTGCGACAGCCCTAGCCGCCGCATGGCGCGGTGCCAAGCCAGGGTGACGCTTCGCCTCCAGCGCCCTTTTCCCTGATTTGGCATGCGCGAGGGCGAGTTCGTCATGCGCCAAATCTATCGCCTAATCGCCCGATCGACAAAGACAGAAGCCGGTGCGATCAGCACACCGGCTTCTATCCTAGGTGTTTTGCGACCGGCTTAGTTCAGATCGTCGAGATACTCGCAGGTGTCGCGGGTCTGCTGGTTGGTGCCATAGTCGAAGATGGCCCGCCGATCGTTGGGCCGATCGATGGCTTCGGCCTGCGCCCGGGTCATCACTTGGGCCCGCTGCACGTCGGCGTCGGCGCCGGCTGCCACCTGGCTGCGATCGTAGAAGGTCACGAGACAGACCAGATCGCGCGGTTGACCACGCGGGCCACCACCATAGGAGAAGCCGTTGCCGCGGCCGAACGAGAAGCTGAGCCGAACGCTGGTGCGGCTGTTGACCTGGACGTCATCCTCGTCGTCGTTCATCGCCTCATCATTGTCGATATAGCGCGAGGACACCCAGCCATCGGGGCCGCTATGGGCGATGAGGCACCAGCCGCTGGAGCGGCACTCATAGACGGTGAGCGGTTCGCCCGCGTAAAGAACGTCGACGACGGTATAAGCAGTCCCGGGTCCCGACCGAACATTGACGGAGGCGGTGGCCTCCGCTGCCATGGCGCCGGCGGTCGTCGCCAGCATGGCGGTGGCGGCTAGTGCGCCAGCAAGTTTAAGATTTCGCATGTCTGCATCCTCTGGGTTGTGCCACCCCGTAGCCTCATAATTCGCGCTGACGGTGATCGTTCCTGGCGACTTTGGTCTGAAGGGCGGCGCCGCTGGGCGGCGATCACCCCGCTGGCCGGAAGAGGAAAGGGCGGGAGCTGCCTCCCGCCCTTTCCGGTTCATCAAGCGGATGCCTACACGGTCCGGCCGCGGCCGCTTATGGCGCGGACGATCGCGATCAGCAGGCAGGCGCCGACCACTGCGATCAGTAGCTGTGCCAGCACGCCGCCCGCCGTCGCCCCGAAGATGAGGGTGGCAAGGAAGTTGCCTACGATCGCGCCGGCGATGCCAAGCACGATATTCATGAGCAACCCCATGTTCGAGCGCATGACGCGCTCTGCGATCCAGCCAGCAAGGGCTCCAATGACGATCGCTAAGATCCAACCGACGCCTACCATGCTTTTTCTCCTTATCGAGTTCAGGCTGGTGGTTAAACGCGCCGGGCGCATTTCGGATGCCAAGTTCAGCGCGCCGCGGGTCGAAACGTGCCCAAATGGGGGCTTTGGTCCCTAGCAACTCCGTAGAAGCTCAAGAATTCCACTCCAGTCCAGATGGACGGAGATCGACGATGGCAATCCTTCATTTGCTGGCCTTCGCCAAATGGCCGCTTACCGTGGCGGCAAGCGTCGTGGTTCTGGGCGTTAGCTCGGAAGGAACGCTGTCGTTGTTCTCCGACCATGCGGCTTCCGTCGCCCGCATCACTAAAGAGAACAGCGTTCCGGCGGTGGTTCGCAGCGTGCCGCAGGTTAAGGCGATCGTGCAGATCGCGTCCGTCGAGGCCGCCGAGTCGCAGCCAACTACTCCCCTCGCCGCGGTTCAGGCGGAGGCGCCGATGATGAGGGCGACACTATCGCTGGCCGTCCGCTCTCAACCCAAAAAAACCAGCGAACTTGTTGCGACCCTTGAGCAAGGCGAGTTGGTGCGTGTGAAATCGAAGAACGGCAACTGGCTTTTGGTGACGACAGAGGAAGGAAAGTCTGGATGGGCCTTCGGGCGATACCTCGTCATCTCCCCCGCTGACAGGTATCGCCCGTGACCTATCGGCTAACGTCCGCCTTTCACCTCACGGGAGTGGCGCTTCGTGACCGATAGCGGCGTCAAGGATCTGCTCGATGGGGTGCCACCGATCAACAGGGGCGACGCCATCGAGGTAATCGATGTGGTGCGCATGGAAGCAAAGCTTGCGGGCGCCTCGACGGCGGAGCTCAATCTGCTGACGCAATATGTGCTGGCCAAGTGGATTCAGTCAGAGAAAAACCGCGGCAGCCTCGCCGCCGCTGAGACGACCTTTGAGCTGGCCTTGCAGGTGGTCGACAGGTCGATCACCGCACTCAGGGAACTGGCCGGCGACCACAAGGCGAAGCGGGTGATCGCCCGGCTCGAACTGGTAGGGATGCTCGACGACAACCGGCCGAAGCGGAGCGACTGAGCAGGGCCGGCAGCGCCCGAAAGCGCGGAACTGCGGAGAGGCGAAACCGTTCTAACCGAGACGGCACCAATCGTGAAAGGACCATCAAATGGCCGATCGTGAAACCATTATCGAAACCGGCGGCGGCGATAGCAGCGGCGCCATAATAGGCGGCATCGTTGTGATTGCGCTCATCGTTCTCGGCTTCCTGTTGTTCACCGGCAACATTCGTTTCAATGGCGCTCCGGCCAGTCCGGTAACCATCGAAGTTCCGGCGCCCGCGCCGAATGTAAAGGTTACGACGCCGGTGAGCTAAGGCTCAGTTAATGGGCCCAAAGAGAGCGGCGCTGCGGCGCCGTTTTCTTTTTGGTGCTGTCCCAACGGGAGTGCGTTGCGACTCTGACCCCGGAACGAACCACGTCGGCGCATCTTGTTGTGGGATGATGCGACAATTTCTGCGCGGCTTCGTCGCGCTCATACTGGCGAGCATACTATCCCACGGGGTCGCCGCGGCCGAGGAGTGGCGTTCCTACACTGATCCTCAGCAGCGGTTCGCGCTCGATTTACCGATCACCTCGTTCGACGTGACCCATGACGCCCCCGGCAGCGGCCACCTGACCCTGTCGGAAATCGGCGGCACTGCCATCATCGACATCTTCTTCGGCAACAACCTCAAGCGGCTGTCGCCCGCCGCCTTCGCCGATCGGCTGTCGCACGCGGGTTTGGTCAAGGACATCACCTATCGAACCCGCGGCCGCACCTGGTTTGTGCTGTCGGGCCACTATCGGCAGACGGGCGACGAGCCACCGTTGATCTACTACGCGAAGTATCTGTTCACCGCAGATCTCGAACAGCTGGGCGGGTTCGAGATCAGCTATTCGGTGGACGAGAAGCAGCGGCTCGATCCCATCGTCGAGCGGATCGAGGATTCCTTTCGACTCCTTTAGCTCAGGCAGCGACTAGTGCGGAGGGACTGCCCTCGGTCATCCTCCGACACGGCCACCGTCACCAGGGAAGTCGATGGCGGTCTCGAGACCATAAAAAGTAGCCCTTCCTGCCATGATCACCACCGGCCTCCGCCTGAACCAGCCCTCGCTATGTTTCCCAACATCATGAAGGCGCGGAAAAGCCGCTCAAGGAGGTCGACGCGGCGTCGCTTGGGCTCGATCTGGCCGCTCGTGGCGGATCTGTTTGTGGCTCTGCCCGAACTGACCGAGAAGATCTGACCAGCTCCCCAAGCCATGGCTGAAGGCTGAGGTCCACCCACACGGCTGAGACATGTCGGCGCATCATGGTCAACGCGGTGGCTGCCAGACGAACCTGCCGGCACACAGACATTTGGTGAAAATGGCGCGCCCTAAGAGATTCGAACTCCTGACCCCCAGATTCGTAGTCTGGTGCTCTATCCAGCTGAGCTAAGGGCGCGCGCAGGCTTCGGGCGGCTTGCCGGCCGGAAGCGGCGGAACCCATACACAGCGGGTTGCGGCTTGTCCAGCTTGGCCTCAGCCGAGGCGTATGCTGCGCGGCAGGCTGATGTCGAAGCGCGTGCCCGGCTCGAGCGGCACGTAATGTAGCTTGCCGCCATGCGCCTCGGTAAGCTCGCGCGCGATGGCGAGCCCCAGTCCCGTGCCGCCGGCTTTGGCAGAACCCTCGAAGGCGACGAAAAGATTGTCTCGCGCCCTCGGTGGCAGCCCTGGTCCATTGTCGCGGATAGAAACGAACAGCTGCCCGCCGGACTCGCGAAACCCGGCGCCAATCTCGGGCTGCTCCGGTCGGGGATTGGCCATCTCAAGCGCCTCGCGCGCGTTCTTCATCAAATTGACCAGTACCCGAGCCATCTGCTCCGGATCAACCCGCAACGAGATAGCGTCTGGAACATCGTTCCGGAAAGCAATCTCGGAGTGTCTCACGATCCCGGCATCAAGCGCCGACTCGTCGATAAGTGCCCGCAGATCCACTGGAACGGGCTTGGGCGGCGTGGCGCTCTGGCGCCCATAGTCGAGGACCGACTGGGCAAAGCCGATGGCTTTGTCGATCGAGTGCACCAGACGCGGTGCCAGCCGCTGGATCTTGGGATCATCGAGCGCCACCACCTGGTCGGAAAGCATTTGCGCCGAAGTCAGCGTGTTGCGCAGATCATGGTTGATCTTTGCCACCGCCAGTCCAAGATCGGCGAGGTGCCGGCGCTGCCGAAGCATCGAGAAGATGTCGGTTTCCATGGCCGCCAGCTCCTTTTCGACGATGCCAATCTCGTCGTTCCGGCGGCTCGGCAAAATGATGAGCGAGGCATTCTCCGGCGCCATCCGATAGGCGACCATGTTGGCCGTGAGCCGGCGTACTGGCGCGATCAATAGCCCGTTGAGCAGCAGGTACAATACCACCGCAGTGACGATTGCGACGATGAGAGAGACCATCGCGATACCGCGGGAATACGCCAGCAAATCATCATGCAGGGGCGCCTCGGAGACCAGCACCTCGACCTGTGCGTCAGGATCGCCGGTCTCGTCGCCATTGCCGACGATGCGCAGGGTCCGCTCGCCCGCATGCAACAGCGTATCAACGGCCCCCATGATGAGATTGGCCTGATCGGGCTGGCGCATATCGACCGTCAGGGCCTCGCTGGGCATTGGGGTGTCGTCGAGCTCGATCAGCTGGCTCTGGCCGTTGCGACGATAGACGATTGCGATCGCCCCGGCTGACGTCAGCAACCGGTCGGTCAGCATCCGCGGCAGGTCCATCACATCGGGAACGGCGTCGAGCACGCGCGCGGCGACAATGCCGATACGCAGTCGGTCCTCGAGCCAACTGGCGCGATAATTGCCCGCCGAAGGAAGATAAATGACCGCGGCAACCGCCAGGATCACCACACTAATGGTGGTAATCAGTTTGACGGAGAGCCCGGAAAACGGCCCGGGCATGGCGCGGGGCTCGATCATGTTGGTCAATCTGATAGCCGCAATTGGGTCAGGGCAACAAGCGGTTGAGCGCCAGCAAACGCGTCTCTAAGGGCGTTGGGCCAGCGCTTCTGGCGGCCAAGTCGCCAAGATTGCGCAGCAATTCGCCGTGGCTGGGAAAAGGCACCGCGAGGCCCGCAAGGCCGGCGAGGGTCAGTTTTTTCGTGAGGGCTAGTGCAAAGGGCGCCATGAGTTCTCCCGCGCACGGCCCAACAATGCCCGCACCAAGTATCTGCCCGCTCGGCGCTACAATCACCTTGACGACGCCGGCGCCCATCCGCGCCGCGCGGGACTGCTCATTGGCCCCATAAGAAGCCCGAACGATCTCGAACGCGGTTTTGAACCGCTCACGCGCCATCGGCTCCGTCAGCCCGATCTCGGCAATTGGCGGATCGGTCAAGGTCAATCGCGCCGGAGTGGCCGGATCATACCGGCCCGGCAAGCTCAGCAGCGCCGCCCGGGCAACGATTGTACCTTCTACCATCACGTCATGCGCCACGCCGGGGGACACGGCCTCGCCAACGGCAAAAACGCGGGGATTGCTGGTTCGCAGCGAGCCGTTAACCTGCAGGAGTCCGCCCGGCTGGCTTCGCTTGATGCGCGCACCATCGAGCTGCAATTCGTTCAGATTCGCAACGCGCTGCGGCGCCACCAAAATGTGGGACACGTCGAGGTTGATGTTGCCCTCGCCAGTGCGCACCACCACGCCGATGCCTTGGCTGCGAGCGTGGACGGTGAGCACGCTGGACTGGCCAAGCAGATTTATTCCCTCCTCACGCAGCGTGCGAAGGGCGATCTCGGCGAGCTCCGGATCTGCATCCGGCAGCAGTCTGCCCGGCTCGACCAGCGTCACCTCGCAGCCAAGACGGCGGTAGCTGAGCGCCAGCTCGAGCCCCATCGGGCCCGCCCCGATCACGACCAGATGGGTGAGCTTGCGGGTGTTGTCGAAGATCGTTTCGGTCGTGAAATAGGGCACTGAGAACAGGCCCGGAAGATCGGGCAGCTGCGGCCGGGCGCCGGTAGCGATCACAAACCGGTGCGCCTTGATCAGCGTCTCGCCGGCCGCCAGCGTTCGCGGATCCGCGAAAACCGCATTCGCCTTGATCAGTTCGATGCCGACGGCCCCTAGTTTGGCGGGCCCGCTGTCGGGCGCGGCCTGCGTCAGCACCTCGGCGATATGCTCGCGGAGGCGTCGGAAATTGACCTTGGGCTCTTCGGGGACGATGCCGAAGGCGGCGCCGGAGCGGAAACCGGCGGCGGTCCGCGCCGCCGCGGCGAGCGCGCCCATGGCCAGAGCGCCCGAGCGCAGGCTTTGCCCGCCGGTAGTGCCGCGCTCGACCATCACCACGCTCGCCCCGAGGCGGGCAGCCGCCTCGGCGGTGGCAATGCCGGAAGCGCCCGCGCCGATGACGCAGAAATCGGGGTTCAAAACGCTTGCCAAGCCGGACCTTTCGCGCCGCAGTGAAGGGCCGAAACCGCTTGTAATTCAACGGATGCAAAACGCCAGAGGGTGACGGCTGGTGTAACAGGCAAAGCAGCAGACAGGCGACAGTTCGCCATGCGACAAGCTAACCGGGCGGAAAGCCCCCGCCGCGTTGACTTCAAACGGTCAATTCCCTATAAGCCCGCCCCAGCCTGCCACGGTGCCGAACCGGCCCTAGGGCCCCGGGATCGGACGTGGCGCCGATCTGCACAAGACGACGACCGAGAGGAACCGCGCCCGGCGTGGTTTGAACTTATGAAACGTACATTCCAGCCGAGCACGCTTGTGCGGACCCGCCGTCACGGTTTCCGTGCGCGCATGGCGACTAAGGACGGTCGCAAGATTCTCAATCGGCGCCGTGTTGTCGGCCGCAAGAAGCTCTCGGCCTGAGCCTCGGCCGGATGTCGGCCACCCCGAGCGATGCGCGGACGCTTCGCCGCCTGACTAGGCGGACGCAGTTTCTCAACGCGGCGCGCGGCAGTCGCAGCGGCCGGCCGAGTCTCACGCTGCAGGCGATCGCCGCCGAAGCCGAAGCACCCGGCATCGGGCTCACCATCACCAAGAAAGTGGGCAATGCCCCCGAGCGTAATCGCATCCGCCGGCGCCTGCGCGCTGCGGCGAGGGCTTGCGGCGCGGCCTTCCGGCCCCAACATGACTATGTGCTGATCGGCCGCCGCGAGGCGCTCGGGATACCCTTTGAAAAGCTCGTTTCCGACCTCAACTCCGCCATTGCCAAAGTGCATGCCTCGCCGCGTGCCAACGGGACCCCGAAACAATGAACGAAAACAACCGCAACATGATCCTCGCGGTCGTCCTCAGCATGGTGGTGCTGTTCGGTTGGCAGTTCTTCGTAGCGCAGCCGCAATTGGAGAAGGCGCAACGTCAGGCGGAGATTGCGGCGCAGCAGGCGGCCTCCTCGGACGCCGGCATTGCGGCTCCCGGTCAGGGCACAGCCGGCACCACCACTGCGACGCCCGGCACCACCGCTGCCGCAACTACGGGTAGCACTTTTGCCGATCGCACTGCTGCAATCGCGGCCAGTTCGCGCGTCGCAATCGAGACGGGTACGCTCAAAGGATCGATCAATCTGACGGGCGGCCGGATCGATGATCTGCAGCTCAAAAAATACCAGGAAACCATCGACCGCAACTCGCCGATCATCACGCTGCTGTCGCCGTCGGGCGCCCCTGGCGGCTACTATGTGGAGCAGGGCTGGGTACCGGCGAACGGCTCGGCGGCCAAGGTGCCCGATGCCACATCGCAATGGACCCTTGAAGGCGGCGCGGGCGCCTTGTCGGACACGACTCCCATCACCCTTCTATGGGACAATGGCGAAGGCCTGACCTTCCGCCGCACTTTCGCGGTCGATGCCAACTATCTCTTCACGGTGACGCAGTCCGTCACCAATCAAGGCGCCAGTGAAGTGGCGCTCTTTCCTTATGCGCGGGTGGTCCGCGAAGGCACGCCGCACGTCTCCAATTTTTTCGTCCAGCATGAAGGCCCGCTGGGCGTGCTCGGCACCAATAATCTCGTCTCGCTCAAATAT
>JBDSEK010000070.1:0-5575 GCA_039920085.1 Devosia sp. | reverse complement strand
GCGATCTTGCCGGCCTCGATCTTGGTGGTCATGCCGCCGCGGCTCAGATGGCTCGCGGCACCGCCGGCCATTGCCTCGATCTCGGGGTTGATGGCGGGCACAATTGGCAGATGGGTCGCGTCGGGATACGTGCCGGGCGGGGCCGAGTAGAGCCCGTCGACATCGGAAAGCAGCACCAGTACATCGGATTCGATCATGGTGGCGACGCGGGCGCTCAGCCGGTCGTTGTCGCCATAGCGGATCTCGGCGGTCGCAACGGAATCGTTCTCATTGATGATCGGCACGGCGCCGAGCGAGAGCAGCGTCGAGATGGTTGTGCGCGCATTGAGAAAGTAGCGGCGCTCCTCGGTGATGTTGGGCGTGATCAGGATCTGGCCGGTGACAATGCCGTGTTCGCCGAGGCATTCGGACCAGGCCTGGCTCAACGCGATCTGCCCGGCGCTCGCCGCGGCCTGCTGTTGCTCGAGCGGCAGGCTGACGGCGTTGAGCTTGAGGATGCGGCGACCCAAAGCGATGGCGCCCGATGAGACGATGACGACAGAGCGACCGTCGGCCTTGAGCGCGGCGATATCTTCAGCCAACGCCTTCAGCCAGCTGGACCGCAGCCTGCCGCTTTCGGCGTCGACGAGCAGGGCCGAGCCGATCTTGATGGTCAGCCTGCGATAGGGGGCGAGCGCGTCGGCCATCACGGCGTCCAATGCGGCTCGGCGGCGCGGCGCATCGCTTCGGCCTTGGCTGCTTTCTCGCCGTCGAGGATTGCGATGACGCGATGGAGCACCTCTCGGACGCCCTTGCCGGTCACGCCCGAAGCGGTCAGCACTTCGGCTTTGCTGGCGCGCTTCAGGATTTTCACCTTGTCCTTGATTGCATCGTCGGTGAGCGCATCGATCTTATTGAGGACGACGATCTCGGGCTTTTCGGCCAGCGCCTCGTCATAGGCGGCCAGTTCGGTGCGGATGGTCTTGTAGGACGTCTTCACGTCCTCCTCGGTGCCATCGACCAGATGGATCAGGACGCCCGTCCGCTCGACATGACCGAGGAAGCGGTCGCCGATGCCGGCCCCTTCATGGGCCCCTTCGATCAGCCCGGGAATGTCGGCCAAAACGAAATCGCGCTCACCGACGCGTACGACGCCCAGATTGGGATGAAGCGTGGTGAAGGGATAGTCGGCGATCTTGGGCTTGGCGGCCGAGACCGCAGCGAGGAAGGTCGATTTGCCGGCGTTGGGCAGACCGACGAGTCCCGCATCGGCAATCAGTTTGAGCCGCAGCCAGATCCATTTCTCGGTGCCGAGCTGTCCCGGATTGGCGTGGCGGGGCGCCTGGTTGGACGAGGTCTTGAAATGCGCATTGCCGAAACCGCCATTGCCACCCGACAGCAGCGTCGCCGTCTGGCCCACTGCGGTGAAATCGGCAATCAGCGTCTCGCCATCCTCTTCGAAGATCTGCGTGCCGACCGGGACTTTGAGGATCGTATCCTTGCCATTGGCGCCATGGCGGTCCTTGCCCATGCCGTGGGTGCCCGTGGCGGCTTTGAAGTGCTGCTGGAAACGGTAGTCGATCAGCGTGTTGAGACCATCGACACAGACCACGACCATATCGCCGCCGCGCCCGCCATTGCCGCCATTGGGGCCGCCGAATTCGACGAATTTTTCGCGCAAAAAGCTGATCGCGCCGGCGCCGCCGTCGCCGGATCGAACATAGACTTTTGCCTGATCGAGAAATTTCATGCGACATCCCTGGTGGCCAGATGAACCGCGCGCGCAGCCCAATCGGCCCGTGTCAGCCGGGTGTCGATATGGCGTAGGTCCTCGCCGCGCGCAAGGCAATGGAGCGTACTGACGCCAATCTCGGTAAAGCCGAGCTTGCGCTGCACCGCCAGCGAAGCCTTGTTGAAATGAAAAACCCCGGAATGGATAGCGTCGGCGCGTGTCTGGGCAAAATACCAGTCCAGCACGGCGGCTGTCGCTTCACTCATAAAGCCGCGGTTCCAAAAGGGCTCGGCCAGCCAATAGCCGACAACCGGGCTGCCGTCGCGGTCGCGATGAAAGCCGCAGTGGCCGATCACACCTTCACCCGGCAAATCGAGCGCAAAGCCCGTTTCTGCGGCGGAGCTGTTGGCCCTCCACAACGACAGCCAGGCCAGCGCATCGACTTCACGATAGGGGTAGGGGACGCGGGAGAGCTTTCCCGAAACGGCGAAGTTGTTGAGGAAACGCGCGATGCGGCCCGCGTCGCCCAGTCGCGGCTGACGCAGCAGCAATCGCTTCGTTTCGAGCGTCACATCCATCTTGGCCTCTTGAGCTCGAGCACGTTGATGGGCTTGCCGGCGCTGTTGCCGATCTCGCCCTTGGCCTTCCGCCGATGCTTGAAGCCGGCCTTTTCGAGCACCTGCGTTGAGGCCTGGTTGTCGGCCAGCACTTGCGCGTGGATGATCTCGAACTGGCCGGTCTTGTGAGCAGCCTCGACCAGGGCCTTGACCGCCTCGGTCATGTAGCCCTTGCCCCAATAGGGTTCGCCCAGCCAGTAGCCGAGCTCGGGAACCTTCCCTTCGGCAAAGGAGAACCCGACAACGCCGATCAAGCGGTCGCCGAGTGTGATTGCGTAGGGGCGCTCGTCCGGCCGCTGCGCCAGTATCTCGACGAAGCCGACGGCGTCGGCCCGCGTATAGGGACTTGGCAGCCTCGCGAGCCATTTGGCGATCGCTTGGTTGTCTGCGAGGCGCAGCAATTCGGGCACGTCGCCACGTATGGGGGCACGAAGGATCAGCCGCTTGGTGACGATCCGGCCGGGCAGCATGTCGCGCAGGCGCCGCACCACCAAACGGTGGGTTGCTGCTTCGAGCTCGCGCAGCGACCGGTCGGTGCCGGCGCGCCGCGTTTCGACCGGTCCCTTAAGAGCCGCTTCCGCCTTGAGCTTTTTCATGACGCCAGCCTTTCCAAATTGCCTATCCGCACGATCACTTCGCCATCCGAGAGAGCCCGGTAGCGCGCTTTTCGCGTGGTCATATAGGAGACGACCTTCTCTGCTGCCGCCGCCTCCGGATGGGCCGAACGATAATGCGGCACGATCGTGAAGGGGGTGAGCCCGAGGCCGGTCCAGATCAGCGCCTCATCGTAGCCGTCGGGCACTTCGAATGGATCGTCCATCAATTCGAGACCACGCAGGCTTGGCCCCGCAACCACCGCGCCGGCGGCGTAGCCGCCATAGGCGATGGTATCGGTTTCAAGCCGCTCGCGGATCACCCGATCGAAACCCGATCGCTTCATCGCCCGGCGCAACACGAAGCTGTTGCCGCCCATGACCCACACCAGATCATAGTCCGCGAGGCGCAGGCGCAGGCTGGCGGGATCGTCGAAATGCGCCCGCAGATCGAGCGTTTGCGGCTCAAGCCCGAGATCCTTGAACTCGGCGATCGGGTCATAGATTTCGGTACGGTAGATGTCGCGTGCTGCCGCCGAGGCGCCATCATAGCCATTGGCAATGATCGCGACCCGCCCGAAGCTCTTGCTTGGGCCGCTCACTGAGCTGGAAAAGTCTTGTGACTTTTCCCTGGCGCCATCCGGCAGCATCGCCAGCAGCGCGCCCGCTCGCTCGCCCAGTCTTTCCGACGAAAGATACAGTCTCATTTTCACTGCCTCAAAGCGAAAAAGGGAACCGGAAACCGGCTCCCCTTGAGAACTTCGCTTGGCGGTGTTCGCCTTGCCGGGGAGCTAATCTCCGGCAGGGTTCTTAGTGACCTACCGGGTTATTCTGCAGCTGCCATGGTCGGGAGTACCGATACATAAGCTCGCTGGTTGGCGCGGGTTTTGAAGGAGACGGTGCCGTCGACCGTGGCATAAATCGTGTGGTCGACGCCGATCCCAACACCCGCGCCGGGATGCCATTTGGTGCCGCGTTGGCGAATGATGATGTTGCCGGCGATCACAGCTTCGCCGCCGAACTTCTTGACGCCGAGACGGCGGCCAGCGGTATCGCGGCCATTGCGGGACGAGCCGCCTGCTTTTTTGTGTGCCATGTCTCTAGCTCCTTATTCCTTGTCGGCCTTCTTGGCGGCCGCTTTCTTGGCCGGCGCCTTCTTGGCCGCAGGCTTTGCAGCCTTGGCCTCCGTGGTGTCCTTCGCCGCTGCCTTTTTGGCCGGGGCTTTCTTGGCGGGCTTTGCAGCCTGCGTCTCGGTGGCCGCGGCTTCGGGCTTCGGCGCGGCGATCTTGACGGCGGCCTTTTTGGCCGGAGCCTTCCTCGCGACGGGCTTAGGTGTCTGGGCAACCGGCTCGGCGATCATCGCGCTCGCCTGAGCCTTAGCGGCGGCCTGCGCCTTAACCTTCTCGTCGGTGACCAGGGTGGTCTTGGCCCCGCCGAGCAAGATCTCGCCGATCCGCACGGTCGAGAGCATCTGGCGATGTCCGTTCCGGCGGTCGAAATGCTGGCGGCGGTGCTTTTTGACGATCAGCACGGTGCGCGACTTCTTGGTGTCGACAAAGTGTCCGGCAACCGACGCGCCGGCGACGAGCGGAGCGCCGACGGTCACGTCGTCACCATTGCCCACCATCAGCACCTGATCGAAAGTCACTACGTCGCCGGGTTCGGCCACGAGTTTTTCGATCTTCACCACGTCATTGGCGGCAACTTTGTATTGCTTGCCGCCGGTCTTGATCACTGCAAAATTCATCGTACTTCCGGCGCGCCGGCCGGTCCTTCTCAAATCGCGCCCTGCGGCGGGGGCCTTGAGCCCCACTTTGGCGCCGGCTCACTCGCCGGCACGGCCTCGAACTGCGATAATTTCAACCAAAAATGACGCGCCAGTTGCCCGGCACGCCAATCCGCGGGCCTTATCAGCGCAAAGCCCCAAAGAGTCAAGAAGTGGGAGGGGGCCGGTCTCGGGCCCGATACCGGTCCCGCTGACGTATCTCGACGTCCGTAGAGCCTCGTGTGGCCTGCGCGAAAATTGGCCAGTTCCGCGACCATCCTGACATGTCTGGCTAGAGCGCTGCCCGTTCGCGTCAGTTGGGTCTTATGGCAATGAGCTTGGCGCGCAATTGTGCGGCATTGCTGCGCTCGGTGTCGAGCGCGGCCGGTTTGTGTTTGGCCTGCCATTCGCGCAACGTCCAATTCGTCGCTCCGGCATCAATGGCGATGGTTGGCAAATAGGCGAGGGTCTCGTGCAACTCCTCGTCGGCCATGACAGCGATGATGTCCCGCCGATACTCGTCGCCCTCAAAAGCATCGAGCAGGTCGAATTCAAAAGCGCTCAGATCGGTCAGCAGCAGTCCCTCTGCGACGCCACCAGGCGACCGGATGAGGCCAGGGTAGACGCGTCCGGGATAGTAGACGGCGCGAAAGCCAGGGGCTGAAGCCGGCTGCATTGCCTCGGCCCGTAGCGGCCTCCCGAGCACTCCGGCGAGAATATCCGGATCGCGCAACGTGCCGTAAACAAAGAGCAGCGGCATGGCTCAGCCGAACGGGTTGCGGGGTTTTCCTTGCTATGCGATAAGCCCGGCCGTGTCGACCGGCCGCCCAGCGGCCCCCTCGCGGAGAGGTGGCAGAGTGGTCGAATGCACCGCACTCGAAATGCGGCG
>JBDSEK010000069.1:0-11077 GCA_039920085.1 Devosia sp. | reverse complement strand
ACTTTGTTCACGTCGAACTTGTCGGGATACATCACGATGTCGGCCGCTTCCTTGGCCTTGGGGTCGACATGCTTGCTGGCGATGATCGCGCCGATGATCGGCATGAAGATCAGCGCGGAAACCAGCGACGCGCACATCACGACGATCACGATGATGGGCAGATAGCTCATGAACTTGCCGATGATGCCCGGCCAGAACAGCAGCGGGATGAAGGCGCCCAGCGTCGTGAAGGTGGCCGAAACCACCGGCACGAACATCTTGCGCGCCGCGAGGATGAAGGCCTCTTTCTTCGAGACTCCTTCCTGCAGCTTTCGTTCGGCATATTCGACGACGACGATAGGGTCGTCGACCAGGACGCCCACCGCCAGCACGAGCCCGAACATGATCATCATATTGATGGTCATGCCCAGTATGTTGACGACGAGGAAGGCGATCATGAACGAGATCGGGATCGAGAACCCGATCATCAGCGCCGGGCGGAGACCGAGCGTTGCAACGCAGGTGATCATCACCAGCGCCACCGCCGTCAGCACCGCCGCTTCGAGCGAGCGGAAAAGGTTCTTGGTGACCAGCGACTGATCGAGCAGGAACGCCGCGTGGATGCCGGTCGGCCAGGTCTTGGTGATTTCCGCCGTGACGCGCCGCACTTCGTCGGCGACGCTGATGACATTGGTGTTGAGCTTCTTGACGACGCCGATGGTGATCGCGGGCTGGCCGTTCACATGCGCATATTCGGTCGCGTCCTTGAAGGTGCGGGTGATCGAGGCGACATCGCCGAAGGTGACCACCGTATCGCCCACGGTCTTGAGCGGCAGCGCATAGACATCGGCGGCCGAGCTGATGAGGCCCGGCACTTCGACATTGAACGAGCCATTGCCGGTATCGAGCGTGCCGCCGGCGACTACCATATTGTTCTTGGCCAAGGCGTCGAACAATTGCGCCGCGGTGAGGTCATAGGCCTCGAGCCGGTTGAGATCGATGGTGACGGCCAGCATTTCGTCGCGCGAGCCCGAAATATCGGCCGATTGTACGGTGCCGATCTTTTCGATCGCGTCCTGCAGCTCCTTGGCCTTGAGGACGAGCGTCCGCTCCGGCACGTCGCCATAGAGCGCCACCGAAATCGAGGGGAAATTGGCGAGCGAGATCGAGGTGACCGAGGGCGTCGTCGCATCGTCGGGCAGATCGCCGGAGACGCCATCGAGCTTGGCGCGCACATCGGCCAGCGCCTTGTCCTTATTGGCATTGACGTCGAATTCGAGCAGCACCGAAGCGTGCCCGGTCGATGAGGTGGTGGTGTAATTGACCAGCCCGTCGACATCCTTGACGCGATCCTCGATGGGCTTGCCGAGCAGACGCTCCGCATCGGCGGGCGACACGCCCGTCTGGCTGACCGAGACGTAGAAATAGGGAATGTCGATCGCCGGGAAGCTCTCCTTGGGCAGCGACAGATAGCTCGCAACACCCGCAAACAGCAGGATGCCCATGATGGTCAGAACCACCCTAGGCATGCGCAGGATCCGCTCGAGGAAGTTCATCATGACGCCTGCTCTCCCTCGACGGTGCGGGCATCGACGATCTGCCCGGGCTGTACGAATTCCTGGCCTACGGTAATGACGTTGATCTTGAATGGCAGCCCGACGACCCAGACGCCGTCGCGCGTATCCTTGATGATGGTGACGGCGTGGAAGGCAACCTTGTTGCCCGCCTCGACCGTGCGGATGCCGAGCACGCCATCATCGTCGAGCGTCAGCACCGATTGCGGCAGGATATGCACCGGCTGCGAGCCGACATTGACCACCGCATCGGCAGTGATGCCATCGCGGATCTTGTTGTCGGCATTGGGCACTTCGATCTCGACCGGGAACGAGCGCGTCGCATCGTCCGCCGTCGAGGCAATGTAAGTGACTTTACCTTCGACCGTTTCGCCGGTGACGGTGGTCACCTTGGCCGGCAGGCCCAGCCGCGCATAAGCGATGCGCGCCTCGGGCACCGACGCCTCGAACAGCATCGGGTTGAGCTCGACCACCGTGGCGCAGGGCTGCCCGGCGGCCAGCAAATTACCGACCGTCGCGAGTGGGTCCTGGACGACGCCCGCGGCCTCGGTGCGGATTTGGGTGCGGCCGAGTTCGAGCTTGGCGTTTTCGAGCTGTGCCGTGGCGCCCTTCAGCGCCGCTTCGAGCGCCAGCGCCGTGTTCTCGGCGGCAAAGCCCTTGTCGCGCAGCGACTTGTTGGCGTCGAACGCCGTCTGCGCCTGATCGAGCGCCGCCTGGGCCTGATCGACCGCCAGCTGCCGCGCGCCGCTATCGAGCGTGCAGAGGAGATCGCCCGCCTTGACCGTTTGGCCCTTGGTGACGGCGACGGTCTCAACGATGCCCGAGGTCTGGGCGGTGACGGTGACGCTCGATTTGGCCTGCGTGCGGCCACGCAGCGGCACTTCGATCGGCATGGTCTGCGCCGTAATGATCGCGATCCGCACCGAGCGCGGCGTCGGTTCCGCGCCTTCGCCCTCGGCCTGGTTGCGTTCGGTGATCGACTTGAAGGAATTGGCCGCTTCCTCGGCGGCAAGCGAAGCTTCCTCGGCCGCCGTTGCGGCGGCGGTTGCGGCATCGGCGGCTTCCTTGGCCTTGCGCGCGGCTTCCGCCTTGGCCTCGGCTTCGGCCTTCAGCTCTTCTTCCTTGGTGGCGCCTTCGGTGTCCGCCTTGTCGGCGGCTTCCGCCGCGGCCTTGGCGTCGGCATCGGCGGCTTCCGCCGCTTTCTTTGCGTCCTCGGCGGCCTTCTGCTTGGCCTCGGCGGCATCGAGCAGCGCCTGCTGGTCGGGGGTGACTACGGGGTCGGTGGCGCCGATCAGCGCCCGCTCGCCCTGGCCGGGACCCTGGCCGCCCTTGATCAACACGCCCGTCGCCAGCCAGACTGCAAGGCCGAGCACGATGATCAGCGCGACGCCGTAGGAAAAAATCGCACGCATAGTCGAATTGCCCTCTATTCCGCGGCGTTCGCGATGCCAGTATCGGGCCGCGCCAGCGCGAGAAGTTCCCCCATGTGGGAGTGGATGTAGTCGCGGGCCGCCCGCAAACAAGTCCGGCCATAATCGATCACCCAGACGTCCGCCGGCTCGGTGTGCTCGGTGCCAAGCTTGTCCATCTCGACCAAAGCCGCGTCGATCGATGCCAGGCGCTCGCTGAGCCGCACCTGAACCAGCGATTGCGGAAGCTCGGATACGAAGCGGACGAACAACAGGAATTCGGAGCGGAACTCGTCCTCGCCGAGCTTTTCGAACAGCGATGAAATGAACTCGCGCCGGCCCAGCGCCGTGATGACGTAAATCTTCTTTGCGGGCTTGCCCGGCTGCTGCTCGATCCGCGCCGTCACCAGCCCTTCGGCCTCGAGCTTGGCCAGCGCCGGATAGATCGAGCCATAGCTCGCATCGATAAAATAGGAATATTCCCCTTCGACCGAGAGCTTCCGGATCTCATAGCCGGTGGCTTCCCCGTCATAGAGAATCGACAAACAGATGGTGCGAACGTTCATGCCATATATCCGTTGGGCATATGCCGGGCCGAAATATGGCGGCCGTATACAGGCACAGGCGAGTCACGGCAATCCGGTATGCGCGCATGTTCGGTATGCGGGGTTAACAGGGGTTTGAATTTGCGGCGTTGTTTGGCGGGCAGCGAAGCCCACGGGCCACCACGTTTTCCCTCCCCCGAGTGGGGAGGGAAGCGGGGCTTGTGAGCGAGAGCGAACTAGCGGAACTGTGTGTGGGGAGTCTCGGCGGCAGGGCCCGACCGGGTTTGTCGCGGAGGCTCCCCGGCAACACCGCCCCCCAAGCGGCGCCCTCTGCTCGCGACAGGGCTTGCGGCTCGCGGCCGAGAAGTGCAGCTTCCGGCATCGGGCTCTGGGGGGTGATGATGAAAAAGCATGTGCTGGCGGCCGCTATCCTGTTGGCGCCATGCCCGGTGCTCGCGGCGGACGGGTGGTCCGATTTCTACGCAGAAGTCTATGGCGGCATTAGCCAAAGCACCGTCCTGACCTGGTACAGCTTCGGAAGCGTCGACAGCACTTACCAGATGGAGTCACGGGCGGTCTTTGGTGGCGCGGTGGGCATTCAGACCCCCGTCGACAATTTGGCACTCGAGCTTGATGCCCTTGTCGTCCCTGGAACCTACGTGGGTTACCCCAATGACTTTCACGACACCCTGAGCCTGATGGTCAATGGCGTGTACACCGTGCCGCTTGGCGATCGGTTCGACCTCTACGGCAAGCTTGGCGCGGGCGTCGTCGTACAACATTATCACGCTCAATCGAATGGTGCCGACAGCACCGCTGCCGGGCTCGGATACCAGGCCGCTGTCGGCGCCAATGTGATGCTGACCGACAACATCTCACTGTTCGGCGAACTCCGGCATCAGGACACGTTCCAGCCGGTCAATCTTCAGCCACCCCAGTATTCTGTCAGCCGGCCGACGACGGTCGCCCTGGTCGGCATCCGCTTCGACATGAACTAGCGCGCCCGCCAGGCTGGCCGGTGCGACTGAAGCTGCCGCACCCCTACTCGCGGTTAGGCCGCGGGTGGGCTGGCCGGTATCTCTGCCGGCTGCGAGCCGGGATGTTCATAGCGGCCGAGTTGCGTAACTCTCATGGTCGAATTAGCCCTCGTTTCCCCACACTCGCACAACGTTTGAGGCTCTCACATTTCCCACTTCGCGCCGCTCGCAAGGGCTAGTGCCACAGCCAGCACGGTTGCCAGGAAAGGTGTCGGCAGCAATACAAGCGCACGCCACTTGCAGACGACGATCGCGACGACGAACAAGACCATCCATAGCCATGGCGCAACGCGAGAGACCATAGACGGATACGAGAGTGGATCGGGGTCGAACACACGCAGTGCCCACTGCGGCCATGCCGGCGCCCATGGCGCGAACATTGCAACGAACAAGGCAAGGACGAAGAACGCTGCGACGATCCACCAGCGTTGACGTGAACTGAGGCTCGAACCTGCCATGAATTTTCACTCCAACTGCCTCGCACGATAGCAGGAAAGCACACCCGAGGTCAGGGCGTGGGTGGGCTGGCCGGTATCGTCTGGTACTGCGGGGGGCCGTCCGCGATTTCGTAATAGTCGCCCTTGTCGGCAACGAAGATATGGAGACCGAGCCTGGTGTGGGTCGGGGTATCGAACGCGCCCATCGCCACGCCAATGCGGTGATCATCGACCATGTCGAAGAACAGCGACGAGCCGCAAATCTTGCAAAAGCCGCGACGCACCTTCTCGGACGAGAAATACCAGGTGATTTTCTCCGCCCCTTCGACGGCGAGAGCGCTGCGTGGAATGTCGGTCCCGGCCTCGTAGTGCCCGGTATGCTTGCGGCACTTGCTGCAATGACACGCCGAGGGCACCGCGAGATCACCCTCGATCGTGAAGTGAACTGCACCACAAAGGCACGACCCTTTATCCATCTCGACCATCCTATGTGACGAGGGGACGGCGGCCTTGGTCCGAGCCAAATCTACCTCCGATTTAGGTGTCAGGGAACGGCGATTCCTGGGTGAGGGGCACTACTCGCCGTGATACTTCTCCAACAGTGGCAAGGAGGTTCTCATGAACAAGGTACGTGTTGACGGTCGCTGGGAAAAGAGGGGTAGAACCGTACGGGAACTAATCGCGGAACTCGAAACGTTCGACAACCAAGACTTGCCCGTCGAGATCTCGATAGACGGCGGTGCGACGCGCTCACCGATTAGCCTTGTCGGGAAAGATCGGGGTACCGCGCTCTTGATTTCTATAGTGCTGCCAGATGTCCGACCTGCGCCTATGTGAGGGTGCGAGGTGGAAGCCGATGCACTTGTTGGCTAGGGTTGGCAGACTGTGACCGAGGCAAATATCGTATTTGATGAAGTGGTGAGAGCCGCTTTCGCATTCATGGAAGCGCGAGGCTTCGCGGCCTCTGCAGCCGACCCAAGGAACATTGTTTATCAGAACGGCGACGTCAAATTGTCGGTGGGCTGGACCGACTACTCGTACGAGATCGAGATCTACATTTCACCCAAACCCAGCCAGACCTTTTCCCTGCAGGCCGTCCTCAATTTCTTGAGCCCCGCAGAAGCTCCGCACCGGACATCGCAAGTCGGCGAGGCACGAAAGCTCGCCCCTGTCGTGGGGAGACTGGCTGACACGGTTCGCACACTGCCCCCCAAGGCGCTTTCAGGTGACGCTTCGTTCTTTGCCGAAGTTGACGCTTCGCAGCGGCAACTGGCAGCAGCCGAGCATATCAGGCGAGAGATTATCCAAGCTCGGGCTACGGCGGACAAAGCATGGCGCGCGGGGGACTACGCGCAGGTGGTGGGGGCCTTCAATGCGGTCGAGCCGCATCTGTCGGATGCAGACCGAAAGAAGCTGGACCTGGCACGGCGAAGGGTGTGAGCCCCGGCTTTCCGACGGTGGCGTCATGGTGACCCCACGCCAGTTGCGCGGGGTGGGGGGTTCAGAAGTGTTGATACTCTTGGACTATCGTGCGTGGGTGAGGAACACGTGATGCCCGATGACTGGAAAGACCGACTGCAAAAGCTCATCCAAGAGCATCTCGATGTTCCAGAAGCCGCAATTGCGGCGACACGTTCACTCCTGAACGCACGTGGTCGATCAGCCCGCCAACCCGACGAGATCGCGCGCGGCTATTGGCCAACGGTATGCCTTTTTTGGACGACCGACCAAGGCACGGTGGAAGTTGAGGTCAGCGCCACAGCCTACGAATACTCCGGACCGAGTGAACGCCTCGATATTCGCCGGTTCGAACACGCTGGTGAGCCGTTAGTGTCGAACGAATTGCTAGCGCTCGTCCCCACATAAATAGCGGGGGTCATGGGGTCACCCAGTCGGGTCCGGTAGCTACGAGGCCTAACGACCCATTGATGACAACATGCGACGGGACTGAATAACCCCATAGGAGGTTTTATGGACGTGGAGTCGTTGCGGAAGCTGCTGGTAATCCTGATCGATAACGCCTCCCGAATACTGCGAGCACAATTTGGAGTCGACAGGGCAGAAACCACTTTCTTCGACATCATCGAGCTACTGCGGGAGGAGCCGGCGCTCAGGCATGACTTCCTTGCTTTGGTCGAAAATACGCTCGAGCGGCATGATCCATCAGGCCTCGGCCAAGGCTATGTTCCAAGGGAGTTGACTGAACTGGCAGTCCATGAGCTGCGCTGGCCCGAGTTCCAAAAACTAGCGGAAGCGCGCATTCAGCGTGTCTTCGGAGGGGATGCGGCTCTCGCCATTAGCGATGTCGCGAGCAGCATTAGTGAGGCCTATCGGAACGACTGGGAGGATCGGGAATTTTATCGGCGATATGGCGCCTAACCGACTCCTTCAGATTCGCCGGTTCCCCACCCAGATATTGATGGGGCGTACGGGCTTGTAAAACATGGTTCCCCTCGGAGGGGAGAAGCAGCGCTGACCGCGGGGCTCCTGCGCTCCCTCCCGCGGAAGGGGGACCAAGCAAAGCTTGGCGGGTGGGAACCGCTGGCGCGATGTCCTTAAGGGGCAGCGACCTCTTTCGCCATCCGCCAAGTTTCTTCCTTCATCTCCAGCGGTTTCCACCCACCAGCCTGCGGCCGGTCCCCCCTCCCATAAACGGGAGGGAGCGCTGACTGCGCGCTCCGCTCGCGCTGACCCCGCAGGCTACACCCTCACCCCAACAGCCTCCGCATCTCCTTCGCCCCACGCGCCGCCAGCGCAGCATCCGCCGCCGCGAGAAAAAACGGATTGAGAAATCGAGCTTCTGCCTTGCCATAGCGCAAGGGCTCGCCATCGAGCGTCAGCACCGCGCCGCCCGCCGCCTCCAGCACCGCTTGCCCCGCCGCCGTGTCCCACTCCGCCGTCGGCGTAAACCGCGGGTAGAGCTGCGCCTGGCCCTGCGCCACGAGGCAGAATTTAAGCGAGGAGCCGATGGATAAATCCTCGACCACTTCGAATTTTTCGCAAAAGCCCTTGAGCGCCGCGTGGCCGTGCGAGCGCGAGGCGACCACTTTCATCGGGCCTTCGCAGCGGGTGCGGAGCGGCAGGCGCTGATCGCGCGCATCGATCTCGAACGCCCCGTCCGGCCCGCCGATGAAGCTCGCGCCGGTGGCCGGGGCGATCACCACGCCGGCGATCGGGCGGCCGGCTTCGATCAGCGCGATGTTGACGGTGAACTCGCCATTGCGCTTCAAAAACTCCTTGGTGCCATCGAGCGGATCGACGCAGAAGAAGCGCTGCCCGAGCTCGGGGATGCGGCCGGCGGCGACGCTCTCCTCGGCCAGCACCGGAATGCCGGTGGGCGCGAGCCGCGCCAGAATGATCTCCTCGGCGCGATGATCGGCCAGCGTTACCGGCGAGCCGTCATCCTTATGCGATGCACCGAACTCGCCGAGATAAATTTCCATGATGGCGGCGGCGGCGTCGCGGGCGGCGTCGAGCATCAGATCGAGCGGGGGGTGCGGCATGGGCGCGGGTGTAGGGGCCGAAGCGGCTGTTGTCTATCGACTTTTCGCCCGGCGCGGGGACCGGCTGGAGTTCAGGCGTCGCGCCAAACTCTAGAACCGCTCCATGGCGCGCCGGACCTTCGCAATGAACGCCTCGCGTTGTTCCTGCGTCGCATCGTTCATATCGTAGAGCGCGAGGTAACGCGGCGGCAGCCTGCCGCCGAAAATGCCCCAGCCCCAGCGCTTGGCGATGCGACGCGGCGGATCGCCCATCAGCCAGGTGTGAAAGCGCTTGCCGCCATAGCTGGTGACGAACGCCACCTTCCTGATGTGCTTGAGATTGGGCTTGAGCTTGCCCTTGTCGGGGCTCGGACCGCCCTCGAGCACGAAGGACACGCCCGGGATGAACACCTTGTCGAAATAGCCCTTGAGGATCGCGGGAAAGCCGTAGTTCCAGACCGGATAGACCAGGACGATCCCGTCCGCTTTGAGCAGCCGCTCGACATACGGCCTGAGCTCAGGCGTCACGTTTTCGGGAACGTTGTGATAGCCGATCCGGCCCTCGCGGCTCAGCACCGGATCGAAGCATTCGGCGTAAAGATCGACCAGATCGGTCTCATGGCCGTTTGCCCGGAGCGTCTCCAGAACGGCGTTACAGAGCGCTCGATTGAAGCTCGTCTCGACCGGATGGGCATGGACCACCATCACCCGCATTTCAGCGCTCCCGCGCGACGGCACTTTCGTGCCAGCGATGGAGGACCAGCCAGGCGATGAACGAGGTGAGTCCAAAGATCGCAACGCCCGTTGCGGTGAGGAGGACCAGCGCCGCGAACAGCCTCGGCATGTTGAGCCGGTATTGCGCCTCGAGCAGCCGGAAGGCGAGGCCCGAGCCCTTGCCGGCGCTGCCCGCCGCGAACTCGGCCACCACCGCCGCGATCAGCGCCAGCCCGCCGCCGATCCGAAGCCCCGCCATGAAATAGGGCATAGCGGCGGGGAGCTTGAGCAGCAGCAGGATCTGCAGCCGGTTGGCGCCATAGAGTTCGAACAGATCGATGAGATTGTGATCGACGCTTTTTAGCCCCGCCACCATATTGGCAAGGATCGGGAAAAACGCCACGAGGAAGGCGCAGATGAGGAGCGCCGTCGGCGTATCGGGCGCGTAGATTAGGAGCAGCGGCGCGATGGCGATGATGGGGGTCACCTGCAAAATCACCGCGAACGGGAACAGCGCCAGCTCCACCCATTTGCTCTGGACCAACACAATGGCGAGCAGGACGCCGCCGATGAGCGCCAGCACCAGCGCCGAAACCGTGATGCGCAGCGTCACCAGCAGCGCCGGCAACAAGATCGGCCAGTCGGTGCAGAGCGTAGCCCAGACCTCGCCCGGGCCGGGGACGATGTAGCGCGGCACCTCGTAGGTGGTGACCGCCCAGTGCCAGGCGACAATCGCCAGCACGAGGACGAGGACCGGCACCAAGACGCGCAGCACCAACTCGGCCGTCGAGATGCGGGGCGGACGATTGGTCTCGCTCACGCTGCGCCCCCGCTGTCCATCGCGGCCTTGAGCGCCCACGACACTTGTTGCGTCACCACGCGATAGGCTTCCGACGTGCGATAATCGGCATTGCGTTCGGCACTCGTGTCGAGCGTCAGCTCCGCATGCACCCGACCGGGGCGCGGCGTCATCACCACGATGCGGCTTGAGAGATAGGCGCTCTCGAACACCGAATGGGTGACGAAGATGATGGTGACGCCGGTCTGCCGCCACAGAGCCAGCACATCGTCATTGAGCTTTTGCCGAGTGATCTCGTCGAGCGCCGCGAAGGGCTCGTCCATCAGCAGGAGGCTTGGCCTTGTGACCAGCGCTCGGGCGATCGAGACGCGCATCTTCATGCCGCCCGACAGCTCGCGCGGATAGGCCTCGGCAAAATCAGCCAAGCCCACCGCGCCCAGTATTTCCGTCACCCGCGCCTCCGCCTCGGCCTCGGGCACGCCCTTCAGCATCAGCGGCAGCGCGACATTGCCTGCGACGCTCCGCCACGGCATCAGTGTCGGCTCCTGGAACACAAAGCCGATCTCGCCCGCCGGCAGGCCGCGCCGGGCGATGCTCGAGGATGGCCAGGCGATGTGTCCGGCGCTCGGCGCGATCAGCCCTGCAATCAGCCTGAGCGCCGTCGATTTGCCGCAACCGGAAGGGCCGAGCAGACTCAGGAACGCGCCGCGCTCGACCGCGAGCGAGAAACCCTTAAGCGCCAGCGTGCCGTTCGCATAGATCTTGGAGACCGCGCTGAGCGCAACGATGTCGCGCGCGCCTGGCGCCTGCTCCGGCCGGTCGGCGAGATGAGCTTGAGACAAGAGCAATCCTGAACTGACGGCGCGGGGGCAGGGCGCCCCCGCTGGCCGATCTTAGCCTATCGCGTGAGCTCGGTCCCCACGCCCTTGCACACGAACTGCGTGGTGAAGGCCTTGGTATAGTCCATCGAGGCATCGAAGAGCCCGACCGCGACCATTTTGGAAAAGAAATCCTTCTCCCGCGCATCGGTGATGCAGCCGATCCCCTTGTCGACGGCATCGCCCGACACCACGATGCCGTATTGCTTGAGCTTATCGAGCG
>JBDSEK010000068.1:0-22799 GCA_039920085.1 Devosia sp. | reverse complement strand
CCCCAACTCCGCCATTGACTCTTTGGAAACAAAATGAGAACAAAGTAGGATCATTCGGTGATCGTTCATCGCGCTTCTCGCCCGCTTCGGGGCATGGAATAAGGGAGAATCTCAATGGCTGCTTCGGCTGCGCCGCTTCGGGTAATCGAGGGTACGATGGATAAGGAGAAGGCGCTGGCCGCGGCGTTGAGCCAGATCGAGCGCAATTTCGGCAAGGGCACGGTGATGAAGTTCGGCGAGGGCCCCATTGCCCAGGTCGAGGCCATCTCCACCGGCTCGCTGGGCCTCGATATTGCGCTGGGGATTGGCGGGCTGCCGCGCGGCCGCATCATCGAAGTGTTCGGTCCGGAAAGCTCGGGCAAGACCACTTTGGCGCTGCATGTGCTTGCCGAAGCGCAGAAAAATGGCGGTATCGCCGCCTTTATCGACGCCGAACACGCGCTTGACCCCAATTACGCCCGCAAGCTTGGCGTGAAAGTCGACGAACTCCTGATTTCCCAGCCCGATAGCGGCGAGCAGGCGCTCGAAATCGCCGATACGCTGGTGCGCTCCGGCGCCATCGACGTGCTGGTGGTCGATTCCGTCGCCGCACTCACCCCCAAGGCCGAGCTCGAAGGCGAAATGGGCGACAGCCTGCCGGGCCTCCAGGCCCGCCTGATGAGCCAGGCCATGCGCAAGCTCACTGGCTCGATTTCCAAATCGAAGGCGATGGTGATCTTCATCAATCAGATCCGCATGAAGATCGGCGTGATGTACGGCTCGCCCGAAACCACCACGGGCGGCAACGCGCTCAAATTCTACGCCTCCGTGCGCCTCGACATTCGCCGCATCGGCGCGATCAAGGAGCGCGAGGAAGTCATCGGCAACCAGACCCGCGTTAAAGTGGTCAAGAACAAGCTGGCGCCGCCGTTCCGCCAGGTGGAATTCGACATCATGTATGGCGAAGGCATCAGTAAGACCGGCGAATTGCTCGATCTTGGCGTCAAATCCGGCGTGGTCGAGAAATCCGGCGCCTGGTTCTCCTATGACAGCCAGCGCCTCGGCCAGGGCCGCGAGAACTCCCGCCAGTTCCTCAAGGACAATCCGCAGATTTCCGACGCCATCGAGGCCGCAGTACGCGAAAGCTCAGGCCTGCTGGGTGAAGCGCTGCTGGCCGGCCCCGAGGGGGACGAGGCAGCGGAAACGGAGTGACCCGCGGTTGGACTTCGCAGCCCGAAGGGATGCGAAGGACAGAGCAACAGGAAAAGCTACCGTTGGACTTCACAGCCCAAAGGGGCAGGCGATGAAGCAAGCATTGGACGCGTCACGGCGTTCGGTCGAGAGCGTCGGGTTGGTCCCGGCGCTCTCCTAGTTTTCGCCAGTCCAGAACGGCGAATCCTCGGCGATATTCGGATCGACCAGCGTCAGATATTTGCTATAGGCCCAGCCGCTTTCCCCATCGCTAGCGGTCACAAGGATCCAGCCGCCATTCTTGCTGCCGACGGTGACGATTTCGCCCTGCTGCAATGCTCCCACTTGCGCGCTGCCCTTTTCCGGTCGCGCCCGCACGGCCAGACCCAGCGTCGCCATCATTTTTGGTTTGGCGACGGGCAATGCTCTCTGTTCGGGGACGGCGGCGACGCGTGTTTCAACCGGCGCGACTTCAACGGGCTTGATCTCAACCGTCGGCCCCATCGAGCGGATGGCTGCGGGCACGATACGCTCCTCTGCCGACTGGCCCGTTGCCGCAGCATTGGTCGAAATGAGACTAAGGGCGCCCGCCGAGCTCAGCCAGAACACGGTGAGCGCCAGTGCCGCCGTGGCTGCCCATTTGACGTGTGGAAGCACGATTGCCGGGTCGAAACGGGGCAGGGCCGCAAGCGACGGGGCACTGAGGACGGGAAGCCTGAAGTGACGCATGATAGTCTCCGTCACCACAATTCGCAGGGGTTCCTTGCGTTCCATCTGCTGTTGCGCGTCCAAGCTGTCGCTGCCTGATCCGATCACAAAAACACTGGCGGGCCCCCAAAACTGGACAGGCGGCAAATCCCCGCGATAGAAGGCGTTTCCTTAATTGCGGCGGCGCGAGCCGCCCTTTTGTTGTGACGGGATCAGCATGCAAAGCGTGAACGATATCCGCGCCTCCTTCCTCGGCTTCTTCGAGAGGAATCGGCATGAGGCCGTCGCTTCCTCGCCGCTGGTGCCGCGCAACGATCCGACGCTGATGTTCACCAATGCCGGCATGGTGCAGTTCAAGAACGTTTTTACCGGCCTTGAAAAGCGCAGCTACAAGCGCGCCACCACCTCGCAGAAATGCGTCCGTGCCGGCGGCAAGCACAATGATCTCGACAATGTCGGCTTCACCGCCCGGCATCACACCTTTTTCGAAATGCTCGGCAATTTCTCTTTCGGCGACTATTTCAAGGAGCATGCGATCGAGCTCGCCTGGGAGCTGCTCACCAAAGAATGGGGCCTGCCCAAGGACAGGCTGACCGCCACTGTCTACGAGGACGACGACGAAGCGTTCGACCTCTGGAAGAAGATCGCCGGCCTGCCGGAATCCCGCATCGTCCGGCTCGGCGCCAAATCCAATTTCTGGCAGATGGGCGATACCGGCCCCTGCGGTCCGTGCTCGGAGATCTTCTACGATCACGGCGACAAATATTGGGGCGGCCCACCCGGCACGCCGGAAGAGGACGGCGACCGCTTCGTCGAGATCTGGAATCTCGTTTTCATGCAGTTCGAGCAGCTGGCCGATGGCTTGCGCACGCCGCTGCCCAAGCCATCGGTCGATACCGGCTCCGGGCTCGAGCGTGTCGCGGCCGTCATGCAGGGCACCAACAACAATTACGAAATCGACCTCTTCAAATCGCTGATCGCCGCGACCCAGCAGGCGACCGGCTACGGAGACGACCCCGCCAATCCGAGCCTCCGCGTCATCTCCGATCATCTGCGCTCGATGAGCTTTTTGATCGCCGAGGGCGTGCTGCCGACGAACGATGGCCGCGGTTATGTGCTGCGTCGCATCATGCGCCGCGCTATGCGCCATGCGACCCTGCTCGGCGCCGGCGAGCCGGTGATCCACAAAATCGTGCCGACGCTGGTTCGCGAGATGGGACAGGCCTATCCCGAACTGCTGCGCGGCGAGCAGCTGATTGAGGAGACCGTGCGTCTCGAAGAGCACAGATTCCTGAAGACGCTGAGCCGCGGCCTGCAACTGCTCGACGAGGCCACCACCGACCTCAAGCAGGGCGACATGCTGGAGGGGGTCACAGCCTTCAGGCTTTACGACACTTACGGCTTCCCGCTCGATCTGACGCAGGATGCTCTGCGCCATCGCGGTATCAATGTCGATCTCAGCGGCTTCGAAGATGCCATGGCCCGCCAGCGCGCCGAGGCGCGGAAAAGCTGGGCCGGCTCGGGCGAGGCCGGAGAGGACAAGATCTGGTTCGTCGTCGCCGACAAGGTCGGGCCCACCGAATTCCTCGGCTACGAGACCGAGAATGCCGAGGGCGTCGTCACCGCCATCGTCAAGTTAGGCCAGATGGCGGAGACACTGGTCGAGGGCGACGAGGGCTTTATCGTTCTCAACCAAACGCCGTTCTATGGCGAGAGTGGTGGCCAGGTCGGCGACACTGGCCTGCTGGTCGGTGACGCCGGCGAGGCCGAGGTGATCGACACGGTCAAGCACCATGGCGTTTTCGGCCACAAGGTGCGGATCGCCAAGGGCGGTTTCAAGCTCGGCGCGCCGCTTAGCCTCCGCGTCGATCACGCCCGTCGGTCCGCCATCCGCGCCAACCACTCGGCCACCCATTTGCTGCATGAGGCGCTGCGGCTGGTGCTGGGCGATCACGTTGCCCAGAAGGGTTCGCTCGTCGCGCCAGACCGGCTGCGCTTCGATTTCGTCCACACGAAGCCCATCAGCCCGCAGCAGCTGCAGCAGGTCGAGGATATCGCCAACGATATCGTGCTCCAGAACTCGCGGGTCGAAACCCGCCTGATGGGTGTCGAGGACGCCAAGCAATCCGGCGCGCGCGCGCTGTTCGGCGAAAAATACGGCGATGAAGTTCGCGTCGTAACGATGGGTGATCCGACCGGCAACACGCTGGGCTGGTCGGTGGAGCTGTGCGGCGGCACACATGTCCGTCGTACCGGCGATATCGGCCTCATCACCGTGCTTGGCGACTCTGGCGTTGCCGCTGGCGTTCGTCGGCTCGAGGCGCTGACCGCGACGGGCGCTCGACATCATGCGCGGACCAACGCCAACCTAATTGCCAGTGCCGCGGATCTCTTGAAGACCAGTCCCGCCGAAGTGCTCAATCGCCTTGAGGCGCTGCAGGATGGTCTGAGAAAGGCCGAGCGCGCGCTGAGCGAGGCGCAAAAAAAGCTCGCTCTGGGTGGGACCGCAGATGCGCTCGCCTCGTCCGGTGCCGGCAGCGGCGAGATCGTCAATGGCGTGCGCTTCGTCGGTCGCATCGTCGAGGGCGTCGCGGCCAAGGACCTTCGCGGTCTGGTTGATATTGAAAAGAAGAAGGCCGGCTCGGGCGTCGTGGCGCTGGTCCTCAGATCCGAAGACGGCAAGGGCACGATCGCCATCGGTGTCACCGACGATCTGACGGGACGGCACTCCGCCGCTGAACTGATCAAGACCGGCACGGCAGCGCTGGGGGGGCAGGGTGGCGGCGGCCGCCCCGACATGGCCCAGGGCGGTGGTCCCGACGGCAGCAAGGCGGCCGATGCCGTGGCTGCGGTGCGGGCCGCGCTCTAGTCCGGTCCCGCCGAAGTCTCCTCGATGGCCGCCGGCCCCACCCCGGCCGGAGAATTGCGCGAGAACACCCGGATGCGGGTTTCTCCACTCAGCACATTGAGGATGCCGGCGACCACAATCACCCCGAGCCCGGCATAAGCGATGACCGAGGGATATTCCTCGTAGATCAGCGCCCCGAACAGCAGTGCCCAAAGCAACTGGCTATATTGCAGCGGCGCGATCCGGCTGGCCGGGCTACGGCGTGTTGCCGCGATGAACAGCAAATTGGCGGTGCCGCCGAGACCACCAATCGTGAGGAGCCAGGCGAGCTGGTTCCAGTTCAGCTGCTGGACACTGCCGGTCAGCAGCATCGCCACCGCGTTGAACACCAGGATATAGAGGCTCACGGTCCCAATAAGGCTCACCCGTGTCTCCTCGCCGGCGACACGCCGCAGCACTGACGTCGTGACGCCCCCACACAAAGCTGCAACCAGCGCTGCCAGATGCCCGAGCTCCAATTGACGGAAGCCCGGTTGCACCACCAGCAGCACCCCGCCGAAGCTGGCCGCCAGCAGAAGCCAGCGCTGCGGGCTGACGCTTTCCTTGAGGAACGCCACCGAGATGAGCACGATGAAGACCGGGGCGAGAAAGGCGATCGAATAGACCTCGGTGAGGTCGATGCTGGTAAAGGCGTAAATGATGCAGGCATTGCCCACGAGGCCGCTGACGCCCCGCATATTGACCAGCAACGGGTTCTTGGTTCGCCAGAAACTGAGCCAGTTCTCGCCCTTGGGGGTCGTGAACAGGGCCGGGATCAGTGAGAAGAGCGTCGAGAAAAACGCGATCTCATACACCGACAGGCCTGCGCCCAGCGCTTTGACGATGGCATCGCAGCACGAATAGAGCGTGTAGGCGCCGAAGGCAAAAAGGACGCCGGGCGGCATCGCGGTCAATTCCGGAAGTGGGATTCGGGTGGCAAGGCCTCAGCTATAGGATCGGCGGCCTGTGACGTCGAGCTTGCAATCAGGATTTCGGCTTGAGCAATGGCGCGATTGTCGCGATCTCGTTGGTCCACACATAGCCCGGAAAGCCGGCAGGCACTTTTGCGGCATCCTCGGCGCTATCGATGCCCGCCACTCCCGGGTCGCCCGGCGCGAACGGGCCGGTCACGATGACATCGGTGCCCACGTCGGCCATGCGCTTCAAAAACAAGTTCGGCCAGCCCCAGAGGAACGGCGCGACGTTGATGGGCACCATCACCATCGCGTTGCGGCAGGCGGGCGGCACAAAGCCGGTCCAGCCATAGCCTTCATACTGCAGAAGACAAGCTGTCGGCCCCTTGCGCGTCCACACCTTGAGATCGGGCAACTTCGCCTTCGCCTCATTGGTCGGAGGATCGCCGCCATAGGCGCCCCATACCGCATCGCGCCACTCGGTATGCGCCGAGACGAGCGCGCCCAGCATGTCGCCCTCGCGCGCTTCGTTGGATTTGAAATTGATGACGAAGCGAGCCTCCGGCATCGCCGCGAGCACCTCGGCGAGCTCCGGCATCATGCCGATGCCCGTGCCGCGCAGCGGAAAGCTCTTACCGCCATCGGCGGTGTAACCGTAGCCGACATCGAGCGTCTTCAGATACTCCATGTCGTGGCTGCGCGTCTCGCCGGTCCCCTCAGTCCGGCAATCCAGCGTCCAGTCGTGGAACACCGCGAACTGACCATCGGTCGTCGGGTGCACATCGAGCTCGATCGCATAGGCCCCGGCCGCGAGCGCCGCCTGCATGGCGGGAAGGGTATTCTCGATTTCCCGGACGATCGGCTCGCGGATCATCGTTGCGGTGCAGCTGTCATTGGTAAGGCCGGTGCGGTCGAAATTCTGGTGCTGGCCGCGATGCGCGATGAGGCGCGGCGCACCGTCCAGTGCCGGCGCCAGAAACGGCGCATTCCAGAGCGCAATCGCCGCGACGACGACCACGAGGCCAATGAGAATCTTGCGAAGCATGCTGCTCTCCCAGGAGGCAGCTTGCAGTGGTCTATGGCAGGACTTTGGCTATTTCGCCCGCACGCGGTTGTTCTTGGGATTGTGCTCGAGTTCGACCAGGCCGAGCGCTTCGGCGACGGGCGTCACGTAGTTGGCGAAGCGGCCCCGCAGCCCCTTCTTCAGCCCGTACCAGCCCTTTTTCGGGTTGTCGGCCGAACGGGCCCAAGCTTCCACTGTGCCGGGCTTAGCCTCCTTCTGCTCATCGGTATTGCCCAGGTCCATCCAGTCGCCGTGCTTCTTGAGCATTGCGGCAAGGTCCTCTGGCGCGCTGATGTGGTAGCGCAACTCCGTACCACCCGCCACGCAGATGAGCGCCGGCGGATTGGCGGCCGGGTCGCGATACATCGTGATCTCGCTGGTGCCCGGCGGCGTTTTCAGCTGCCACGGATCGTCCTTGGTGCCTTTAGCCATTCAGTCCTCCTCGATGAAAGATTTGAGCGCCGGAAGCACACTGTCCCAGCCTTTGACGAACTGGCCGATCCGCTCGTCCCAGATGGCCTCAGCGCCGGGCGTCAGGGCGCGATGCGTGATGGAAATAATTGCGCCGCCGCCTCCCGCCTCGAACCGCACGTCCACCGAGGTCGGTGCGTTGGGCGAACCGGGAAACCAGTCGAGCGCGAGATGATGATGCGGCTCAAAGGCCGTCACCCGTCCCATTGTCCACTGACTGCCGTCCGGAGCACGCTCGACGAGCGCTTCGGGCGTGAGGGTCAGGGCGGCGTCGCGGTTGCGCCGATGACCGCGTGGCCACCACAGGTCGATTTTTCCGGTGAACACCTCGAACGCATGTTCGACCGAACAGGCGAGGGCAATCTTGCGCTCCAGGATCTTATCCAATCCGGCCACCCGTGTTTGGTGCCGTATTTTGCGCCACCAGCCTGAGCCGGTCTTCGGCCTCGTCCCAAAAAGCGTTGAGCCAGGCGGTAGCGCTTTCCATCCCGGCTCGATCCAATCCGTAGATGTTGCGTGTGCCCTCCGCGCGATGGGTCACGAGGCCGGCGCGCTCAAGCGTCTTGAGGTGTCGCGAGACGGCAGGGCGACTGATCGGAAACTCTGCCGCCAGCTCGCCGACGCTGCGCGGTCCCGTCGCGAGGGCTTGCACGATCCTGCGGCGTTCGGCATTGCCGAGCGCCTCAAGCGCGATCTCGGGCAGATCCTGTCTCTTGCGTAACATGAGGGTTACGTAACAGCGATGTTACCGATCGTCAACCGGATCGGCGTTGGCTTCTGCCTTCAAGGGGCGACGCGGGCCCGTCGGTGCCGCCAGCCTGCGGCCATGGTCGCGAGCCCAGTCCGTGGATCGGGTAGGCGCCGCAGGCGCCGGACAAGCTCGCGATAATCGGCCCTGATGATGTCGCGCGTGGGCGACATATTCGCGAAGTGCCACCACTCGCCGGCACCGCGAAAATACTTGGTCCGCTTCCAGGGCTTCAGGTGTCCCGCATAGTGGATGATCTTTGGCGCCGTCCGGCTCTCGATCACGGCGTCGGCGATCTGCGGCGCGAGCCCCGTAAGGCTTGGGCGGTTGAGAGGCTCGGTCATCGCGTTCCAGCGCGGATCGAGCGGCGCAATGCGGCCCTTGAGCAGAATGTTGAGGCTATCCTGGTCGAGCCACGGCAGTTCTTCGGCCCTGCGATCGATAAACTCCATCGCACCTGCGGTGAACCCCTCGCGCCTGAGCGCGGCGAGGTCCAGTACAGCGACGCCTGTGTTGAAATAGTCGTACCAGTCGGACGGTCCGAGGCCGATCCGCTCTTTGAGATGCCGGTCGATATCGTGGAGCGGGTTGCGGCTGGGCACGGTGCGCTGGTCGTGGTGCCACCCGTAGAGCGTAAGGTCGATCGCCGCCGCCATGGGATTTCCGGCAAGGTCGACATCCGCCAGCGCCCCGATATCGGCAAGCACCACAAGGTCCACGTCGATGAAGACCACGCGGTCGAGATCGGCCATGAGCTCCGGCGCAGCCAGCCGCACCAATGTCGCCGTGCCCATTACCGAGCGGCCGCGATAGGCCTCGAACCGCTCCGGTGCGGGTATGAGACGAACGGTCAGAGGACCGGCGCGATACCCATCCAGCGCCTTGCTCGCGGCACTCTCGGGTCCGGAATAGAACACGCGATAGTCGATCGGCCGATCAGGAGAGGCGTAGGCGCCAATCGAAGCAGCCACCGGCCCGACAAACGGCAGGAACGCCGCATCGACGCTCGAAGCAATCGTCACCGGCCCGCGTCCGGCAGGCATCAGGCGGCCATGGCCGTCCTTAGGTGAACCCGAACTCAACATTCAGGCCAGGGCATAGCTCACCGAAATCTCGAGCTTGGAGGGATCGTCGCTCCAATGCCCGTAGACCCCCCAATAGGGTCCTGCGAGCTTGAAATTGCCGGCGCGAATATGGGCATGCAGTGCATCATAGGCTTCACCGAGCCGATCGACCGGACCGACATGGAGGACCGTGACAAAGCGGCCGGCGGGTGTCGGGGTGCAGCTGAGTTCGGCGTCGCTTTCGAACGGCGTCTCGATCTCGGCGCCGATGTCGACGGGGATACCCTCAGCAGAATGCATGAGGTCGCGGCCGGGTTCATCCCAGTAGACCACGACATTGTGGCCGGTGCTCTTGATGCCGCGCGCCTTCATCAAGTCCCACACGCCGGAGGTGCGGATCAGTGCGCCGATGGTCTGCGGCGTCGCCTGCCGCCGCACCGAGGCGAGGAGCCTTGGCTTGGCGGTGGCGATCAGCACATCGAGGGCCATCTCAGGCCGCCATGGCTGTCTCGAGATTGGCGTCGATGGCGTCGAGGAAACCGATCGTCGACAGCCATTCTTGATCGGGGCCGACCAGGAGCGAGAGATCCTTGGTCATCTTGCCTTCCTCGATCGTCGCCACCGTCACAGTCTCGAGCGTCGTCGCGAATTTGGCGAGGGCAGTGTTGTTGTCGAGCTTGGCGCGATGCGCGAGGCCACGCGTCCAGGCGAAAATCGAGGCCGTCGAATTGGTCGAGGTTTCCTTGCCCTGCTGGTGCTGCCTATAGTGGCGCGTCACCGTACCATGCGCCGCTTCGGCTTCGACGATCTTGCCGTCGGGCGTCATCAGCACCGAGGTCATGAGGCCGAGCGAGCCGAAGCCCTGCGCCACGGTGTCGGACTGCACGTCGCCATCATAATTCTTGCAGGCCCAGACATAGCCGCCCGACCATTTGAGCGCCGAGGCCACCATGTCGTCGATCAGCCGGTGCTCGTACCAAATCTTGAGCTCTTCGAACTTCGCCTTGAAGTCCTGCTCGTAGACCTCCTGGAAGATGTCCTTGAAGCGCCCGTCATAGGCCTTGAGGATGGTGTTCTTGGTCGACAAATAGCAGGGCACCTTGCGATTGAGCGCGTAGTTGAGCGAGGCCTGCGCGAAGTCGCGGATCGACGCATCGAGATTGTACATGCCCATGGCGACGCCCGCTGAGGGCGCGTCGAACACTTCGTGCTCGATCACCTTGCCGTCGTCGCCAGTGAACTTGATCGTCAGCTTGCCCTTTCCCGGGAAGCGAAAATCGGTGGCCTTGTACTGGTCGCCGAAGGCGTGACGGCCGACGATGATCGGCAGCGTCCAGCCGGGCACCAGCCGCGGCACGTTCTTGCAGATGATCGGCTCGCGAAAGATCACCCCGCCCAAAATGTTGCGGATCGTGCCGTTGGGCGACTTCCACATTTTCTTGAGCTTGAATTCCTCGACGCGCTGCTCGTCCGGTGTGATCGTCGCGCATTTGATCCCGACGCCATGCTTCTTGATGGCGTTGGCGGCATCGACCGTCACCTTGTCTTCGGTCTTGTCGCGGTTCTCGACACTGAGATCGTAATAGTCGATCGGCAGATCGAGATAGGGCAGGATGAGCTTGTCCTTGATCGCCTGCCAGATGATCCGGGTCATCTCATCGCCATCGAGATCGACCACGGGATTGGCGACTTTGATCTTGGACATGCATAGCTCCTTGCAATTTTGGGCGTGGCTATAGCATGAAAGCCAGCCCTGCCAAGGCGGCCATTGACAATGGCTGGGCCGATACCAGATGTGCCGCCAGTAACCCCTCCCGCCATCTCAAACGAGTTTCACATGCAGCCCGATACCGACCCCATCGTCATCACCGGCATGGGCGCTGTTTCCCCGCTCGGGGTTGGGGTCGACGGCAATTGGCGAGCCCTGATGGCGGGCAAGAGCGGCATCGTCATGAACGACCGTTTCGATGTCGGCGACTTTGCCGCCAAAATCGCCGGCCTGGTGCCGGGCAAGGATGCGCCCAACGGGTTCGATCCGACCAAATACATCGACCCCAAGGACATCAAGAAGATGGATGTCTTCATCCAATATGGCCTCGGCGCCGCTGCCGAGGCACTGGCGCAGTCCGGCTGGGTTGCCGATACGCCCGAAAAACAGGCGGTCACCGCCACCATTATCGGCTCAGGCGTTGGCGGCTCGCCGGTAATGGCGGAAGCCGTCGACACCATTCGGGACAAGGGTCCGCGGCGACTGTCGCCCTTCACCGTCCCTAGCTTTCTCGCCAATCTGGCCGCCGGCTGGATCTCGATCAAATACGGCTTCAAGGGCCCCATCGGCGCGCCGGTCACCGCCTGTGCCGCCTCGGCTCAGGCGATCGGCGACGGCATGCGGCTGATCCGTACCGGCGAGGCGGAGATCGTCGTCTGCGGCGGCGCCGAGGGCTCGGTCGATCCGATCTCGATCGGCGGCTTTGCCGCGAGCCGCGCGCTCAATACCAGCTTCAACGACCGGCCGACCGAGGCTTCGCGGCCCTTCGACAAGGGTCACGCCGGCTTCGTGCTCGCCGAAGGCGCAGCAGTCGTGGTGATCGAACGGCTGAGCCACGCCAGAGCCCGCGGCGCGACGCCGCTCGCCATCGCCGCCGGCTACGGCACCTCGGCCGACGCCTATCATTTGACCTCCGGCTCGCCCGACGGGGCGGGCGCCCAAGTCGCGATGCGCCAGGCGGTCCGCAATGCCGGCATCACGCCCGACGACATCGGCTATGTGAACGCTCACGCAACCTCGACCGAGGTCGGCGACAATGCCGAGATCAACGGCATCCGCAATCTCTTCGGCGATCGCGGGCAGAGCCTTGCCGTCTCCTCGACCAAGTCCTCCACCGGCCACATGCTGGGTGCTGCTGGCGCCATCGAGGCGGTGTTTTCGGTTCTGGCGCTGCGGCACCAGATGCTGCCGCCAACGCTGAATTTGGTCGATCCCGAGCCTGTCGCCGCACAGTTCGATCTGGTGCCACTTAAGGCAAAGCCCAAGGCGCTCAAGCACGTGCTCAGCAATTCCTTCGGCTTCGGCGGGGTGAACGCAGCGCTGGTATTTTCGGCGATCTAGTCGCCGCTCAGCTCCTTGCGGACCTGCTTCATATCGATCGACGGCCAGGCTCATCAGCGCGTTCTTGGCTTTGATCTGATTATGACTTACAGCGTAAGACAGCGACCGGGCAATAGCCATACGCTGTAAGGTGGTACGTCTTACGATGTAAGAAGGCAGGGAAACCAATGGTGAGCGGCAACCAACCGAACAATGAGCCCAGGAGCCAAGGGGGACCGAAACCGCGCGAACCATTATCGCGCGAGCGCATCGAGCTTTCCGCGCTCGAGTTGATCGAGGCGGAGGGGATGGAGGGATTCTCGATCCGGAAGCTCGCCTCGGCGCTGGGCTGCGAGGCGATGAGCATCTACTACTACTTCCCCTCCAAGGGGCATCTGATGGACGGCCTGATCGACCATGTGATCGATGAAATGCCGCCGCTCCCCGATAAATCGCTGCCCTGGATTGAGCGGCTCAGGATCGCTGGTTACGGCATCCGCAAAACCCTAACCCGACGGCCCAATCTCTTCGTCTTTGTCGCCACGCACCGCATGAACACGCCCAAGGCGCTGGCCTGGCTCGATCGCTTCATCGGCTTTTTCGGCGAGAGCGGGCTGCCCCACGCCGACTCGATCCGGCTGTTCCGCTCGGTCAGCTATTTCATCCTGAGCACGGGGCTCGATGAGACCGCCGGCTATTCGCGCGGCCCCTCGATAATTGCCCCGGTACCGGAGGACATCATGGCGCGCGACTACCCTGAAGTAGCCGGGGCCGCGCCATTCTTCCGGCCGGCACAGTTCGATGCGACGTTCGAGCTTGGGTGGGAAACGCTGCTGGCGGGCATCGAAGTGCGCCGGGCGGCGCGCGGCCGCTAGCTATTTCGGCGGCCGTTTGGCCACCGCTTTTTCCGCAAGTCGTACCCAGTCGCGCAAATCGTCATCGTCTTCGATGGCGTCGGGGTCGACCCACACGAAACCCGTCATCTTGCGCCCCCCATGCTCCATCGGCGTCGCGCCGGGGCGCGCGAGGGCATTCTCATTATAGTCCTTGCCGACACTCAACAGGATGCGGCCGTCCTTCTTGGCGCCCACCAGAATGTGGCCGTCGAGAAGGAAGGTCAGGCCGCCAAACATCATCTTCTCGCTGACACGTGGATCGTCGCCGATGATTTCGCGGAGGCGATCAGCCAAATGATCCATTGTGCTGTTGGATTTCGCGGCGGGCCGCTTCATTTGGGCGGCAGTGTTTTGGCGTATTTCATCGCGTAGGCGATCCAGTCCTTGAGCGCCGCTTCGTCCGGTGTGCCCTTCTCATTGACGGCGATGAAGCCGCTCATCGTCCGCGGCCCCATATGCATCTCAAACGCGCCTGGACGCTTCAGTGCGTCGGCCTGCTTGGTTGGATCGACCCGCACCAGGAGCGCGCCTTTGGCGGTGGTGCCGATCACCATATTGCCATGCAGCATGAAGCCTATGCCGCCGAACATCTTCTTTTCGGTGATGCCGGCCTTGCGGCCGATCAGCGGGCGCAGCCTGTCCCCCATCACATCCGATGCAGCGGTCATGCGAGAGCCCCTCCTTCGCGGTAGGTCTGGTGTTGCGGCAGTTCGGGCGCGACGATATCCCACGCGCGGTGGCTGCGTGCAAAGATCAGCTGGTTCGGCGCAAACCATTGGGCGGCCGCCGCGCCGAACAGGCCCACCGGCAGCATCAGCAAACTGTCCGCCCGGCTCGACTGGCCATAGATCGGCGTGCCGCAGACCGGGCAAAAATGCCGGGTGAGATGCGCACCGGAATTGGCCTGACGGCTGAAGGAGCGGGTCTCGCCCGAAATCGTCACATCCGCCTGGGCCGCAATGGCGATGGCCGAGTGGCCGGTGCCGGTGGCCTGCTGGCAATCCTCGCAGCTGCATAGGAACATCGAGCGGACTTTGCCGCGCCAGGTCACAGTGACCGCGCCGCAGGCGCAGGCGGCCGAAATGTCGACGATCGGGCGGGATTTGTGCTCCACCGGCGCACGCTCGCATGTCCCCTTAGGGTGCCGCAAGCCGAGCGGTAACGCCGTTCGGTGCCGCGGCTTGATTCCGCCCATCGGCGGGTCTAGGTCGCCCTAATGAGTCAAGTCGCGCTTCCCGCTGCCGCGATCTATGCGCCGGACTATCCGCTCGAGACGGAGCGCCTGAGGCTGCGGCCGTTCAACCGCGGCGACGTCGATGCCGTCTATGCCTATCGCTGCCGGGCGGACGTCGCTCAGTATTTGTTCGACCGGCCGATGTCGCACGAAGAATGCGCCGAGGCGATCCGCGGGCGCACCGGACAGATCGCCTTTGTCGCCGAGGGCGACAAGATCCTGCTCGCCGCCGAGCGCAAATCGGACGGCCATGTCGTGGGCGAAGCGTCGCTGATCTGGCGCCACATCGCCGACCGGCAGGCCGAGATCGGCTATGTTTTTCACCCGGACGTGCAGGGGCAGGGGCTCGCAACGGAAGCGGCGCATGCGTTGCTCGATTTCGGCTTCGGTTCGGCGGAACTGCACCGCATTTACGCCCGCTGCGATGCACGCAACATTGCCTCCTTTAAGGTCATGGAAAAGCTCGGCATGCGGCGCGAAGCGCATTTCCGCGAGCACGTCCACACCAAGGGGCGCTGGGACGAGGAACTGATCTACGCCATGCTCGAGGACGAGTGGCGCGCTCGGCACTAGCCACTTCCCGGATCGCGGCCATTTCGTGGCTCTTGACGGCAATTTGATCGATGATTTCTCCGGAACCTGCACCCTTGGTTGACGTTCAGTTCTCAGGGCTGAACGCGCAGCGGAGGGCGCGTCCAATGGCGACCGAAGAAATCATCATTAAGACCGAGCGGCTGATCCTGAGGCCGTTCGAGCGCAACGATCTGGATGCGGTCATGGCCTACCACGCCTTGCCGGATGTCCAGCGCTATCTGGACTGGAAAGCGCGCGACCGCGTCGAGGCCAAGGCCGCGCTCGATGCGATGCGCAAGCAAACCCGGCTGACCCGGCCCGGCGACACGTTGACGCTGGCGGTAATTCGCAAGTCCGATTCGCAGCTGGTCGGGCAGGTTTCCCTGCGCTGGACGGACGCGACCGCGGCGCAGGCTGAGATTCGCTTCGTCATGTCGCCGACATTCCGCCGCCAGGGCTATGCGGCCGAGGCGGTTCGGGCCATCGTCTCGCTTGGCTTCGACCGCTACCGCTTGCACCGCATCTTTGCCCGCACCGCCGGCGACAATGCCGCCTCGGCCCAATTGCTCAAGGGCGTCGGCATGCGGCTCGAGGCGCATTATCGCGAGCACGCTTTGTTCCAGGGCGAATGGGACGAGGAGCTGCATTTCGCGATCCTTGATCGCGAATGGCAGCGCGGCAGCAAGGTCAGGGAAATCAGCCGCCACAAAGTCGCCTAGCTCCGCCGCGCCGCGCTTGATCTGGCGCCCGGTTGCGCCCTATGTGCCGGCCGATGGCCGGCACCGACACATCGCAGCCCTTCGCCTACCGCCCAAGCCCGGCGATCATCCTGTGCGAGCCGCAGTTGGGCGAAAACATCGGCACCACCGCGCGCGCAATGGCCAATTTTGGCCTGTGGGACTTGCGGCTGGTGAACCCTCGCGACGGCTGGCCCAACGAGAAGGCGGTCGCGGCCGCCTCGCGCGCCGATCATGTGATTTCCAAGGTCCGCGTGTTCGAAACCCTCGACGCCGCCATTGCCGATCTGTCGCTGGTCTACGCCACCACCGCGCGGCGCCGCGATTTGCAAAAGCCCGTGTTCGGCCCTGAGGAGGCGGCGCAACGGGTCATTGGGCATATCGAGGGCGGGAAGGGCGCGGGCCTGTTGTTTGGCCGCGAGCGCTGGGGCCTCTACAATGAAGAGATCGCGGTCGCCGATGCGATCGTCACTCTGCCGGTCGAGGCGGCGTTCGCTTCGCTCAACATCGCCCAGGCGGTGCTGATCGTCGCCTATGAGTGGCGGCGGCAGACCGATCTGGGCAACCGACTGCTCTTCGCCGAGACTGTCACCGATCCCGCGACCAAGGCACAGCTGTTCGGCCTCTTCGAGCACCTCGAGGAAGCGCTCGATGGGGCAGGGTTCTTCACCGCTCCCGACAAGCGTCCGACCGTGATCAATAATATCCGCGCCATGCTCAGCCGCGGCACGCTCTCGGCGCAGGAGGTCCGGACGCTGCGCGGCATCATCTCCTCGATCGACCGCAAGCATCAGCGGCCGAAGACCAATCGGCCGACAAAGGGCAATACGGGTGAGCCCGCCACATAGGCTTTGACCTCTGCCAGTCCGGCATGCCAAACCGCGCCGGCGATGACCTCCCCCTCCGACGCGCCCACGCTCTCCCAGCGGGCCTTTTCCTATCCCGGCTTCCGCTTTTTCTGGCTCACGACGCTCCTGGTCAGTTTCGCGGTGCAGATCATGTCGGTCTCGATCGCCTGGCAGATCTACGATGTGACGGGCAACGCGTTCCTGCTCGGCCTGGTGGGGCTGTCGCTGTTCCTGCCGGCGCTGGTGCTGCTGTTGGTTACCGGCCTCGCTGCCGATCGCTTCAACCGGCGGATGATCATGGCGATCTGCCTCTCAGTCGAGCTGGCCTGCGCACTCGGATTTCTCGCCTTGGCCGGTGCAAGCGCCCACGAGGTCTGGCCGATCTTTGCGATCCTGGTCGTGCTTGGCATTGCGCGCGCCTTCTGGAGCCCGGCGGCGTCATCGCTGGCGCCCAATCTGGTGCCGCCGGCCGCGCTCTCCAACGCCATCACACTTAATACGGCTGCCTGGCAGACCGCATCCATCGTCGGACCTGCCATTGGCGGCTTGCTCTATGGATTGTCGCCTGTCGTGCCGTTTGGAACGGGCGCGACGCTGCTGGTTGTTGCGATCTTTCTCGTCCTGGCGATCCCCAAACCTGCCCAACACGGCGCGCTGGGCGGGCCAAGCATCGATGCGATCTTCGGCGGCTTCCGCTACATTTTCTCCAACAAGATTGTTCTCGGCGCGATCTCGCTCGACATGTTCGCGGTGCTGATGGGCGGCGCCGTGGCCCTGCTGCCTGTCTACGCCAAGGATATCCTCCATGCCGGGCCGCAGGAGCTGGGCTTGCTGCGTGCCGCCCCCGGCGTCGGCGCCATCCTGATGGGGCTGATGCTCTACCGTTTCCCGGTGCGCGACCATGCCGGCAAAATCCTCTTCCTGTTCGTTGGCCTGTTTGGCGCTTTCACCGTTATTTTCGGCCTTTCGACCAGCGCCTGGATCTCGGTACCCGCCCTCGCGCTGGTCGGGGCCAGCGACATGGTAAGCGTCACGATCCGCGAAACCATCATGCAGCTATGGACGCCCGAAGAGGTGCGCGGCCGCGTCAACGCCGTGAACTCGGTGTTTATCGGCGCCTCGAACGAGCTGGGCGAGTTCCGTGCGGGCACCGTGGCCGGGCTCATCGGCCCGGTCCCGGCGGTGGTGATTGGCGGCTTCGGCGCCATCGCGGTCGCCGTGATCTGGAGCGGGCTCTTTCCGGCGCTCCGCCAGCAGCGGGCGCTCGACCGTAAGATGGCCTGAGTCGATCCCGCCCCGCGCTTGACTTTGCCGGGGCTGGCCCCTATCACCGCCGCACTTTCCGGCCTTTGGGCCGCTAAGCGCACCCGGGATCGTTGAACTCAATGATCTGTCGGCTCTCGCCGCAAGGCAGGGCAGAGGAGGGCGCAATCACTTTCGACGATTGAAAGGATTCCGATGTCGAAGCGCGATTCAGTTAAGCACAAGATTGACCGCCGTCTGGGCGAGAACATCTGGGGCCGCCCGAAATCCCCGCTCAATGCGCGGGCCTATGGCCCCGGCCAGCATGGCCAGCGTCGCAAGGGCAAGACCTCCGACTACGGCCTGCAGCTGCGCGCCAAGCAGAAGCTCAAGGGCTATTACGGCTCGATCACCGAAAAGGCTTTCCACAAGCTCTATGTCGAAGCGTCGCGCGTTAAGGGCGACACCGGCGAGCGGCTGATCGGCCTGCTCGAGAGCCGTCTCGACGCCATCGTCTACCGCGCCAAATTCGTCGCCACCGTGTTCTCGGCCCGCCAGTTCGTCAACCACGGCCATATCCTGGTCAATGGCAAGCGGGTCAACATCCCGTCCTACCAGGTCAAGGCCGGCGACAAGATCGAGATCAAGGAAAAGTCCAAGCAGTTGGGCATCGTGCTCGAAGCCAATCAGCTGGCCGAGCGCGACGTGCCCGAATATCTCGAAGTCGACCATTCCCGCCAGACCGCGACCTATGTGCGCGTCCCGGCACTTTCCGACGTGCCCTATCCGGTACAGATGGAACCCAATCTAGTGGTCGAGTTCTACTCGCGCTAAGCGAGCACGACGCCGACTCTTGCGAAAGGGCTGCTCCAGTGCGGGCGGCCCTTTTGTTATGCCGGGTTGGCATCAAACGGCAGCACCCCTATGGTTCGCGAGACATCCGGGGATTGAGCGGAATTGGGCTTTCTTCTACGTCTGAGGGAGCACGCGGCAAAATCGCGGCCTGCATCACAGCCTCGTCAGCGATGGACAGGCGCTAAACTATTCCGAGCTTCTCGGCCGGACCGAGCGTGCCGCTGCGTGGCTGGCCTCTCGCGGCGTCACCCCGCAGAGCGTCGTCGGCATTTCGCTCGACGATGAAATCGAGCACCTCTCTGCCTCGCTCGCCCTGTTTGCGCTCGGCGCGACGCAGATCACGCTGCCGACATTTGAATCGGGCGAACTCAATGCGAAGCTCGCGCGACGTGTCGGCATCACGCATGTGATCGCCAAAACCGAGACGCACGCCATCGAGCCGCTGGCTTTCTTGCCGTGGAAGGACGCGGCAGGCTCAGCCGCGGAGGACCTGCCCGCCGACAGTCTGGGCAGGATCTTGCTCAAGACTTCGGGCACCACCGGCGATTTCAACGTCGTGCCATTTACCGAAGCCGATATCGGCGCCCAGTCAGCCCGCCACGCCGAATACCGCGACGAGCGGCTGCTGCGCCTCGCCAGCGTCGAATACAACAATTCCAAGCGGCATCGGCTCTATAGCCTCTGGAACGGCGGGACCAATATCTTCCGCCCACGCACCGCGTCGGCCGTCACCGAGCTAGTCCACCGACACCAGGTCACCTGCCTCGACATCTCGCGCATCCATGCGTCCGATCTTGCGGCAGCCGGGACGGGGACAACGCTGGCACACGTCAAAATTCGCACCGGCGGCTCGGCCATTCCGATCGACGTGCGAAGACTCGTTGAGCGCAACGTGACGCCCGAGCTTTACGTGCGCTACGCCACCACCGAATCCGGCGCCATCTCCATGGCCGGACCCGGCCAGCACGACGATGACGAGGTCGTGGGCGTTCCCCTGCCGGGCGTCGTACTTGAGATTGTCGATGCCAATGGCAAGGCTCTGTCCCCCGGTGAGACCGGCGAAATCAGGGTTCAGGCCGCGGGTATGGCCTTGGGCTATCTCGACAGCCCCACAGACACTGCCAAGCGCTTCCGCGACGGCTGGTTCTGGCCCGGCGACGTCGGCACATTGCGCGCCGATGGGCAGGTGATCGTCAATGGCCGTGCCGACGACATGATGATCCTCAATGGCGTCAATATTTTTCCCGCCGAGATCGAGCGCGTGCTCGAGCGGCATCACGCCGTGCGCATTGCGGCAGCGCTGCCGATACCGTCCAAGGTACACGGCCATATTCCCGTGGCGGCCGTTGAACTGCATGCTGAGGCAACAACCACCGCCGCCGAATTGCAGGATTACGCTCGCACCCATTTGGCGTTGCGCGCGCCGCGGCGGATTCTCATTGTCGATGCCCTGCCGCGCAACAGCCAGGGCAAGATTATGAGGCGGGAAATTGCCAAATCATTTCAGCCCGCTGGACCCAGTTAATGACCGACCCGGAAATTCGCAAAATCATCATCGATGCACTGACCTATGCGAGCGTTTATCGCGTCGCCGACACCGGAATTGCCGAGCCCTTTATGGCAGGGACGGCCGATATCCGGTTCGACGAGTTGGAAATGGATAGTTTGGCGCGCATGGAATTGTGCATCGCGCTCGAACTCAATGCCGGCGTCTCGATCGTCCCCGAAGACCTCGACGCCATCGGCTCGCTGGAAGCATTGGTTCGCCGTGTCCAGCGGGGTTGATCTAGTCGCTGCCTATCTCCGCCTGCTGGCCAACCGGGTGACGCCAAATAGTCTCAACCGGCTCCATGTGCTCATGGAGAACCGGATGACTCCCGAGGAATTCTTTCGCCTGGGGACGACTCTGCCGCCCGTGCCTGGCAAGGGCGCCCGTACGCTCGAGGCCTTTCTCACCCGCGTGAACAAGAGGCTGCCCGCCGGCATCGCCAAGGCCCTGCGTCACGCCCGCCGCACCTGGCCGCGCAAATGGCAGGGCGTGCTGACCAATGCCGATCTGCTCGATCGCGCCCATCAATGGCACAGGCTGCTCTCGGGCTACATCGCCTTTGCCGGCAAACCCATGCCGGAACCCTTTATTCGGCATCGCATCAACAGCGAGGCGGCGATCTATGTCGGGCCGGGCGAGCCTGCGCAAAAGACTCTGACGCTGGCCTTCGCTGGCGCCGCGCAGCGGCTGATGATGCCGATCCCCTGCGTGTTGCAGCATCTCGACGCGACCCAGACCGATATCGTGCTGTTTCGCGATCCGAGGCGGCTCGGCTTTCGGCAGGGCATCGGGCCGCTCGGAACGGACCTCTACGGCTCGATTGAAAAGCTGGCCGGGCTCATTCCGATGCGCCAGTACCGGCGCGTGGTGACGCTCGGCACCAGCGCCGGCGGTCTGCCCGCGGTGATCACCGGGCTCATGATCGGTGCGGCCGCCGCGACTTCGGTGGGTGGCAACGGACCGAACGATCCGCGTTGGAAGGGCCTTGGCGCGCGGCCGGTTGCCGATCATCTGCGCGACTTGCGAGCGAGCACGGGCGCCGCCACCAAAGTGGTCCACGTCTTTTCCGAGGGCTTTGAGCGCGACGAGTCGAGGGCCAAAGACTTGTTCGAATTGGTCGGCGGCAGCCTCTACCCAGTGCCCCACCCGGGCGAGCCGCCCGGCCACGGCGTCATTCACCCTCTGTCCCGACAGGGCAAGCTGGCGGCGTTTTTTAACGAGACTCTGTACGCGGAGTAGGGCGGCTTGCGGCCGCCCTATTGGAAGCCCTTGTTATGTCGGCTGTTGTGCTGCTTCAGGAGGAGCGATGGGCCAGTTTTCTCCGGTCGCGAGGTAGCGCGGATCGTCGTAGTCATTCGCGAACACGCCATCCTTCGGTATCTGCGCCTCGAAACCGCGCAAGCGTTGGAAGATCGAGATCAGGTTCACGATCGTTCCCCACGAATTCACCAGGAAGCGGAAGGAGTCCGAGACCTGATCGAACACATTCAGCACCTGCCTGAAGACGCCAAAAGTGATCGCGCCCGCGACGATCGATGGTCCTAGCGCCACATACGGAATGAAGACCGCTCCTTGAAGGTATGCATAGCGAGCAAGGTTGAAGTAGAGAACGTGGAAATAGAGACGAAAGTAGTTCTTCTGCATCGACCGAAACAGTTCTCGAATTGTCGGAGGGGCAGCCCGCGAGGCGTTGTCCTCTCCCAGAACCAGTTCCTTCCGATAGGCCGCCTCGACCCGCTGGTTCTGGAAATAGAGGCCCGGCAGTCGCCAGCCAACTATGCCCAGTAGGGCCGTTCCGAAGGCGGCCGAAATTATCGCCAGCCACACCAGCCCTGAATCGACCTGACCGATCCATGGGAAGATATTCACCTGCTTGGAAAGCTCCCAAAGGATGGGCAGGAACACCACTAGTGTCATGATAGCCTCGATGAAATTGATGCCGAGGGTCTCCATGATGCTGGAGAAGTCCTTGGTATCTTCTTGGACACGCTGCGAGGCGCCTTCGATCTTCCTGACATGCTGCCAATTTGCCATGTAGTAGAACGACATGGCCCGGCGCCAGCGGAACAGATAGTGCTGCGTCAGAAAGAGATTGACGACCAGAACAAGGATCGCCGGGACCAGCACAAGGGTGACAGTCGCCATGCGTCCGAGATAGTCGTCGAGCGTGACCGTATTGGGGTTCTCAAGGGCTTTCTGGATCAAATCGTAAAAGCCGCCGTACCAGTCGTTCAGCCAGGCGTTAATCTGCACATTGAAATAGGTGACTTCGAGAATGGTGACCGAGCCGACGACGCTCCACCAAAACCAACGCTTGTTGGTGTTGAAGAAGTACCAAGGCACACAGAACAGGTAGCCGCTCAGGACGACGAATTGGTAGAGCCACACCTTCCCGCTATCGAAAAACGGTGCGGGATCTGCCTCCGTCGGATGAATTCCAAGCCACGGCCCTAGGCTAAGCCAAGACTCGAACCAGTGGTTCGCTTCCGGCAGGAACCAGATGGTCATCGCGACCGCAGTCCATGCGACGGCTGAGACGAAGAAGTTGATTGGATTAGGAAAGAAAGAGCGGAACACGGAGAAAACTCCTCTGGCGCTGGGTCGGGTCATCTAACTGACAGATACGGAAAATCGCAAGGAATCTGCGTCGTTGCGCACCGTCGTGATGCTTTCGTGAAGGCCGGGAACGCGCTATCAGCAGCCCTATGAACGAGATCGTGCCGCAACAGCTGCTGGAAGCGGGCGCCGACGA
>JBDSEK010000067.1:0-7911 GCA_039920085.1 Devosia sp. | reverse complement strand
GAGCCCCCGGCGTCCAATAAATTGGCGGTCGATGCCGCCTGAACCGGGAAAGCGTCATGGCCACCGAAGTAATGGAAAAGCCGCTGCAATATCTCGACAAGGCCGTGGCCGCGATCCGCGACCTTGGCCTGTGGCCCGAACAGACCGGCGAGCAGCCGATCACCGGGCTTCTCAATGAGATCACCGGGCTCGATGAAACCAAAGTCATCCTGATCGGCCGCACCCTGACCCAGGCGAGTGCTTTCAACGAAGTGGTGCGTACCCAGGTCGCGGCCATGAATGTCGGGGAGCGCTACAACCTCATCACCGAGAATTTCAACTCCATCCGCGACGACGCCAAGGGTCTCGTCGATCAACTCGAGGACGGCAAGCTTGATCTGATGGAGCGGGTGGGCAATGTCTGGATGAAAGTCAGCCGCGGCGATATCGCTACGCGCTTTAACAAGATCCGGGACACCTATCTCGACGTCTCGAAGGAAACCAAGAACCAGATCGACCGCGAGCATACGATCCTCGAAGCCTATCGCGATTTCCGTGGCGCGCTGAAACAAGCCGAGGTGATGGCGCTCGAACTGCTCGATGTCGCGGCGGCGCATCTTGGGGACAAAAAGACGGCATTGCAGGCGTCCGCCGAGGCGCTTTCGGGCTTCACGGACGGCACGCCCGCCGATCGCGCCCGGCTCGAAATGGCGCGCGATGAAAAGCTGCGCGATTTGCAGAACGAAGAACGCCGCTACCAGATCGCGAAGGATCTGAGCGACAACCTCACGATCTCGTATTCGAGCTCGGAAGTTATCATGGCGCGGCTGATGCAGACGACCAATGCCAAGGAGCGGGTCTATCAGCAATCGATCTCGTTCTTTTCGACCAACGAGACGGTGTTCACGGCACTTTCGGCGTCGTTCACCGGTCTGTTCGGTCTCAATGAATCGACCGAGACGCTCAACGCCATGAAGGAAGGTATGTCGAAATCGATCGAGACGCTGAGTGAGATCGGGGGCAAAGTGCAAGAAGAGGCGATCAAAGCCGGCTATGGCCCGACCATTCGGGCCGATGCGGTCAAGAAACTGGTCGATAGCGTCGTCAATTTCCAGGAGAAGTCGCGCGCCATCATCACCGAAATGCGCGCACTTTCGACCAAGAACTCCGCCGAAATCCGCGATGCGGTGGAAGACGGCAAGAAGCGGCTGGCGCAGCTGGCTGCTGACGGCAATGCGCTGATGCTGGAAGCCGGAAAGGCCTGACGGGAGCGAGTGAGCGCAACTGAAATGAGCGCCGCCACGGCCGAGAAGGCCCCCCTTGACGATGTCATGCTGGCCATGGACGTGGTGGATACGCTCCGCCACAACCAGAATTTGGTGGCGCGCGAACTGAACGCCGCCGACCGCGAGGCACAGCTGATCGACCGGCTGCGCGAGCTCTACCACCAACAGGGTATCGAGGTGCCCGACGCGATCCTCAAAGAGGGCGTCGCCGCGCTCGCCCAGAGCCGCTTTGCCTATGCGCCGCCCAAGCCCTCGCTCGGTGTCGCCCTCGCCCGCCTCTATGTGGCGCGCAAGCGTTGGTTAAGGCCAGTTGTGTCGATCGGGCTGATGCTGCTGATTTTCTTCGGCGGCTATTTCCTAATCTGGAAACCCTATCAGGCCACCCAGGTCGAACAGGCGCGGATCGAGTTGGCCGAGGACATGCCGGCACAGATGGATGCCCTCTACCAGACCATCTACGAGGAAACAAAAATCCAGCAGGCAGTGGTCGAAGCCGAGGAATTGCGCAGTCGCGGCAAAGCCGCCGCGGCCGAGGGCAATCGACCAGGGGCCGAAGCTGCCATCGCCGGGCTGACGACGATCCGCGATACGCTACGACAGGAATTCCAGCTCAATGTGGTGAGCCGGCCGAGCGAAAAATCTGGGTTCTGGCGTGAGCCGGAAATCAACACCGACGCTACCAATTACTACGTCGTTGTCGAAGCGATCAGTCCTGACGGTAGGGCTCTGAGCCTGCCGATCCGCAACGAGGAAGACGGCACCACCGAGACGGTGTCGATCTGGGGTCTGCGCGTGCCCGAGGCAGTCTACCGCCAGGTCGAGGCCGACAAGCGCGACGACGGTATCGTCAATGCCAATCGCGTCGGCAGCAAGGAGTTCGGCTTCCTCGACATAGTCTATGCCATCCCGGTGCTGGGCGGCACGGTGACCCATTGGTAGCGCCATGAGTATCAGCGGACCCGAAGCCCTGCGCTCACTTGAAGACGCTCTGCGCGACATCCGCCGAGAGGAGGACGAGATTGCGGGGCGACTCGCCCATGCGGGTGAGATGGTCGCCAAAATTCGCCAGCAGGAAGGCGAACTGTTGCGCAAGCTGGCAGCCATCCGGCTCGACCCTGACACGCAAAAACAGCTGTCGGGCGAGCTCAGCGGCGCCGAGCGCAAGGCGCGCGAAATGCTCAAGTCGCATGGCGATGCGCTGGCCGAGGTCGAGGTGAGCCTCAAGGCACTGGATGCGGAAATCGCGGCGCTGGGCGGCGAGCGCTCAACGCTGCGCGCGGAGGCGGAAAAGCACGATGCGGCGCTGAAGGCGCTGGCGCAAAAAATACGGCCGGCCCTGCTCGAGCGCAAGGACTACACGGACGCCCTCCGCGAAGCCAAGTCGCTCACCACTATTGCCGATGAAGCGATGCGCAAGACCGAGCAGGCAGAAGCCGACCGCGAGCAGAAGGGCCGCCCCTATCGCGACGATCCGCTGTTTATGTATTTGTGGGAACGTGGCTATGGCACCAAATCCTACCGCGACAACAATCTGGTGGTCTGGCTCGATGGTCTAATTGCCGGCATGGTCGGCTTTGCCGACGCCCGGCCGAACTTTGCCATGCTCAACGAAATCCCGCTTCGGCTGCGCGAGCATGCGGAGCGGCAGCAGCAGACCGCCAAGGCCGCCGTCGCCAGCGTGACCACGCTCGAGGCCGCCGCGATCGATGCGGCCGGTGGAGCCGCAGCGCGCGGCAGTTATGCAGCGGCAGAGGCCCGGCTGGCTGCGATCGACGAGAAGATCGTCGTGCTGCAGGATCAGCGCGACGAAGCCGCGCGCAGCCAGCGTGAGCTTGCCCAGGGGAGCGACCCCGCATTCTCGTCAGCTATCGCTGCCCTTGCCGATGCACTCGGTCGGGAAGACGTACGCGTGCTGCTCAGCGATGCGCGCCGCACCGCGACCGGGCAGGACGACACCATCGTCCAACAGATCGATGATGCCCGCCAGCGCGCGGCCGAGGAAGACACCGACACCAAGGAACAAAAGGCGCGGCTGAAGACGCTCGCCGGCCGCCGCCGCGAGCTTGAGGACATCCAGTACGAATTCAAGAAGTCCGGCTTCGACAACCCCGCCTCCAGTTTTGGCGAGGACAATCTGGTCGGCAACGCCCTCAATGAGTTCCTGCGCGGCGGCATCAGCGCCGCTAATTATTGGGACCTCTGGCAGCGCAGCCAGAGCTGGAGCGGCCGCCGGCCACGCGATGACAACAATGACGATCACGGCAGCCGGAGCGACCCTTGGCGCTTCGATGAGCGCTTCGGGCCGGGCAGCGGCAATTGGGGCAATGTTTCCTGGCCTGAAAACAGCTTCGGCGGTGGCTCATCACGGTCGCGACGCGGTGGCTCCGGTGGGTTCTCCCGGCCGCGCGGCGGCGGCTTGCGCACCGGCGGCGGCGCAAGTGGTGGCTTTCGCACCGGTGGCAGCATGGGCGGCGGCGGCTTCAAGACCGGCGGCGGCTTCTAGCCCATCCGCTACGGATCCGGCTTAACGAGCGGGAAGCACGTCGCGAACGAGGACGTGCTCAGCCAAAAACGCTGGCGCCTCGATCGGCGGCGCTTACCATCGCACGAAAGCCAGCGAACAATTCGCGACCCATGCCGGCGTGTTCCTTGCGCAGATCCTCGGTCGCCGGGGTGCGCGACAGGAACTCGCGCTCGTCTCCGATGAAGGTCAGCGTCCCCATTTCCGCATCGAGCCGGATCAAGTCGCCGTCGCGGATCTTGCTGATCGCTCCGCCGTCGCTGGCTTCGGGTGTCATGTGGATCGCCGCCGGCACCTTGCCCGAGGCACCCGACATCCGGCCGTCGGTCAACAGAGCCACCTTGAAGCCGCGGTCCTGCAGCACACCCAACACCGGCGTCAGCTTGTGGAGCTCCGGCATGCCGACCGATTTCGGCCCCTGGAACCGCACCACCGCGACGACATCGTGGTTGAGCTCTCCCGCTTTGAAGGCATCCTGGAGGCCCTGCTGCGAATGAAACACCCGGGCCTTGGCCTCGACCACGCGATTCTCGGGCTTGACCGCGCTTACCTTGATCACCGACTTGCCGAGATTGCCGGTGAGTAACTTGAGCCCGCCGGTCTTTGAGAAGGCGCTTGCGACGGGTGCCAGGATCTTGGTGTTGCCCGATACCAGTGGCGATGCTTCGAAGTTAAGCTTGTCGTCGACCAGTCTGGCTTCCACCGCATAGCCAGAGAGCCCGCCGCCCCAGACGGTCTTCACGTCCTCGTGCAGATGTCCGCTCGCCAGCAATTCGCGGATCAGGAATCCCATTCCACCGGCGGCGTTAAAATGGTTCACGTCCGCGACACCATTAGGATAGACCCGCGCCAACAGCGGCACCGCGTCAGACAGATCCGACATATCCTGCCAGGTCACCTGCAGACCTGCCGCCGCTGCGATGGCGATCAGATGCAGCGTGTGGTTGGTCGAGCCGCCCGTCGCATGCAGACCCACTAGGCCATTGACGATTGCCTTCGCATCGATGACGTGACCAACGGGGGTGTAGTCGTTGCCTTGCGCGGTCAGTGACAGGGCACGCTTAGTCGCCTCGCGGGTCAGCGCATCGCGCAATTTGGTGCCCGGGTTGACGAAACTCGCCCCCGGCAAATGGAGACCCATGATCTCCATCAGCATTTGGTTGGAATTGGCGGTGCCGTAGAAGGTGCAGGTCCCCGGCGAATGGTAGGACTTTGCCTCGGCCTCGAGCAGCTCGGCGCGGCCGACCTTGCCTTCCATATAGAGCTGGCGTACCCGGCTCTTTTCGTCGTTGGGAAGCCCCGATGGCATCGGCCCCGCCGGCACGAACACCGCTGGCAGATGTCCAAAGGTCAACGCGCCGATCAGCAACCCCGGTACGATCTTGTCGCAGATGCCGAGGAACACCGCCGCATCGAACATATTGTGCGACAGGGCAATCGCCGTCGCCATGGCAATCACGTCGCGGCTGAACAGGCTGAGATCCATGCCTGGCTGGCCCTGCGTCACGCCATCGCACATGGCCGGCACGCCGCCAGCGACCTGCGCCGTGGCCCCGATGGCTCGCGCCGCCTCCTTGATGATCGCCGGATAGGTTTCATAGGGTTGATGGGCGCTCAACATGTCGTTGTAAGAGGTGACGATGCCCAGATTCAGCGCCTTGCTCCCCGCAAGCTTCGCCTTGTCCGAAGGCGAGCACGCGGCAAAACCATGCGCCAGATTTCCGCAGCTCAGCGAGGCGCGATAGACCCCTGCCTCTCGGGCGCGCTCGACACGGTCGAGATAGTCGCGGCGCGTCTGCGTGCTGCGTGCCGCGATACGATCGGTCACGTCCTGAACGGCCTTGAGAATAGGCATGGGAGGGCTCCTTGCCCTGCTAGGGGCACCAGTAGATAGTCAATGGCGTCTGGCTTTGACGCAGGATAGCACGAACGGGCATGTCCTCCACGGGACCTTCACCCATCGCCCGCTCCAGCGTTTCGGCCTTCTCCCTCCCCTCGATGTGCAAATGCAGTGCCTTGGCGGCGAGCAGCCGTTTCAACGTCAGCGTCACCCGTGGCTCCCCCGCCCCCGGTGCATTGATGGCGATGGCCGGCCCGTCCGTGGTCAACGCGTCGTGCAGCGTGTCCCCTCGAGGGAAGAACGAGGCTGTGTGGCCGTCATTGCCCATGCCCAATATCGCCACGTCGAGCGGCTGCGGTACTCGTTCCAGTGCGGCGTTGGTCCGCGCCATTCCTGCCGTATCGGGCACGCCTCCTCCCTGATAGAGCGGCACGAAGGTCGCAAGCGCTGTCCGGCCCTGCAGCAGATTGGCACGGACCAGTCTGGCGTTGGAGCGCTCGGAATTCTCGTCCACCCAGCGCTCGTCGACGAGCGTTACGGTGATCTCTCCCCAGGGCACATCGCCGCGCGCGCTGAGCGCCCTAAAGAACCGCACCGGGGTCGAGCCGCCCGATACCGCCAGCGAGGCCAGCCCGCTGGCCTTGACGCTCGCCTTGAGAGTGGATGCAACGGCCTCGGCGAGCGCTTCTGCCAGTTGCTGTTTGTCGCGGAAATCCCGGCGCGCCGGCCTCAATTATCGTCCTCGTGCCAGGTGCGGCCGTCGCGTTCGATCAGCGCCACCGCGCCGTTCGGGCCCCAGGTCCCTGCGGCGTAGCTCTGTGGCGCATCGGTCGCCGCGTCCCAACTATTGCGGATCGGGTCCACCCACCGCCAAGCCGCCTCCAACTCGTCGCGACGCATGAACAGCGTCTGGCTGCCGCGGATGACATCGAGCAATAGCCGTTCATAGGCCTCGGGGGTGCGTTCGCTGAAGGTCGCGGCAAAGCTCAGATTGAGCGGCACCTCACGCAGGCGCATGCCACCGGGACCCGGATCCTTGATCATCAGCAACAGCTTCACGCCCTCATCGGGCTGTAGTCGGATCACCAGTCGGTTGGGACGCGGGGCACCTTCGGCATGATCGAAGATCGAATGCGGAATAGTGCGGAACTGCAGGCAGATTTCCGAGGCGCGACTGGCAAGACGTTTGCCGGTGCGGAAATAGAACGGAACTCCAGCCCAGCGCCAATTCTCGACCTCGGCCTTGAGCGCTACGAAGGTCTCGGTCCTGGAGCCCTTCTTTTCAGGGGGCAGCTCGTCCTGATAGCTCACCACCGGCACGCCGTCGACACTGCCGGCCTTATACTGCCCGCGCACCGTCGCCCGGCTGACATCGCCGCCATTGATGCGCTTAAGGCTGCGCAGCACTTTGAGCTTCTCGTCGCGCAAGGCATCGGCGTCATCGCTCGCCGGCGGTTCCATTGCCACAAGGCATAACAGCTGCAGCATGTGGTTCTGGATCATGTCACGCAGCGCGCCGCTCTCGTCGTAATAGCCGCGCGTGCCCGCGCCGACGCTTTCCGCCACGGTAATCTGCACGTGATCGATATGGGCCGAATTCCAGATTGGTTCGAATAGGATGTTGGCAAAGCGCAGCGCCAGCAGATTCTGCACGGTTTCTTTGCCGAGATAGTGGTCGATCCGGTAAACCTGATCTTCCCTGAAGATCTTGGATACTTCGTCATTGATGGCGATCGAGGATTGGAGGTCGTGGCCGAGCGGCTTTTCGATCACCACCCGCGCGTCGCGCCGATAGTAGCCCTGCTGTTTGATATATTCGCAGGTCGGCCCGAACAGATCGGGCGCGATCGCCATGTAGAAGGCGCGCACCACCTTGGGATCGTCGCGCAGCTTGCTGTTTAAGTCGCCCCATTTGGCAGGGTCGGACACGTCATTGGGCACATAGCAGAAGATCGAGACGAAGCGCTCGATAGTCTTGGCGTCCTGGTATTCCTTTTCGACGAACTGGGCGATGTCCTCGCGCGCGGCCTTCCTGAAATCCTCGTCGCTCCACTTGGTGCGCGACACACCGATGATGCGGCTCTGCTCGTCGAACTGGCCATCCTTGAAGCGGTGGTAGAGTGCCGGGATCAGCTTGCGCTTGGTCAGGTCGCCGGTTGCGCCGAACACCACATAGTCGAAGGGCTGGACGGGAATGATGCGGCTGGACACGCTTTTCTGTCTCCTGTCGATGTAGTTCATCAGGCGAAAATCTGCTTTGCGAGGATGACGGCGCCGTGCAGCGG
>JBDSEK010000066.1:0-25255 GCA_039920085.1 Devosia sp. | reverse complement strand
CCACGCCCGCCCGCCAGCACATAGGCCATCGCTTCGCGGGCCAGCGGCGATGGTGTCCGGTAGTCTGCCATTGTTCCCTCCTCCGCCCGAATTAGTCCGGGTCGTATTTCAAGATCAGACAGGCCATGGGCGGCACGAACAGATCGGCATAGGCCGGCATCCAGCTCCCCTCGGCCTTATGCGCGGCGACCTTGCCCTGGTTGCCGCTGTTGCTACCGCCATACCACCCGGCGTCGGTGTTGATCCGCTCGCTCCACGCCCCCTCCTTGGGCATCGGCACGCGGTAATTGTCGCGCGGCACCGGTGTCATGTTGGCAATAACCACCACCGGGTTCGAACCGTTCGAGCGGCGCACCCAGGCAAACACTGAATTGGCGTGGTCATTGCCGACCAGCCATTCGAAACCGTCCGGCTCGTTGTCGCGGCCGTGCAACGCCGCGAGGTCGCGATAAGCCGCATTGAGATCGCCGACCAGCCGCCGCACGCCCTCATGCATGCCCGCATCGAGTAGCCACCAGTCGAGCCCTTTGCTCTCGCTCCATTCCTCGCGCTGCGCAAATTCCTGGCCCATGAACAAGAGCTTCTTGCCCGGCCAGCCCCACATGAAAGTATAGTAGGCGCGAAGCGCCGCGAATTGCTGCCAGTCGTCGCCGCTCATCTTGTTGATCAGCGAGGCCTTGCCGTGCACCACCTCGTCATGGCTGAGCGGCAGCACATAATTCTCAGTGAAGGCATAGAGCGCCGCGAACGTCATGTCGTTGTGGTGGTAGCGGCGATGGATGGGGTTACGCGTCATGTAACGCAGCGTGTCGTTCATGAACCCCATATTCCATTTGAAACCGAAGCCGAGCCCGCCCGAATGCGTCGGCGCCGACACCCCTGCCCAGGCCGTCGATTCCTCGGCGATCATCATGGCGCCCGGATGCTGTCGATAGACCTCGGCGTTGACGCGTTTCAGGAACGCCACCGCTTCGAGATTGTGGTTGCCGCCAAACTGGTTCGGCACCCACTCGCCGGCCTTGCGCGAATAGTCGAGATAAAGCATCGAGGCCACGGCATCCACGCGCAACGCGTCGATGTGGAACTCCTCGAACCAGTAGAGCGCGTTGTTGAGGAGGAAGGATGAGACTTCCTTCCGGCCGAAATTGTAGATCGCCGTGTTCCAGTCCGGGTGATAGCCCTGGCGCGGATCGGAATGCTCATAGAGCGCCGTTCCATCGAAGCGGGCGAGCCCGTGCTCGTCGGTTGGAAAATGCGCCGGCACCCAATCGAGGATGATGCCAAGCTCGGCTTTGTGGGCGGCGTCGACAAAGCGCTTGAACCCCGCGGGATCGCCGAACCTCGAGGTCGGCGCGAACAGCCCCGTCGGCTGGTAGCCCCAGCTCGGATCAAACGGATGCTCGCTGATCGGCAACAGCTCGATATGAGTAAAGCCCATATCCTTGGTATAGGGGATGAGCTGCTCGGCGAACTGGTCGTAGCTCATGAACTGGCCATCGGCGCGCTTCCGCCAGGAGCCCAGATGCACTTCGTAAATGGAGATCGGCGTCCGCCGCCAATCCTTCTTGCCGCGCGCCTCCAGATATTTGGCGTCGTCCCAATCGAACGGCGCCGGATCGGCGACCACCGAGGCGGTCCGCGGCCGAAGCTCGGACTGGCGCGCGAACGGGTCGGCCTTCAGCGGCAGGAGCTTGCCGTCCTGCCCGACGATCTCGAATTTGTAGATGGTGCCCGGCCCCAGCGTCGGCACGAACACTTCCCACACGCCCGTCTCAAAGCGGTTGCGCATCGGGTGGCGGCGGCCGTCCCAGTCGTTGAACGGCCCCACTACCGAGACGCGTCGTGCATTGGGCGCCCACACGGCGAAATGTGTGCCGTCGACACCCTCGAACTCCATCGCGTGCGCGCCAAGCTTGTCGTAGAGCCTCAGATGCGTGCCCTCACCGATATAGTAATCGTCGAGCGGCCCGAGCACGGGGCCGAAGCTATAGGGATCGAACACATCCCATTCGCCGCCCTGATTGCTGGCGCGGTAGCGGATCGGCTGCCGTTCCTTGATCTGAACCTTGCCCTCGAAGAACCCCGCCGGGTCACGGAGGATCAGCTCGCCCAAAAGCTTGCCGTCGCGGCCATAGGCGGTGACGGCTTCGGCATGCGGAATGAAGGTGCGGACGGCCCAGATACCGGCGGCGTGCTGCAGGCCCAGAACCGCAAACGGGTCGGCATGCTGACCGCCAACGATCGCCGTCACATCATGCGGATCGGCCTGCCATTTCTCCAAAGACTGGCTCCTTACGCCCGACCCACGGGAACGCCCCAGATTTCCTCGGCATATTGCCGGATCGTCCGGTCCGAGGAAAACCAGCTCATGCGCGCCGTGTTGCGGATCGTCATCGAATACCAATCCTTCGAATTCTGCCAGATGCTGTCGACCCGACGCTGCGCCGCTGAGTAGGCGTCGAAATCCCGCGCCACCATGAACCAGTCATGGTCGTAAAGCCCGCCTATCAGATCGCGATAGCGGTTGGGATCGTCCGGGGAGAACACCCCCGAGGCGATCATTTCGAGCGCTTCGCGCAGCGGCGGCGAGGCATCAATGGCGGTGCGCGGCACTTCCATCCGCACCCGCTTTTCGGCTACCTGCTCGGCCGTCAGGCCGAAGATCACCATGTTTTCGTGCCCCACCGCGTCGAGCATTTCAATATTGGCGCCATCGAGCGTGCCGATGGTGACCGCGCCGTTGATTGCAAATTTCATGTTGCCGGTTCCCGAAGCCTCAAGTCCGGCCGTGGAGATTTGTTCCGACAGGTCCGCCGCTGGCATCACGATTTCGGCCAGCGACACATTGTAATTGGGCAGGAAGACCACCTTCAAAAGGCCGCGCACCGAGGGGTCGTCATTGATGAGCGTGCCCACATCGTTGATCAGCTTGATGATCAGCTTGGCGTTCCAGTAGCTGGGCGCGGCCTTGCCGGCGAACACCTTGACCCGCGGCACCCATTCGCGTTCCGGATGCGCCTTCATTTGCTGGTAGAGCGCCACCGCCTCAATGACGTTGAGCAGCTGGCGCTTATATTCGTGGATACGCTTGACCTGCACGTCGAACAGCGAGTCCGGCGAGACCGTGATATTGAGGCGGTCCTTGATGATCTCAGTGAGCCGCAATTTGTTGGCCCGCTTCACTGCCGCGAACTGTGCCTGAAAGTTCGGATCGTCCGCATGCCGGTCGAGCTGCTTGATGAGATCGAAATTGTCGAGGAACTCCGGGCCGATCCGCTCCGAGACGAGCCTGGTCAGCCCGGGATTGCACTCGAGCAGCCAGCGCCGCGGCGTCACGCCATTGGTCTTGTTGTTGATACGGTCGGGATAGAGCCGGTTGAGATCGGAAAACACCGTCTTTTTCATGAGCTCTGTATGGAGCGCCGACACGCCGTTGACCGAATGGCTGCCGACAAACGCCAGCTGACCCATGCGGACGCGGCGCGCCCCGCCCTCGTCGATCAGCGACACATTGGCGATCTGCTGGTCGCTGAGACCCCCAGCCTTGCGCGCCTCGGTCAACACTTCTGCATTGATGGCGTAGATGATCTGCATCTGGCGCGGCAGCATCCGCTCCATCAGCGACACCGGCCAGGTCTCAAGCGCCTCGGGCAGGAGCGTATGGTTGGTGTAGCCGAACGTGCCGCGCGTGATTTTCCACGCCACCGCCCATTTGAGCCCGTGAATATCGATCAGGATGCGCATCAGCTCGGCGATCGAAATCGCTGGATGCGTGTCGTTGAGCTGGATCGCAACCTTGTCGCTAAGCGAACCCAGATCGCCATATTGCTGCAGATGCCGGCGCACAATGTCCTGCAGCGACGCGGACGAGAAAAAGAACTCCTGCCTGAGCCGCAGTTCCTGCCCCGAAGGCGTTGAATCAGCGGGATAAAGAACCCGCGTAATGGCTTCTGCCCGCGCGCTTTCTTCGAGCGCGCCGATATGGTCCCCTGAGTTGAACTTGTCGAGCAGGATCGGATCGATCGGCTGCGCGCTCCAGAGCCGGAGCGTGTTTACCCGCTTGCCACGCCAGCCTACGATCGGGGTATCGAACGCCACCGCCAGCACATGCTCGGAGGGCCGCCATTCGAGCCGCGTCGAGCCGTCGGGTTCAGCCACCGGCACTACTTGCCCGCCGAAGCCGATTTCGTAACTCGATTCCCGCCGCTCGAATTCCCACGGATTGCCGTGCGCCAGCCAGTCCTCAGGCAGTTCGACCTGCCAGCCCTCGCTCATTTCCTGCCGGAACATGCCATTGGCGTAGCGGATGCCATAGCCGTAGGCGGCAATGCCGAGCGAGGCCATCGAATCCATGAAGCAGGCGGCAAGCCGGCCGAGACCGCCATTACCAAGTGCCGCGTCGGGCTCGAGATTGATCAAATCCCCGATATTGACATTGAGGTTCTTGAGCGCCGCCCGCATCGGCTCCATCAGGCCGATATTGCTCATCGCGTCGCGCATCAGCCGACCGATGAGAAATTCGAGGCTCAGATAATAGACGCGCTTGCCGGAATTGCGCCACGTCTCGCGGCTCGATTCCATCCACTGGTCGATCATCCGGTCGCGAACGGCGAGAATGGTCGCTTTCAGCCAGTCGTAGGGCCGCGCGACGATCGGGTCCTTGCCGACAGAATAGGTAAGCTTTTCAAGGATTTCCGACTGGAGCGCCTCGGCAGTGAGGGCTCGCGGTTGCGGCTTGGGGGCGTCCATAACGATAGGCTTTTGCGACATCGCGCAATCCAATCAGCATGACGATGTATTCCCCTCTAGTCAGAACAAGCATTGCATCAAAGGCTTGCGCTTGGAAGCCCTGCCTGCCCGAGTTCGCCGACGAGCTGCGCCCCCGCGTTTGCACAGCTGAAATGTCTTAGCTCGTGGCGTTCTCTTCGGATTTTTCCAGCATCACCGGCTGCGAAGGCGCGCCGACGACACCGGTTTCGCGCGCCTGGCCCTCGGCGTTTGAGAGCAGCAGATCGGTCGGCGCCGCCATCATGCCGCCGAGCAATTGCGCCTCGAAGCGCTGCGTATCACGCTCGCGCACTTCCTCGATCACCTGGCGGGCTTCGTCCGGATCGACGCCGAGCACCTTGAGCGTCTCGCTGCCGAACAGGAGCGCCGATTCGAACAATTCGCGGATCTGGAAATCGACCCCCGCCTTGATCAGCTCGAACGCATGGCGGCGATCGAAGGCGCGCGCCATGACTTTGGTGAGCGGAAATTCCGAGCGCAGCAATTCGACGATCCGGTTGGATTGCTCCACCTTGTCGACGCAGACCAGAACGGCGTCGGCTTCCCCCGCGCCCGCCGCACGCAAAATATCCAGCCGCGTGCCATCGCCATAATAGACCTTCATGCGGAAGCGAGCGGCGGCGCGGATCATATCGGTGTCATTGTCGATGATCGAGACGCGATAGCCGCGCGCGATCAGCGGCTGGCTGGCGATCTGCCCGAAGCGGCCGAAGCCGATGACCAGCACCTGCGCCCGCAATTGCTCCACTGCCTCGACCCCATCCATCGAGACGATCGCCCGCGGCTGCAACTGGCGCATCATCAGCACCGTGAAAGGCGTCAACACCATCGAGACGATCACGGTGGCGGTAAAGAGTGCATTCTGTTCGGGGCTGAAAATGCCGCCCGACAGCGCTGTCGCATAAAGGACGAAGGCAAACTCGCCGCCCTGCGCCATCAGCACGGCGCGCTCAAGCGCAACGGCATGACCCGCCCCGAGTACGCGCGCGAGACCATAGATCGCCAGCGCTTTGACGAGCATGTAGCCCACGACGGAGAGCGCTAGTGTCTGCCAATTGGCAGCCACCACACCCAGATCGAGCGACATGCCGACCGCGAGGAAGAACAGCCCGAGCAGGATGCCGCGGAACGGCTCCACATCGGCTTCGAGCTGGTGCTTGAAAATCGAGGTCGAGAGCAGCACACCCGCAAGGAACGCCCCCATCGCCATCGACAGGCCGACCGAGGACATGGCGAGCGCCGCGCCCAGCACCACGAGCAGCGCCGCGGCAGTCATCACCTCGCGTGCCTTGGAATCGGCGAGAATTTTGAACAATGGGTTGAGCACCCAGCGGCCGACAAACACCAGCCCCACCACCGCGGCGAGCCCGATGCCGATGCCGATTAACCGCTGGGTCGGATCAACGTCCGGCACATTGGGAGCAAGAACGGCGACGATCGCAAGCAGCGGCACGATGGCCAGATCCTCGAGCAGGAGGATCGAAACGATCTTCTGGCCGGGCTCGGTCGCGAGGGTCCCCTGCTCCTGCATCAGCTGCATGACAATGGCCGTCGAGGTGAGGACGAACCCCATGCCGGCAACGAACGCAACGGCCGGCGCGAGGCGGAGGAGCACGATGCCGAGAAGCGTCAGCAACAGACCGGCGGCGACCACTTGCAAGGCGCCCAGCCCGAAAATCTGCTTCCGCAGCGTCCATAGCCGCGCGGGCTCCATTTCGAGCCCGATGATAAAGAGGAACATGACGACTCCGAGCTCGGCGGCATGGAGGATCGCTTCGGGCTCGTTGACCAGCCTGAAGCCATAGGGCCCGATGGCAAGTCCCGCCGCGAGATAGCCCAGCACCGAGCCGAGGCCGAGGCGCCGGAAAATCGGCACCGCGATCACCCCAGCGCAAAGCAGCGCCACGACCTGGATGAGATTGATGCCCGAGGCGGCTTCCGCCGCATGTGCGATTGCTTCGGTTTCCATGCTCGCCCCCTGCCGTGCCCGGCCCTAGACATGCGAGCGGCGGCAGCCAAGGTCAAGGCGGGGTGGGAAGAGCTGGTTTGCGCGGAGCGCGCTTCGGGGCAGCCGCCGTTGGCGCTGGCAGCGCTTCGGCAGGCGACGCACGATGGCGGTGCCGCGGCAACGGCCGGCTCGGCAGGATGTGCAGCACGATCGATTGGAGGACGAGCAGCGAAGGAACCGCGACAAAGCCGCCGGCGGGACCCCATATCCAGATCCAGAAGGCCGTCGCCACGAGGATCACGAACGGATTGAGCGTCAGCACCCGGCCGACAAATTGCGGAAAGACGATCTGGTCAGCCACCAGATTGAGCACCGCATACGCGATCACCGGCATCAGCATGGCGAGCAGAGTCGTCTGCGTGCCGAAGCCCACTGCCAACAGGATTACGATCATCACCGCCTGGCCGACATAGGGGATGAAATTAAGCATTGCCGCAAGCGCGCCCCACAGCAACGGGGATGGCGCGCCCAGCAGCCACAGCACCACCGCGGTCGCCACCCCGAGCCCAGCATTGATCACCGCCGCTGACAGCAGCAGCGTGCTGATGCGGGATTCGACGTCGCGGAATACATGCGCTGCCCGCCAGCGCACGCGGCGCGAAAAACAAAGCGACAGCACGGCCACCTGGATCTGCTTACGCGTCGCAAGGAAGAAGTAGAGGCTGGCGAGAAACAGCAGCACATCGGCCAGCAGCGACGGCGCGGTGGTCGCCAGATCCTGCACCGGCCCGCCATCTTGCACTTCGACCGTCACCACCTCTTCGGCGCCAAAGGCACTTTTGAGCTGCTCCTGGACGCTGCTCAGGGTCTCGATTGGCCCCTTAAGGCTCATCAGCTGGGCACGAAGCTTTGCCCAGATCTGCGGACCCCGCGCGATCCATTCCGACAGCGGCGCCGAGAACAGCATGACCGCCGCCGCCAGCATGCCGATGAACAGCAGCACCACGATCGCGGCGGAAAAGCCCGGCCTCAAGCCGCGCTTTTCGAGCAAATCGGCCACCGGTCCGAACATCAGCCCGATGACGATGGCAAAGCACACCGGCGCAAGGATCACCCGCCCAACCATCAAAGCGGCAACGCCGGCCACCACGCCAAAAACCAGCATTGCCAGCGACGCCGAGATCGCCAGCAGCCGCTCGAACTGGGCTGGGGTCATTGCCTTGGGGGTGGCACGCTGTGACGCTCGGCTGGCCAATCGATCCTCCGTCGCAAACAATCGACCGCCGCTGCTTTTGTTCCGCCTCGGGGTGACGCATCCGACCTTTGGCCCTATTGTCCGCCCGCGATTCAGGGCAACTTCAAGGGGCCGGCCGTGCGCCAGAAGATCATTATCGATACCGATCCCGGCCAGGACGATGCCGTGGCCATCCTCTTGGCGCTTGGGTCGCCCGACGAGATCGACGTGCTTGGGATCGTTGCGGTCGCCGGCAATGTCGGCCTCACGCTGAGCGCGGCCAACGCGCTCAAAGTGGTTGAACTATCTGGCCGAACTGTCCCCGTCTATGCCGGCTGCGAGCGCCCGATGCGGCGCCCGCTGGTCACCGCCGAATATGTGCACGGCCAGACCGGGCTTGATGGCCCCACCCTGCCCGAGCCCCGGCAGCAGCTCGAAAGCCAGCACGGCGTCGACTTCATCATCGACACGCTGATGAACAATGAGCCGGGCACCGTGACGCTCTGCGCGCTGGGGCCGCTGACCAATCTAGGCATGGCCTTCGTCAAGGCTCCGGCGATCGTTTCGCGGGTGAAACAGATCGTCCTCATGGGCGGCGCCCTGTTCGAGGGCGGCAACACCACCCCGGCGGCCGAGTTCAATATTTATGTCGATCCCGAAGCCGCGGATCTGGTCTTCCACTCCGGCATCCCCATCACCCAGGTGCCGCTCGACGTCAGCCATTTCATGCTGGCGACGCGGCCGCGCATCGAACGCTTCCGCACGCTGGGCAATCGTACCGGCATCGCCACCGCCGAGATGCTCGAATTTTTCTCGCGCTTCGACATTACGAAATATGGCTCCGAAGGCGGCCCGCTGCACGATCCCTGCGTCATCGCGTGGCTGCTCAAACCCGAGCTGTTCCAAGGCAAGCACGTCAATGTCGCTATCGAAACCCAGGGCGAGCTGGCCCGCGGTATGACGGTCGTCGATTATTGGGGCGTCACCGGCCGGGTGAGAAACGTCAACTATCTCCGCTCCGGCGATGCCGACGGCTTTTTCGAGCTGCTGTTCGAGCGCATGGCGACCCTCGCCTAGCGGGGATTGAGCCCAAATAGCCGCTGCATTAGGGTCCGCCGCACTTGCTCGGGAGCTCCTTGATGCGTCGTCTTGCCATTCTTGCCGCCCTGGTTTTCACCGTCGCGCCGGCAGCGGCGCAGTCTATCGCAGACCAGGCCGAGCGCGCCTATGCGCTGTTCGCCAGCGGCCTGTCGCAGCCCGATTTTCTGCTATCCGGCCACGGCCAGAAAGTGCTTGAGGGAATGACTGGCAAATGGGCACGCCTTACCGGCCCCAGCCCGCAGACGGGCGTCGAGACCTACGGCGTCGACCACGACAAGACTTGTTCAGGCCCTGCCCCGGTTGCCATCAGCTTGCCCAACCCCCTCACCGCACAGATTGTCAACACCACGCCAGCCGGCACCTTCAGCCAGATTTATTCCTTCGTCGCCGGCGCGACCTTCGCCGAACACACCGACATCGAGGCCTATCTCACTGCCGTCGGCCTCGGGCCCGACAAGTCCGGGCAGGCCGTCGATCAGCAGCGCGCGACGGCGCTCTCGATCGTCAACGGGCTGGTGCAGTTCTACCGGCCCTCACCTGATATCCTCGTCATCACCCGCGACCGCGGCTACCCGCTTATCCTCGCCCGCTGCCCGTCCTGAACCATGGATTTCGTCACTCTCGCCGCCTTCACCTTCGTCTACACCATCGTCGTCCTCGTGCCGGGCCCGGGAGTGGCGGCGATCGTCGGCCGGGCCCTGGGCGGCGGCTTCAAGGCTGCGGTGCCGATGGTAATCGGCATCCTTGCGGGCGATCTCGTCTACCTGGCTTTCGCCATTTTCGGCCTCGCCGCGATTGCCACCGTGTTTGGACCAGTCTTCATCGTCGTGCGCTTTGCCAGTGCCGCCTATCTGTTGTTCATCGCCTGGCAGTTCTGGACGGCCAAGGCCGGCTCGGAACAGCTGAGCCCGCGGGCGGTCGAGCCCTGGTGGCGTACCGCTACCGCCGGCTTCGCGCTCACCTTAGGCAACCCAAAGGCCATCGGCTTTTACCTCGCGTTGCTGCCGACCCTCATCCCACTCGAGAGCATCAGCTGGCTCGGTTTTGCCGAACTCACCGGGATCGTCGCTATCGTGCTGCTGATCATCGGCTTTGCCTATGCCGGGCTCGCCGCTTGGGCGCGCGACTTCATCACCAGCGCCAAGGCCATCCGCCGCCTCAACCGCGCAACAGGCGCCATTCTCGCGGGCGCCGCGGCATGGGTGATCGTCCGTGGCTAGCGCACCAGCGCTTCGGCCGCCGAAAGCCCCCATTGCAGCAGCGCTTCGGCCCGCTCCGCCGTCGCCGCTTCCGTGTAACAGCGGAGCTCCGGCGCATTGCCCGAGCGGCGGTAGTGAATCACTTCCCCGCTCGCGAGGCGGCTTTGCAGCCCATCAATATCCGATTGCGCGGTGACCGCGCCCTGCGCCGCGAAAAAAGCGGCCGGCGCACGCTGCAGCCGCTCGAACAGAATGTCGCTCTTGGTTTCCGGGACATGCTGAAGCCGGCCGCTCGCGGCGAAGCGCGGCGGCAGGGTGAGAACGAGCTCAGCGATCGATTTGTGCGATTGACGCGCCGCCAACAGCACCGCGACAAGCGGCAGGATCGCATCGCGGGTCGGCAGCGCCGTCAGCGCCACATCCCCGACGCGCACCTCGGAGCCGAGGAGCAACCCGCCATTGGCCTCAAAGCCGATCACTGGCGCGGCCGCACCTCGCATCCCGGCAATGACGAAGGGGGAGCCGACCATGGTACGGATGACATGGGGGAACAGAGTCTCAACCGTCGACACCGAAGTCACAGGGGTGACGACCGTCGTTGCACCGAGGAACTGAGCCGCAAGCATCCCAAGCACATCGCCGCGCACCAATGCGCCATCGCCCGTGGCAAGCAGCGGGCGATCGCCATCGCCATCGGCCGAAACCAGCGCATCCAGTTTGTGCGCGGCGACCCAATCGGCAATCTGCCGCGCATCGCTGGGCGCCACCGCCTCGGTGTCGACGGCAACGAAACTCTCGGACCGGCCCAGCGGGACGATCTCGGCCCCCGCACTAGCCAACAGCGCGCCGAGCAGCTCGCGCGCCACCGTTGAATGTTGCCACACGCCGATGCGCCAGCCCGACAATGAACCGGACGGCAGAAGTCCGGCATAACGCGCGCGATACCCGGCCAGCACGTCGGCGGCGCCGATGGCCGTCCCCTCGCCCGTCGGCGCATCACCCAGCGCCCCAACTATCCCCGCCTCGTCGGTCTTGTCGATCTCGCCGTCCGGCCGGTAGAACTTCAATCCATTGCGATCGCCGGGTATGTGGCTGCCCGTCACCATGATCGCGGGTAGTCCCCGCTGCATGGCCGCCAGCGCCAGAGCGGGTGTGGGGACCTCGCCGGCATCGAGCGCCGTCACGCCCATCCCCGCCAACGCCGCAAGCACGTCGACCGCGATCTCCGGGCTACTGACGCGAAGATCACGGCCGATCAGGATTTCCGTGCCGGACCAGCTGTCCTGCCTGAGATAGCGGACAAACGCCGCCGCATAGCGCCGTGTCTCGGCGCCGGCCAGTTCCTCCGCCAGCCCACGCAATCCGCTGGTTCCGAATTTGAGGCTGTTGGCCATCGCAACTCCCGAGCCGCTCTTGCCATGCCGCAATGCGTCCGGCAATCGCCGGGCGCCGCTAAGGTTTCGTTAACCCGGTACGCCGCATGCTTTGCCGCGATGCAGATTCAGAAGCGATCGATGTACTGGCTGCCCCGGCCATCACTCCATGCCGAGGCCGAGGCTGCGAACGCCAAGCGCAAGGCCGCGCATCAGGAGTTCCTCGCCTCGCAAAGCAGCATCGCCGGTGCCATCGGCGGGATCCAGTCCAATTACGCAACCGAAATGGGCGTGCTGGTGGGCAACGTGGCCGCCGCGCGCCTCGGCATGAAGCAGGTCTAGCTTGCCGCTCCGGCGCGCCCAGGCCAAACTCACTGCATGTCGCTTCACGCCTTTTTCGACCGCGACGCGAGCCTCGTCGCCCGCGAACTGATCGGCGCGCATTTCACCATCAGTGCGGTCGGCGGCATCATCGTCGAGACCGAGGCCTATCATCCCGACGATCCCGCCTCGCATTCCTTTCGCGGCCCGACGCCGCGCAATGGTGCGATGTTTGCCGGCCCCGGTCGGACCTATGTGTATCGCTCCTACGGCATCCATTTGTGCCTCAATTTCGTCTGCCGCGGCGCCAGCGCCGTGCTGCTCCGCGCCATCGAGCCCACGGACGGCCTCGCCACGATGCGCCGCCGCCGCGGCGTCGACGATCCCCGCGCGCTCTGCTCGGGACCCGGCAAGCTCTGCGCCGCGCTCGGAGTCACCGGCGCGCTCGACAATAAAATGGTGGATGGGCCGCCATTCGCCCTGACGCTGCCCCCAGCTCTGGCCGAGATGGCCATTGGTCCCCGCATCGGCATCACCAAGGCGGTCGACACCCCTTGGCGTTTCGGGCTCAAGGGAAGCAAGTTCCTGAGTAGGCCCTTCCCCCGACTCTGACCGGTTGAGCCCGGCCCGCCCCTCGGCTAGAGAGGCAGGAAGCAATTCTGAAGGAGCAAAGCGTGGAGATCGATCAGCTCGTTGCCGAGCTTCTGGCCCGCGGCGACATGAACGAAGAGACAATTGTCGATCTCAACCGCATCCTGGAGGACTGGCGCGCCGGCAGACTCGACCCCGACGATGGCAGCTACGTCCGCGCCTTCCATGCAAGGATCATCAGCGGCGCCGTCGCCGAGCCCGAACCGGAGCCGGACATGCCCTCGCCCCGGCTCGACGGCCTCAGCATTGAAGACTGGCGCGACCGCGCCCTAAAGGCCGAAGCCGAGCTCGCCCAGCTCGAAGAATCCGCCCGCGCCGGCTGAAAGTTTGACGCCGCGCCACCGCCTGCTAAGAGGCGTGCGGGGCCTGTAGCTCAATGGTTAGAGCCGACCGCTCATAACGGTCTGGTTGCAGGTTCGAGTCCTGCCGGGCCCACCAATTCCACAATCTCGTGACCTTACCCAAACAATCGGCCTCGGGCGCCGTCTCACCTTCTGAAGCGCCCACCAATGCGGCGACCATTCTCGAAGGTGAATTCATGTCTCATTCCGCCAAGCTCATTTCCGCTTTGCTCGTTGTTGCCGCGACGGCCGGCACCGCGCTTGCCGCCAGCGTCTCGCCCCCGAGCCGCGGCACCGGCGATTTCGACACAATGCGTGCTGCGCCGATCAGCTTTCCCGACTTCGCGGCCATGCCGACACCCAAGGTCGACCCCGACGCCCAGGGACGAGGCCCCTTGGACGAGGCCATGGCGCTCGAGAGCTACGGTACAATCACCCTCAACCGCGACGGCTCGATCGAGGAGACCCCGGTGTCAGAGGCCCTGCGCGACCTCATCATCCAGATGCTGGCCAATCCCGGCAACTGATCCGCGACAACTGAGTGGCCCGGCGGCCTCGCCGTCGGGCCATGGTCAGCCCGCGGCGGTGTAAGCGGTCTTTACTTGTGTGAAGAATTCGGCGGCGTAGCGACCCTGCTCCTTGGGGCCGTAGCTCGAGCCCTTGCGCCCGCCGAACGGCACGTGGAAATCGACGCCTGCCGTCGGAACGTTGACCATGACCATCCCTGCCTCAGCGTTCCGCTTGAAATGCGTCGCATGTTTGAGCGACGTCGTGACGATGCCCGAGGAGAGACCGAACTCGGTATCATTGGCTGTCGCCAGCGCCTCCTCGTAATCCTTGACGCGGATGACCGAAGCCACCGGCCCAAAAATTTCCTCGCGCGAAATCCGCATCTGATTGGTCGCTTCAGTGAACAGCGCTGGCTGCAGGAAGTGGCCGGGGTTTTTGCGGCTGAGGACCTCGCCACCGACAGCGAGCTTGGCGCCTTCCTTCTTGCCGATCTCGATATAGTCGATGTCCTGCTTGAGCTGGCCCGGGTCAACCACCGGCCCGATCTCGATGCCCTTCTCGATCGCGTCGCCCACCTTGAGATTGCGTACCCTCTCGCTCAGCGCCGCGACGAATTTGTCGTGAATGCCTTCAGTCACTATAATCCGCGAAGACGCGGTGCAGCGCTGCCCCGTCGAAAAGAATGCGCTCTGCGTCACCGTCTCGACTGCGACCGCCAGATCGGCATCGTCAAGCACGATCGTCGGATTCTTGCCCCCCATCTCGAGCTGCACCTTGCGCATGAATTTGAGGCTGGCCTCAGCCACGCGCCGCCCGGTGGAAACACCACCGGTGAAGGTGATCGCATTGATGTCCTTGCTGTCGAGTAGCGCCTGCCCGACCACCGAACCCTTGCCCATCACCAGATTGAGCACCCCCTTGGGCAGTCCGGCACGCTGCAGGATATCGACGATCGCCCAGGAACTGCCGGGGACAAGATCCGCGGGCTTGAACACCACACAATTGCCGTAGCAAAGCGCCGGGGCGATCTTCCAACTCGGGATCGCGATCGGAAAGTTCCAGGGCGTGATGATGCCGACAACACCGATGGCCTCGCGCGTGATTTCGACGCCGACACCCGGGCGCACCGAAGGGACGGTTTCGCCCGAAAGTCTGAGCGCCTCGCCGGCGAAGAACTCGAAAATCTGCCCCGCCCGCGTCGCCTCGCCAATGCCCTCGGGCAGCGTCTTGCCTTCCTCGCGGCTGAGCAGCGTGCCCAGTTCTTCTCGGCGCCCGAGGATTTCATGCGCCGTTTTGCTGAGGATGGAATGCCGCTCGAGCAGCCCCGAACGCGACCACGCGGGGAACGCCGCCTTTGCCGCCGCAATGGCGCGCTGGGTATCATCGCTGGTGGCACGGGCGTAAAGGCCAACCACCTCATTGGTGTTGGACGGGTTGATATTTTCCGCCCCCTCGCCCGAGACCCATTCGCCATCGATCAGGTTCTTGTGCAGATCTTCCATTTCACTCGTCCTTTGTTCACAACAACCCCGCACTCGCAAGGTCGCGCATCAGATGGCGCGCGCCATAGGTCCATGGCGGGCACTCAGTCGCAAGGCGCACGCGATTGCCTAGCGCGCCGAGCGTCGGCGTCGAGATCGTCACGATGTCGTTCGGCTTGTGGGTGAAGCCTTTGCCCGTTCCACCGCGGTCCTCGACCGGCGCAAACATCGTACCGAGATAAAGCACCAGCCCATCGGGATATTGGTGATGCGGACCGAGGGCCGCCGCAACCAAATCCTCGGGCCGGCGCGAAATCTGGCTCATCGAGCTCTTGCCCCTGAGCTTGAAGCCATCTTCGCCCACCACCTCGAGCGCGATATCGGCCCTCGAAATATCGCCGAGGCCGAAGCTGGCATCGAACAGCCGGATCAAGGGACCAAGCGAGGCTGATGCGTTGTTGTCCTTGGCTTTGCCCAAAAGCAGCGCGGAGCGGCCCTCGACGTCGCGTAGATTGACGTCATTGCCAAGCGTGGCGCCGACGATCCTGCCGCTGCTGGCAACGACCAGCGCTACTTCCGGTTCGGGATTGTTCCACTCACTGATCGGCAAGATGCCGACATCGGCGCCATAGCCGACCGACGACATTGGCTGGCATTTGGTAAAAATCTCGGCGTCCGGCCCGATGCCGACTTCGAGGTACTGGCTCCAGAGGCCCCGCGCGATCAGCGACTGTTTGACCTTCATCGCCGTTTCGGAGCCTGGGACCAGTTGGCTGAGATCGGTGCCGATCAACCCGACGATTTCGCCCCGCAGCTCGTCGGCCCTGCCCTTGTGGCCGCGCGCCTGCTCCTCGATCACGCGTTCCAGTAATGAGACGATAAAGGTGACGCCCGCCGCCTTCACCGCCTGCAGATCGACCGGCGACAACAGTGTCGGCATCTCAGGCTTGGATCGTCCAGCCCAACTATTGTGCGCCAATGCATCTATTGAACCGAGGTCGATGCCCTTCGCGCTGTTGACATAGTCCGCAGCGTCGGACTTCTCGCAGACATCGCGGACCGTCGGCGCTTCGCGCGAGGTAATGTCGAGCGCGCGCCCCTCCCGCACTGCGATGACGCGCGGGAAGCTGAATCCCGGCACACTGGCCCGGCCGACAAAAATACCCTCGACTGGCATGATCCTGTCGGTCAAATGTCGTCAGCTCCCTGTCGCGGCGCTAGCTAGCCCAGTGCGTCGGGCCTGTCCAGCAAAGCGCCACCGGGCGACAAGTCCGGCATTTTCACCGATCGTCCCAAGGATCGGTACGCGCCCGGCGTCATAATCGTAACCGCATTTGCCGGCACTGTTGCCGGATCGACCAAGGAGTGACCGATGCGCCTGCTTCCCGCCCTTATCCCCCTCTTCCTCACCACCGCGCTCGCTTCGCCCACTTTCGCCGCCGGTTCCATGCAAATCACCGGCCATGGCGAGGTCACCGCCGCGCCCGACAGCGCCTACGTCAACTCTGGCGTCACCTCGCAGGGCCCAACCGCCAAGGAAGCGCTCGACGCCAACACCGCCGATATGGCCAAGCTCCTCGATGTCCTTAAAGCCGCCGGCATCGCCGCCGACGACATCCAGACTTCGGGCTTCTCGGTGAACCCCAACTACGTCTACACCGACGCGCGGGACGCCAACGGCTATCAGCTGCCGCCCAAGATTGTCGGCTATATGGTCACCAATTCAGTCACCGTGTTCGTGCGCGATCTGGGCACTCTTGGCAGCGTGCTCGATCAGGCGGTGACCGTGGGCGCCAACACCATTAATGGCATCAACTTCACCGTCGACGATCCGGCCGAGCTCTACAATGACGCCCGCCGCGCAGCCTTCGCCGACGCCCGCGGCAAGGCCGATCTCTATGCCGACGCAGCCGGCGTCGAACTCGGCGCGCTGGCGCTGATCAGCGAGCAGCAAACCTACAACCAGCCCCAGCCCTTCTACATGAAGGCCGAAGCCGCCGCCTCGCGCGACATGGCCGCCGTGCCGATCCAGGCCGGCCAATTGACCTTCACCATCGACGTGAACGTCAATTGGGATTTGGAGCCCTAAGACAATCCTTTGAGGGCACGGGCGCTCTCAACTCAGCGCTTTCCAGATCATGTTGGCGCCGACCAGCACGAGGAAGACGGCGAACACATATTTGAGCGTCCGCTGCTCGAGCCGGTGCGCGAGGGCGGCTCCGAGCGGCGCGGTGAGAGCCGCGAAGCCGCCCACCAGCACGAAGGCGACGAGGTTAACATAGCCCAGGCTGAGCGGTGGCAATCCTGGCTCGCCCCAGCCGGAGACGATGAAGCCCATCGTACCGCCGAGCGCGATGAAGACGCCAATCGCGGCTCCCGTTCCCACTGCTTTGTGCATGGTCTCGCCGAACGCCAATATCGTCGGCACGCTGAGCGAGCCCCCGCCCACCCCCATCAGGGCGGAGATATACCCGACAATGCTGGCGGCGATCCGATGCGTCAGCGGCGAGCTGCGCAAATGTCCCATCAGGCGCTGCTGAAACGGCGTTACAATATTGACGGCGATCAACAGCGCCATCACGCCGAATACGATCCTCAACACATCGCCAGAGAACCACCGCGCCATCAGTCCGCCGATAAGGCAGCTAGTGAGCACGAAGGGCGCCCAATAGCGGAGGATCGTCAGATCCACCGAGCCCCGCTTGTAGTGCGAGCGCGCGCTCATCGAGCCGGTCGGGATGATGATGGCGAGCGAGGAGGCGACCGCCGCGTGCTGCGCCACATCGCTGCCAAAGCCGAGCGCGTCAAAGGCTAAGGCCAGTGCCGGAACGATGATCGCGCCGCCGCCTATGCCGAGTAGCCCCGCGAAAACGCCTGATACCACCCCCGTTACCGAGAGGCCAAGGATCAGTGGCCACCAGACAAGAACGTCGTTCACGCTCCCTCCCCGATCACATGCAGCACGATTTCGCGCCGGTGCGGCCGCGCCCGGTGCTCGAACAGATAGAGGCCCTGCCACTGCCCCAGCACCGCCCTCCCCTCCGATACCGGTACCGAGAGCGAGCTCTGCGTCAGCGCCGCCTTGATATGGGCCGGCATGTCATCGCGCCCCTCCGTGTCGTGCACGATCCAATCCATCCCTTCGGGCACCAGCCGCCGGAAGAATGACAGCAAATCCTTCTGCACATCGGGGTCGGCATTTTCCTGGATCACCAGCGAAGCCGAGGTGTGCCGGCAGAAGGCGTCAGGAGCCCCGTTTCAATTCCTGAATGGTCGATGAACGCCGCCGCTTCGCGGGTAAATTCAAGGAGACCCGGACCCGCTGTTTTGATCTCGATAGTGTGTTGGGCCTGGCGCAGCATGGTCGTCTCCGGCCCTAGCATGGCCGTCTTTGGACCGCCATATCGGAGCATCGCCGAAGCCTAACCCAAGCTTTCGCGGCAAAAGTGGAACTAGCTTCGCAACGGCGCGTTGCGGGGTTCGAAGCGGGGACTATCCATCAGGAAGGTCTTTCCGGATTCCGGTCCGGATCAGCAGGACTGCGTCACTTCTTAGAAACGAACCTCAACAATAAGGACACCCCCACTATGAGCTTCCGAACCTGGCTCTTAACAGGCACCAGCCTCGGCTTTCTGGCCCTAGCGCCCTTCGGCGCCGCCCAAGCCCAGGATGCTGCCCTAGTCGCGGCCTATCAGGCCTATGTCTCCGCGCAGACCTCTGGCGACGCCGCCGCGCTCGAAACCGCCCGTGCGGCGCTCAACGAGCAATGCATCGTTGCTGGCTTTGCCACCTTCGAGGATTGCGTAGCGGCGCTCGAGGTGCAAGTCGGCGTCAGCGCTACGCCGCCCGCCGCCGAAGCGCCTGCTTCGTCCGAGGAAGCAACGCCTCCCGCCGCAGAGACCCCACCGCCGGCGGAAGAAGTAGCACCGCCACCGGCCGAAGAGCCACCACCGGCCGCCGAGTCCGCGGCTTCGTCCGAGGAAGCGGCGCCAGCGCCGTCCGCGGCCGAAGAGCCCCCCGCAGCCGTCGAGGCTCCGTCGTCAGAAGAAGCTGCACCCGCGTCGAGCGAACAGCCCTCGGCCGTCGCTGATCCTAATGCCGACATCCTGGCCCAGCTTCAGGCATCGGTCGCCCTTTACAATGAAGGCATTTCCGACCTCGATGCCGGCAATGCCGAAGGTCAGGCGAAGGTCGATCAGGCTCTGGCCCAGATCGATGCGACCTGCACCGCCGGCGGCTATGCCGATCGCAACACGTGCCTTGCCGCGTTCAACATCGAACTCCTGCCGCTGCCGCCCACCGCCGTCCCGCCGGCCACCGAGCCCTCAAGCGAACCCCCGCCGGTCGCAGACCTTCCGGGCGCTGATCAGGCCGTGACTGACGAAGCGACCGAGGCTCTCCCCGCGGATGTGCCGCCGGAAGAAGCCGCACCCGTCCTCGATAGCGCCAAGGACGACGAGAACGTGACCAAGGAAGGCAAGCCGCCGGCTGAGGAAACGCCGCCGCCGGCCGAACCACCGGCTCCCCCGCCGGCCGACGATCAGGCCGCCCAGGCCGACATCGCGCCGCCGCCAGCCGCCGAGCAGTCGACCCAGACCGAACAGGGCGAAAAGATCGACGTGCAGGAGTTCACGCTCACCCCGCCCGCCGAGAACCCTGCCGTTCAGGTGGTCGACAATAACCAGGAGGGCAATGGCTTCATCTTCCAGATCAACTTCCAGTTGGTCATCAACAATCCGCAGCAGGAGCGTGACCGCTTCTACGATCCGGATGAAGATGAGATCTACTACGAGCAGCTGAGCCGCGGCCGCATCCGCGAAACGATCGTCCGTCCCAACGGCGTCAAGATTGTCACCGTCCGCAACCGCAACGGCGACATTCTGAAGCGCTCCAAGATTCTGCCCGATGGCCGCGAAATCATTCTCGCCTCGGTCGACGATCGCGACGACGACTTCATCCTCGAATGGCGTGACCCGGGCGAGGATCTGCCTGAACTCAGGCTGACCATCCCGATCCGCGAATACATTCTTGATGCCGATTCGGCCGATGAGGATGAGATCGAGTTCTTCCTCGATCAGCCGCCAGTCGAAAAGGTTCGCCGCATCTACTCGATCGACGAGGTCAAGCGTTCGGCCCGTATCCGCGATACCGTGCGCCGCCTCGAAATTGGCGGTCTCACTTTCGACAGTGGCAAGGCCACGATCGCGCGCGATCAGGTGGGTGCCCTGGCAAAGGTCGCCAAGGCTATGCTGAAGATTCTCGATCGTAATCCGGGCGAAGTCTTCCTCATCGAAGGCCACACCGACGCGGTCGGTTCGGACCAGTCCAATCTGGTGCTGTCCGACAAGCGCGCCGCAACGGTCGCCGGTATCCTGACCGAGTACTACGATATCCCCGCCGAGAACCTGGTCACTCAGGGCTATGGCGAGCGTTATCTCAAGGTGAAAACCGAGGACGCCGAAGAGCTCAACCGCCGCGTCACCATCAAGGACATCACCTCGCTGATTTCCTACCAGGGCTGATCGCGACATAAATCGACAAAGGGCCGGGGTTCACCCCGGCCCTTTTCATTTGATCGGCTCGAGGTCGCCTAGCCTCACCCGGTCGAACTGCCTGAGCCAGCGCATGGCCACGGCATGGATCGGCACGGGATTGAGGAAATGCAATTTCTCGCGCCCCCGACGGACGGTCAACACCAGATCGGCTGCTTCCATAGCAGCCAAGTGCTTGGTCACTGCCTGCCGGCTGATGTCGAGGCCGTCGCACAGCGCACTTAGCGTCTGGCCATTGCTTTCGATAAGCCGCTCGAGCAACACCCTCCGATGCTCGTCGGCCAACGCGGAAAATACCGCGTTCCTTGCCGCAACACTCATGTACTACCCCTGTGCGGCCGGGCCCCTCGGCGCACTAATCCAACTGACCGCCGAATTGGGAACGAATAAAGGCGGCGACCTCACTCATTGCCTCGACCGCCTCCGGCACGTCGGGCGCCGCGTGGTGAAAAACATGCCAGAGCCCGGGCCATTCTTTGTAGCTCACAGCGACCCCTGCTTCCTTCGCACGCTGAGCAAAAATCCGGCTATCGTCCAGCATGGTCTCATCGCCGCCGGCGTGAATCAGCAAAGGCGGCAGGCCTCGCAGATTGGCGAACAGTGGCGACGCCATCGGGTCAGTCACGCCACCTTCGCCCGCATACCAGCGCCCGGCCTCCGCCAGACCCTCCGGCGTGATGATTGGGTCGAGCCCGCGCATTTGCTCATAGCTCGGCGATGAAACACTGAGATCCGTCCAGGGCGACAACAGCACTGCGGCGCGCGGCATCGCGGCTCCCACGTCTCTGAGCCTCAGCAGCAGCGACAGCGCCAGCCCTCCCCCCGCGGAATCTCCGGCGACGACGACGCGGTCCTCCGCAATGCCCTCGGCCTTGAGCCAGGTCAGCGCCGCCAGCGCATCATCGACTGCGGCGGGAAAGCGATGCTCGGGTGCGAGCCGATAGTCCGGTACGAGGACGCGCATCCGTGCTGCCGCGCCCAACAGGGCAGCGAGTTTCCGATGCGTCAGCGGTGAGCCGGAATTGTAACCACCGCCATGCAGCAGCAGCAGTACCCGGCCACGAGTCGCCCCGGGCGTCTCCACCCATTCGGATTTGATCTCCCCCGCATTGACCGGCGAGACCTGTGTACCGAATGGGAGTGTCATCTCCCGCATCTGATTGTCCCAGTCCGCTCGGCGCTCCGCCAGCGGCTTGCCGTCGGGGAACAGCCCCTGCTGTTCCTCGCGCTCGGCGAACATCCGCGCGATCTCGGCGCGCGCCGCGGTGCTGACCATGATTCTGATCCCTCTGAGGCAGAGGATAGGAAGACAAGCACCGCATCGCAACATGGCTGCGCCGGCAATCCCGGGCAAAGCGTGACCCTTGCCGCGCCGGTAGAGAACTCTATGCCTCGCCCAATCGGAGGGTCGCACTGTGAAGCGTCTTGAACTGTTCATCGAAGGCGTGATCCACACCTCGGCAGTGTTCCTCGCCCTCATCGACCGCGTGGCGGCGCTGACAAGGGTCTGAGCGAGCTAAAAAACCGCCCCCGTCAACCTGATCCCACCGATCCGTCGCTGAATCCTAAGCAATGGCAAAGCCTTAACGGGACCATTTCGGCGGCTGCAAAGCTTAACAAATCCGGAACCTATGCCCAGACCTCGCGTTCTATCGCCATACGGTCCACCAACAAAGGAGCCCGTCATGGCTGCCCAAGATCGCGATCCTCTCTACACCAATGACGGCGTGAACCGCACCGTCTATGCGCGTGAGAGCAATTCCACCGGCTGGTTTGTCGGCATCATTGTAGCACTGGCCCTGTTGGCCATTGCCTATCTGGTGTTCTCGGCCAATTCGCAGCCGGTAACGACCACCAATCTCGACGTCAACACGCCGGCGACCACGGTCGTTCCTCCGGCTGATACGAACACGACCCCGATGGCGCCTGCCGATACGGCCCCGGCCAATACGGCTCCCGCTGATACGGCGCCTGTCGATGCGGCTCCGGTTGAGCCCGCCCCGGCCAACCCCGCCCCGGCTGAACCGGCCCCGGCCAACTGATCTGGCCGACACCCAATTGCATAAAGCCCCGGCATCCGCCGGGGCTTTTGCTTATTCTGCGGGTGCTTCACCTTCTTCGGTGCCGCTGAAATCGTAGAATGCGTACCAGACGACTGAAATGTCGTTCTTGGGTGCAAAATCGCGCTGGCTCAGCCGGAAATCCTTTTCCGTCTCGACCGCGTCGCGCATGCCGCAAAAGGCCAGTACTGTGCCGGCAATGCCGTTGACCGGATCGGGCTGTTCTTTTTGCACGGTTAGATTGAATTCACCGATCGGTCCCTTCCAATATTGCGCGGTAGTGAGGATGTAACTCAGGGTCTGCACCTCATAGGCAACACCGCGCCCGCGATAGTCATTGATCACCGCGCGAACCCCGTCGTCGACGCAATAGACTCTGTCCGGATCGACCTCGTAATAGTCGAAAATGTCGCCCGGATACCCTGTCAGGGGCACGTACGAAATGTCCACTTGTGTGATCCCGGGAGCAAAGTCCTGCTCCCATTCATACACTGCCTGGTATTGCCAGAGTGGCCCGCCCAGATCCCCAAGACCGGTCGGCACGATCAGCCCGCGCGCGATCATATCGGCGATCGTCTTCTGGTCGACGCCCGCAAGGCGCTCATTGGTCTCGTCATAGGGCAGATAGAGCGGCACGCCGGCCTTATTTAGCTCCTCGGTGATGTTCTCGCCCTTGAACCACGCGTATTCATGCAAGGTCGTTTCGACCGGCACGCCGTTCACGCTCGCCTTGAACAACATGTAATTGAGTGGATCCCCGGCATCGATATTGATCGCCCCACCCAGCTGATCCGGCCCGCCATCAATCGGCACCGCTGGCATTGGAAAGCCAATAGTGACGTGCTGCGTCCCCGCCGCGTCCGAGCGATAATCGTAGTGCACCCGCACCTGTTCGAGGCTGAGATAGAGATCCTCACGCTCGATGGCGATATCCGCCGATTGCAGGAACTGCACCCCGCCCGCCGGAAATTCCGAGATCGCCCCATTGCCCAGCGCCGGCAGGGGCAGCGGCAACAGCACAAATGCGAAGCCAATGATCCAGGCCTTCATGTGTCCTTCCCTGGGGCGTATCTCCGCATGATCGCCCGTCGCGGCAGCGGCCGCGCCACCTCCTTGTATCCCGCCTTCTCGAAGGCGGCGATGCTGCCGAGATAAAGATCGCCCGAGCCGGTCTTTTCACCCGGCTCGGCCGGATAACCCTCCGCTACAGCCGCGCCCTTGGAAAATGCGTATGCCGCCGCGGCCTTCGCCAGCTCCGCCATCAGCCCCTGGCGCCGGAAGGGCTTGAGCACGATGAAACAATTAACCGCCCAAGCGTCCAAGGCGTCCAGCGCTGCGAAATTCCGGCTCCGATTCAGCCGGTCGAAGCGCCCCCTTGGCCCGACGCCCACCCAGCCGGCCAGGGCGCCATCGACATAGCCGATCAGCCCCGGGACCTTGCCGCCTCGTACCAGCCCCTCGAGATGCGCACGGTTCTGGGCGCCGCTATTGGCCTTGTAGAGTGCCTGCGGCAGGTACCAGTAGGCGCACCAGCAATTCTTGCCATAGCTGCACCCCTCCATCGCCGTGGCAAGGTCGGCCCAGCGCGATGGCGTTGCGGCTTTGGTGACCAGTTCCACCCGGTTACTCCGCTGTACCTTCTTGCATCTACCCGATGCTGCGCGACATTAGCGCCTCGTTGCGACACCTGCTGGCAGGCTCTCATGGAAATCGGTCTTTATTCCTTCGCCGAAAATACGCCCGACCCGCTCAATAACGGTCAGTTGCAAGCGCCGGCTGAGCGGCTGGCGGATCTCCTCGAAGAGATCGAACTCGCCGATCAGCTCGGGCTGGATTTCTACGGCCTCGGCGAGCACCACCGGCCCGATTTCGTCGCCACCGCGCCGGTCACTATTCTCGCCGCCGCCGCCGCCCGCACCAGGTCCATCCGCCTCTCGACCGCCGTAACCGTGCTCAGCTCCGACGATCCGATCCGCGTTTATCAGCAATTCTCTACCCTCGATCTCTTGTCCAATGGACGAGCCGAGATTATGGCCGGTCGCGGCAGCTTCATCGAGAGCTTTCCGCTCTTTGGCTACGACCTCAATGATTATGACGCACTGTTCGAGGAAAAGCTGCAAATGCTGCTGGCCATCCGCAAGGGCGGCAAGGTCGACTGGGCCGGCAGCGCCCACACCAGGCCCATTGCCGGCATCGAGATCTATCCCAAGCCCATCCAGGAGCCACTGCCGCTCTGGATCGCCGTAGGCGGCACGCCCAATTCGGTTGCCCGCGCTGCCTATTTCGCGTTGCCGCTGATGATCGCCATCATTGGCGGGCGGCCGCAGCAATTCGCGCCGCTGGTGGAGCTTTATCGCGACACCGCCGCCAAGATGCAGCACGACATTACGAAACTCCCCATCGGCATCTCCTCGCACGGCTTCATCGCCGAGGAGTCGCAGGACGCGATGGACACCGCCTTCCCCGCTCATCAGGCCGCGATGAGCCGGATCGGCAAGGAGCGCGGCTGGCCGCCGACGACACGCGAGCAGTTCGACGCAGGCGCTTCGCCACACGGTGCCTATTTCATCGGCTCGCCGCAGCAGGTGATCGACAAGATTTTGATGCAGCACGAATGGTTCGGGCATGCCCGCTTCGGCCTGCAGCTCAGCGTCGGCACCCTGCCCCATGCCAAGGTGATGAAGGCGATCGAGCTG
>JBDSEK010000065.1:0-10368 GCA_039920085.1 Devosia sp. | reverse complement strand
AAAAAAGAGGCTCCATCCGAAGATGGAGCCTTATGAAAGTGGGGCAAATGGACGAGGGAGGAGGAAACGCCATTTGCCGTTGGGCCGGACCGAGGGAGGAGGATTCGGTACAAACCCGGTGTCGGGCTCGACGGGACCGCGGGAGGAGGGTGCGGTCGGCCTTGCATCGACAGCTTCAATATGTGCGCGACCGGAGATTCCAGCAATGCGGCGAAAGGAATGCCAGCCATGCGCGCCATGCAGGGAAGGTCAGCATGTTTGACGCATATTTGGGAACGCGGCTTAGGCACCTTCTTCATTGAAGGCGCGGACCAGTTCGGCCACCAGATCATTGCCGTCCTCAAAGCGCAGATTGCCGATGCGCCAGACTTCGGCGCCCAAGCCTTCGACCGCGGTTTTGGCCAGCAGCAAGGTGTCGGAATATCCGGCGTGCGGGGTCGAGGGGAAATTGTAGTGGATTTCCACCTCTGCGAGACCCGCGGCATTCACCGTGACTTCCCCGACGGTGCATTCGGGCGCGTAGTCGGGCCAGCTCTGCCAGGGGATGCCGTCGCCGAGCGGCGGCTTGTCGCCGGGGTTGGCCTGTTCCCAGGCGGTATTGTTTACCTCGGCATCGGCAATGGCTTTGGTGAGGCCAGGCGATAGTAGTCCAGTGACCGGCCCCATGTCGTTGCCGAGCCGGGCGAGACAGAAGATCTCCCCTACCTGCGCCGGCTGCAGCGTGACCATTTCGTCCTGGGCGAGCCCGGGCGTGACGATGGCGAGAAGCAGCGAGGCGATGAGCGTCAGGCGCATGATGATGTTCCCCAAAACTTGCCGCTTGTTGTCCAACGGGCTGAACCATCGCTGAATGTTAGGCTGGAGCGGGGCGCGCTTCAGTGAGCAATTTTGTCGCGATGGCGACGGCCTCGCTGCCCTGAGCGCCGATGAAAGCGGCGCGGCCATTGTTGAGCTGGGGCGCGAGGACGGCGAGCGCGGCATTGGTACCATCGAGCGCGACTGCGAAAGTCATGATGCTGACGCCGCAGGCATCGGGCTTGCAGACCCAGCCCGCCACGGCGGGCTTGCCGGCGATGGTCGCGGCGCTGAGGACGCTGCCGGTGCCGCTCAAATCATAGGCCCAGGGCTGGGCGGCGAGCTCGGCGGGCATCAACAAGCGAATACCGACTAGCGCTTCGGGCGAAACCCGGCGGAGGTTGCGAACCGGGACGTTGGCGGGAAGGGTGACGGCTGGGGTAGGGGGCACGGCCGCGGTCGCAAAAGGTGTCGTTTGCGATGCCGTGGGCCCTTGCGGCGCGGCGAGAAACCAGACGGCAGCACCCGAGCCGATGGCGGCAAGCACCAGGACCAGCGCGGCGACGAACAGATGGGCGCGCGGTGGAACGCCGTTCTCGCCCGGATTCGGATCGCCAATAACGTCCTCGAAAACCTCCGCTTCGTCCTCGGGCTCAGGCTCCGGCTCCGGCTCGGGCCGCGGCGCAGTCGGCTCAAGCCTCGATTGTTGCCGCGACCGTTGGGATCGGGACGGCGCAATCTCGGGCTCCGGCGCGACTGAAGGAGCCGGCGGCATAAGCCGACGCGGTGGCGGTTCGTCGTCAGCAAGGGCGGGGCGCTCGAGTCGGGTGGCGGCGGGTGCGTCGACCGGCGGCGGGGCGGAGCGGGATTTGGCGAGTTCGAGTTCGACCTTGTTGATGGCGGATTCGAGGTCCTCCATCGAGCGGGTCGCGGCGTCTGGGTCGGGCGCCTCGTTGGCGAATTGCAGGTGCGAGGCGGTGCGCAGCCGCACATAGAATTTGAGCCGGTCCTCGGCCGAGCCCGGATGGGTCAGCCGCTGGATGGCGCTCATGACCGAGGGGTAGTAATCGGTGCGGGGCGGCCCCTTGTCCTTGCCAGTGGCGGGCACGCCTAGAACTGCCACTCCCGCGCCTTTCCGACGAGGAAATCGCGGAAGACGCCGACCCGCTTGGAGTTCTTGAGCGCCGGGGGATAGACGAAATAAGCCTCATAGGCCGGCAGCTCGACGCCCGTCAGCACGCGCTTCAGCGTGGTTTCGTTCTCGGTAACGTAGTCGGGCAGCATGGCGATTCCGATGCCGGCGCGGCAAGCCTGGAGCATGCCATAGATCGCGTTGACCTTCATCGACGAGCGCCTTGGGCTCGAATCCGCCCGGCCGAGCCGCTCAATGTAGTTGATGTCGCCGAGATAGGACGGCACAGGCTCGCCGAAGGTGATGAGGCGGTGACTGTCGAGGTCTTCGACCGTTTTCGGCTCGCCGCTTTCGGCCAGATAGTCGAGCGACACATAGAAGTGGTTGTGGACGGTGAAGAGTTTGCGCTGGATCATCTCGGACTGGCTGGGCCGATGCAGCCGGATCGCCACATCGGCCTCGCGCATGGCGAGATCGAGCTCGGAATCGTTGAGTTTGATCTCGATCTGGATGTCAGGGTAGAGGCGCAGGAATTCGTGGATGCGCGAGCTGAGCCAGGTCGAGCCGATGCCAACCGTGGTGGTAACGAGCAACTGGCCGGTCGGGACGTCCTGGCTTTCGGACATCTGGGTTTCGACTTGCTGCAACTCGCCATGCATGCGGTGGGCGGTGCGGAACAGCTGCTCGCCCACTTCTGTCAAAACCAGGCCGCGGGCGTGGCGGATGAAGAGCTTGAGGCCAAGGTCCTCCTCAAGCGCCGAAATTTGCCGGGAGACGGCAGACTGGCTCATATTCAGTTTCTCGGCGGCGTGCGTGAAGCTTCCCGATTCAGCGGCGGTGTGGAAGATCCTCAGCTTGTCCCAATCGAGCATCCTATTCCGCGGCCTCGGCGAGATGCTCGTGGGCGAGGAATTTTTCGGCTTCGAGAGCGGCCATGCAGCCCATGCCTGCGGCGGTGACGGCCTGACGGAAGATATCGTCGGTCACGTCGCCGGCGGCATAGACGCCGGGGATGTTAGTCTGGGTGCTGCCGGGTTTGACCTGTAGATAGCCACCCGGCTTCATATCGAGCTTGCCGGCAAAGATCGCCGTTGCCGGGGTATGGCCGATGGCGACGAAGATGCCATCGACGGCGAGCGCCTCGGTCTGGCCGCTGCGGGTATCGCGCAGCACCGCACCCGTGACCGAAGGGGGCATTTGGTTGCCGGTGATGTCGGCGAGTTCGGTGTTCCAGCGCACTTCGATCTTGGGGTGCTTGAACAGCCGCTCCTGCAAGATGCGCTCGGCGCGGAACTCCGAGCGGCGATGAATGACGGTGACCTTGGAGGCGAAATTAGTGAGGAACAGCGCTTCCTCGACCGCCGTGTTGCCGCCGCCGACCACAAGCACTTCCTTGTTGCGGTAAAAGAAGCCGTCGCAGGTGGCGCAGGCACTTACGCCGAAACCTTGAAACTTCGATTCCGACGGCAGGCCGAGCCAGCGGGCTTGGGCGCCGGTGGCAATGATGACGGAATCGGCAGTGTAGATGGTGCCGCTATCGCCGGTGAGCTTGAACGGCCGGTGATCGAAATTGACGTCGACGATGAGGTCAGAGACGACGCGCGTGCCGACATGTTCGGCCTGCGCCTTCATTTGCTCCATCAGCCAGGGGCCTTGGATAACGTCGGCGAAGCCGGGGTAATTCTCAACATCAGTGGTGATGGTCAGCTGGCCGCCAGGCTGGATGCCATTGATCATCAAGGGCTCGAGCATTGCACGCGCCGCATAGATAGCCGCAGTGTATCCGGCCGGTCCCGACCCGATGATAATGACCTTGGAATGCATGACGACGCTCCGGACCCTCGCCGAAGCGCTAAGATAGGGCTGTGGCGGTGTCCGTTTCAAGGCGCCTCAGGCCCGGAAACGCGAGGATTTCCGGGCAACGCACCGAAATGTCACGCCTTACCCCGACTTGGCCCGTCCGTTAGACATTTTTGCCACGGCGGCGGACGGGCCGGGGCTCATGAGCTATGCAGGAATGCACGGATTCAGACGTATTTGAGTTCGAGAATCTCGTAGCTCTTGGTGCCGCCGGGGGCGGGGACTTCGAAGCTGTCGCCTTTGGATTTGCCGATCATGGCGCGGGCGATGGGGCTCGAGATCGAGATGCGGCCCTTGCTGGCGTCGGCCTCGGCGTCGCCGACGATCTGATATTTCTTCTTGTCCTCAGTGTCTTCGTCGAGGATGGAGACGGTGGCGCCGAAGGTTACCGTGGTGCCGCTGAGCTTGCTGATATCGATGATTTCGGCCAGCGCCAGCAGCGCCTCCAGCTCCTGGACGCGGCCTTCATTCAGGCTCTGCTGCTCTTTGGCGGCGTGATATTCGGCGTTTTCGGACAGATCGCCATGGGCGCGCGCTTCAGCGATGGCCGCGATGATCTGTGGGCGACCTTCCGAAGTGCGCTGACGATATTCCTCGCTCAAGGCCTTGTAGCCGGCGGGGGTCATCGGGATCTTGTCCATTCAGTGCTCCAGCCCGGCCAAAGCGGGCCCCGGGCAGTCAAAATCGGGCTTTCCGCCGATAAACCGGCTTCGACACAAAATCGGAGATCGCGGGAGAGCACTAACAAACTGCCCGCCGGATGGTTCCGGGTCAAGCGGGAGAACCGGCCGGCGGAGTGGACTGCCGGCCGAAAGTCGCTTCCGTCAGTGCTTGACGGCCGCCCAGGCGGAATCGGCGATCAATTCCACCGCCCGCTTGGCGGCGACGCGGGCCCGACCCGTGGTGGCGAGGCGGAGATAATTGTAGGCCGGCCCCAGGATCAGCGAATGGGCCACGGCCCACGGAACATCCCTGACCTTGCGGGCCTTGGCGAATTTGGCATAGCTCGTCGAGACCGTCCCCTGACCTTCCGTGAGGGTATCGGCGATCGAGGCGAATTCGGGGGCGGTTACCGCCAAAGTGCGGATCTCGTCCATGAAACGGAACAATTCGGGGTTTTTGAGCCCCCAGGAGACGAGCCCGCCCGCCGTTGCCTTGACGACCGCCTCGGCAGTTTCGCTCGAAGCCTTAGCCTCACCCGACCAGCCGGAAATGGCATCTTCGAGCAGCGCCAGCGCCAACGCGCCCTTGCCGTCGAAAAAATGATAGATCGAGCCGGTGGTGGCGCCGCTCGCCTCGCGGATATCGTTGATCGTGGTGGCGATATAGCCTTTTTCGAGAAAGCAGCCGAGAGCTGCTTCGAGGATTGATTCGCGGCGCTCGTCGCCGGTCAAACGCTTGCGGGACTTGGCTTTTCTGGCAGGGGCTCGGGCCATTGGCGTGGCTCTCCATGGCGGTTTCGGGTGGGATTGCCAACAACAATGGTCTAGAGCGTCATACTAGTCGAGCGTTTTGTTTGACTTTTGGACAAGGGAAGGCTGGCGGTCGGAATGGGTGGAAAATGGTTGACGGTGCGATGGGGTTGTTCGCGGTTGACGAACGGATAGGGCGCTGCGGAGCGGGCGGTCGGCATATTGGTCAAGCAGGAGGCAAATTGCGACGATGGCAAAAAGAACGAGGGCCACCTGCCAGGACGTGGCGGCTTCCAGCGGATGGCCAGTCAAACCCAGCAGCAGCCAACCGGTGATGCCGATCAGGGCGGAGTGGAGGACGTAGATGGGGTAGGACAGGTCGCCCAAGGCGGAGGCGATCCCGGCCGTCGCGACGCCGGGGCGGGCGTTGGCTGCGAAAATCAGTAGGGCCGGCAGGCCGATCGCCGCGATAGCCAGATCGCGAAAGGGCACTATGGGCGCCGGTGCCGGCAGCGAAAGCAGTACTAATAGAAGCGCCATGCTCGGCCAAGTCGCCCAGACTGGAGCCCAGCCGCTGAGGCGGGTGCGATTTCGGTAAAGCAGCACACCCAGCGGAAACGCAAAGGCGACGCGCAGCACGCCGCCGAACCAATTACTGCCCATCGAGCCGGCATCGATCGAGCCCTGCATGAAGGTCATCGGGGCGAGGCCGATAAAGCTGACGGCGACAACGACGATAAGGGTTCGGTTGTTCAGCCAGCGATGAAACAGCGCGAAGGGCAGGTTGATCGTGAGTTCGGCGGCAAGGCTCCAGGATGCCGGAACGAGCCAGGAGAAATTGGCTAGCCAAAAATCGGGGAGAAAAGCAGGCCGGCCGCGAACCAAGCGGGAGCATGATCGCTCGTGGTTAAGGCGAGCGGCAGGCACAGAACGAGCCCGAGCAAATAGAGCGGGTACAGACGAACCAGCCGGGCGCGCATGAACCCAAGCGGCGACATCGTCGTGCGCAGCCGGCCGTCATAGGCGTGCGCCAGCACGAAGCCACTGAGCAGGAAGAAGAAATCAACCGCCAGATAGCCCGCCGGGAGCATGTCGCCGCCCAGGAAGAAATAGCCATGTCGCTGCACCACGATGAGCGCTGCAACGCCACGCAGACCGTCTAGTGCGAGGAAATGGCTGGTAGGCGGTGTGTGTGCCGTCAAAGGGCGCCACGAGCGTGGGAGGCCTCGGAGGCCCGAAGCCTGGATAGTAGGGGCGAAAAGTTACCGCCGGGACTACGCTGGCTCGAAAGCATTTCGAAAACCGATCGTCAGAATACAAAAAAGCGCAGCCTTGGCGGGCTGCGCCTTCTTCAACTCAAACCCAGTTACGGTGCCTTACGACGCCGTGGTGAGATTGTCGGCGGCGGACTTGCCGGTGCGCTTGTCCTTGACGATCTCGTAATTGATCTTCTGGCCCTCATCGAGGCCATTCAGTCCCGAGCGCTGGACTGCGGAAATGTGCACGAACACATCCGCCCCGCCCTCGTCAGGCTGAATAAAGCCGTAGCCCTTCTGCCCATTGAACCATTTCACAGTGCCGGTCGCCATATAAGTCCCTCTCGCAGTCTCTGCTGGGGCGGTCCCCATTGGCTCCGCCCATCGAATTCGAGGTTAGTGACGTCAGCAGGCGCGGTTGGTCGCCAGGCACGGACAGTCGGCCGCAATATTCGACGGCAAGTTTCTAGCGTGAAACTCGGATTTCGACAATATGGCAACGAGCAAACCAAAAAGGCCGCGGTGAAGCCACCGAACGGCGAGGGCAATTTGATCGCAATGCTTCACGCAAGGGCCTTGTATGAGGCCCATTTCCGCGCAAACGACTCGCTGAGTCCGAAGCGGCGGAGGCAAGAGGATTGACCTCTACGTCAGGGACGGACGAATTGTCCAGTCACAGCGCTGCGACAGGTTGGCACCGGCAGAAAGGGAAGAAGTGACCGCGATCCGCCACGATTTTCGTTCCGACACAGTGACCCGGCCGAGTGCCGGCATGCGGGAGGCAATGGCTTCCGCCGAGGTCGGCGACGACGTGTTCGGTGATGATCCGACTGTGATCCGGCTTGAGGCCGTGCTGGCCGAGCGGGTCGGCAAGGAGGCGGCGGTGTTCATGCCGTCAGGCACCCAGTCGAACCTTGCGGCGCTGATGGCCCATTGCGGACGCGGTGACGAATATGTCGCGGGGCAGGAGGCGCACTGCTACGTCCATGAACAGGGCGGCGCGGCGGTGCTCGGCAGCATCCAGCCGCAGCCGATCGCGCACCAGCCTGATGGAACGCTCGCACTCGGGGACATCGAAGCCGCGATTAAGCCGGACGATCCGCATTATGCGCGGACGCGGCTCTTGGCGCTTGAGAATACTCTGGGCGGGCGAGTGATGCCGCTCGACTATCTGCGCGAGGCGAGCGCACTGGCGCGGCGGCGTAAGCTCGGCACGCATCTCGATGGCGCGCGGGTGTTCAATGCGGCGGTCGCGACGGGCGTCGATGTCGCCGAGATCGCGCGGCCGTTCGACACAATCTCGGTCTGCCTCAGCAAGGGGCTCGGGGCGCCGGTGGGTTCGGTCTTGGCCGGCAATCGCGATCTGATCGACAGGGCCCGCCGGCATCGGAAGGTCTTGGGTGGGGCGCTGCGCCAGGTGGGGGTGCTCGCGGCGGCGGGGCTCTATGCCCTCGAGCACAATGTGGCGCGGCTGGCGGAGGATCACGCCAATGCCAAGCGATTGGCGATCGGACTGCGCGATGCGGGGCTCGATGTCGCGATGCCCGACACCAACATTGTGTGGGTAAAGGTGCCGCCCGCGCATGCCGAGGCGTTCGCCGCGTATCTGGGCGAAAACGGGATCGGCATCACTTCAGCCTATCGGGCAACGCAGCAGCGCTGGGTGACGCATCTCGATGTGGATCGATCCGCGGTTGACGCGGCGATTGCCGTGGTCGAGGCGTTCTTTGCCGGCCGCAAGGCGGCCGAGTAGCTCAGGCCGGCAAAGTCACTACGGCCCAGATCGGCAAATGGTCGGAGGCCTCGCGCGACAGAATCGAATTGTGGACGCCGGTTCTAGCGATGGCGATGTCTTCGGTGACGATGATGCGGTCGAGCGAAAACAGCGGCATGGTCGCGTGAAAGCTTGGGCCGGGTGCGGCGATAGTGTGACGCTGCTCAAAGGCGCGCAGCACGCTGGAATTAAGGCTTGGCTCGTTGAGGTCGCCCATCAAGACGGTCGGCATGCGAGCTTCGAGTGCCTGGAGCTCGCGCACAACGGTCTCGGTCTGGAGCGCGCGCCATTTGCGGGTGAGGCCCAGGTGCATGCCAACTACGCGCAGCAGCCGGCCGCCTTTGCAATCGAGATCGGCGACGGCAGCGCCGCGGGGCTCAAGATGCGGCAGCGCCATGGGAAAGGCGTGGACGACGCGGAAGGACTTGCGCGCCAGGATGACATTGCCATGATGGCCGAGGCTTTGTGGCCGCTCGGAGAAGCTGATGGCGCGGTAGTCGGTCTGTCGCTCGATGATAGCCGGGTCAAGTGCGCTGATGCGGGAGCCGAAGCGTCGATCGACTTCCTGCAGCGCAACGATGTCGGCATCGATCTCGTTGAGGACCGCGAGCACCCGATCAGGGCGGCGGCGCCAGTCGAGCCCGACGGCCTTGCGGATATTGTAGGACGCGACTTTGAGCTGCATGAGACAAGCATAAGCGAGAAATGCTGCTGCCGCTGATAGAGCGGCGCGCGGTCCGTGGGAAGCGTCAGAATCTTTCGCATCTGTCGGAGCAAAACCAGCCGCGATGCGTTTCGTCGTGCTGGGGTTTTGGTAGTTGTTATGAAAAGCCGCGCAAAGAGTATCGATTTCCTGTCCGGCGGCGGGCGGATGGGCGCCCTGATGCGCGCCTATGATTGGGCATCGACCCCGCTCGGGGCGCCCGAAGGCTGGCCACAGAGCCTTCGCCTCACTATCCGGCTGATGCTCAACACAAACCACCCGATGTTCATCTGGTGGGGGCCAGAGCTCATCCAGTTCTACAATGATGCCTATAGCCTCACCATGGGGCCGGAAATGCACCCGGCGGCGCTCGGCGCCCGGGGCCGCGAGTCCTGGGCCGATATCTGGCCGATCATCGGGCCCCAGATCGAGCTGGTGATGGCCGGGGAGGGCGCGACCTGGAACGAGGATGCGCTGGTGCCGATCAACCGCCACGGCAAGCCCGAGGATGTGTGGTGGACCTACGGCTACAGCCCGATCGACCTCGAAGGAAAAGTCGGCGGGGTGCTGGTGGTCTGTAACGATGTTACAGAGCAGCATCTGGCCCGCGAAGCGTTGCGCGACCATTCGCGGCGGCTGGAGCGGCAGTTCGAGCAGGCGCCAGGCTTCATGGCCGTGCTGCAAGGGCCCGAACATTTGTTCGAGCTGGCCAACGCCTCCTACCGGATGCTGGTCAATAATCGCGATGTCATCGGCAAGTCGGTGGCCGAGGCGCTACCGGAACTGGTTGGGCAGGGCTTCATCGAATTGCTGGACCAGGTCTATCGCGACGGACAGACGCATGTGGGCCGGCGTGTCCCAGTCGGGTTGCGCGATGCACTTGGACGGCTGCGCGAAGTCTTCCTCGATTTCGTTTATCAGCCAGTCTTCGATGCCACCGGTGAGGTCACGGCGATCTTCGTCCAGGGCTCGGACATTACCGAGCACGTGCGGGCAGAGACGCATTTGAAGCTGGTCAATGATGAGCTCAAGCACCGGGTAAAGAACACTCTGGCGATGGTCGGCTCGATCGCTACGCAGACGTTGCGCGGCAGCGGCAGCGATGCGGCGTTGCTGTCGTTCCACCAGCGCCTCGCAACGTTCGGCCGGGCCCACGACATCTTGACCGCGACGGCATGGGCGACGGCGGAACTCGAGACGGTGATCCAGTCGGCGCTTGCCTCCCATGTCAGCAATGTGAGCCGTGTCAGCACCTCCGGGCCACCGGTAACACTTGGCGCCAAGCAGGCGCTGTCGCTGTCGCTTGCGCTGCATGAGCTCGCAACCAATGCCAGCAAATATGGCGCGCTTTCGAGCGATGCGGGGACGATAGCTATCGACTGGGCCAAGAGGCGCGGCGACCGTGACAATGTGTTCGAACTCAACTGGCGGGAACA
>JBDSEK010000064.1:0-6875 GCA_039920085.1 Devosia sp. | reverse complement strand
TCGGCCACCCGGAAGTCTACATCCTGATCCTGCCCGGCTTCGGCATGGTCAGCCACATCGTCTCGACCTTCTCCAAAAAGCCCGTCTTCGGCTATCTGGCGATGGTCTATGCGATGGTTGCCATCGGCGGCGTGGGCTTCATCGTCTGGGCCCACCACATGTATACGACCGGTCTGTCGCTTAATGTGCAGCGCTACTTCGTCGCCGCGACGATGGTGATCGCTGTTCCGACCGGCGTCAAAATCTTCAGCTGGATCGCCACCATGTGGGGCGGCTCGATTAGCTTCAGGCCGCCAATGCTGTGGGCCGTGGGCTTCATCTTCCTGTTCACAGTCGGTGGCGTCACCGGTGTTGTGCTTGCCAACGCCGGGGTCGACCGGGCGCTGCATGACACCTACTATGTCGTTGCGCACTTCCACTACGTATTGTCGCTGGGTGCCGTCTTCGCGATCTTTGCCGGCTGGTACTACTGGTACCCCAAGATGTTCGGCATCATGTACAATGAGACACTGGCGACGATCCATTTCTGGATTACCTTCGTCGGCGTCAATGTCATTTTCTTCCCGCAGCACTTCCTCGGGCTAAGCGGCATGCCGCGGCGCTATATCGACTATCCCGACGCCTTCGCCTTCTGGAACCGCGTCTCCTCGATCGGCTATTACATCACCTTCGCCGGCCTCCTGCTGTTCCTCTATCTGCTGTTCGAGGCCGCGCGGAAGCGCCGTCCGGCGCCGGCCAATCCCTGGGGCGAGGGGGCGACGACGCTCGAATGGACGCTGCCGTCCCCGCCGCCCTTCCACCAATACGAAACCCTGCCGCGGATCGACGCCAGGGCGGACCACTAAGGACGCTTCGTGTGGCACTGGCTGAGGACAGCACCGGTCTCATCGCCCAGAGCGGCAGTGCGCGCGTCGAGGACTATTTCGCGCTGCTGAAGCCAAGGGTGATGTCACTCGTCGTCTTCACCGCCTTCATCGGCCTGCTGCTCGCGCCGGGGGGCATCAACCCGCTGATCGGCGCCATCGCCATCCTCTGCATCGCGGTTGGGGCCGGCGGGTCTGGCGCCCTCAACATGTGGTACGACGCCGATATCGACGCGGTGATGAGCCGCACTGCCAATCGGCCGATCCCGGCCGGCCGCGTGACGCGCGGCGAAGCGCTCGGGCTCGGCCTCATCTGCTCGGGATTTTCGGTTGCAACGCTCGGGCTTGCGACCAATTGGGTGGCGGCGGGACTCCTTGCCTTCACCATCTTCTTTTATGCGGTGATCTACACCGTCTGGCTGAAGCGTTCGACGCCGCAGAACATCGTGATCGGTGGCGCGGCCGGGGCCTTCCCACCCATGATCGGCTGGGCCGCGATCACCGGCGACGTGACGCTGATGCCGCTGCTGATGTTTCTCATCATCTTCCTCTGGACCCCGCCACACTTCTGGGCGCTGGCGCTCTATAAGCAGAGCGACTACGGCGCGGCCGGCATCCCGATGCTTCCCAATGTTGCCGGCGAGCAGGCGACGAAACTTCAGATCCTGCTCTATGCGCTGCTGCTGGTCGGCGCGTCGCTGGTCCCAGGCTTCATCGGCTTCAGCGGCTGGCTCTACACGTCCGTCGCGGCGGTGACCGGCGTCGCTTTCCTCTATCTGGCGCTCCGGCTCTACCGGACCGAACAGACCGCCATGATGAAACAAGCGGGACGGACGTTGTTCACCTATTCGCTGAGCTATCTGTTCGTCATCTTCCTCGCGCTCATCACCGACCATATCGGCCGGATGCTCGGGTGGGCGTGATGGCGCTCACCCCGGTCAAGCTCTCGCCCGAGGAGGAACTGGCGCGCCGCCGCCGCCGCAATTCGGTGGCGCTCGGCCTGGTGCTCGCCTTTCTGGCACTCCTGTTCTACGCGCTCACCATTGCCAAGATGGGGCCCGGCATCTTCAACCGGGATTTGTGACGATGAACCAAGCCACCCTTCCGGCCCCGCCCACCGCCCGCAACCTTCGCGTCGCGGGCGTCCTGGCGCTGCTCGTCTGCGGCATGGTGGGCATGGCCTATGCGGCGGTGCCGCTCTATCAGCTTTTCTGCCAGTTCACCGGCTATGGTGGCACGACGCGGGTGGCGTCCGACAACCCCAAGGGCGTCATCGCCCGGCAGATGACGGTGCGGTTCGACAGCAATATCGATGGCGGGCTAGCCTGGCAGGTGACCCCATCGCGCCCGGTTTCGGGCAAGATCGGCACGGTCGAAACCGTCAATTTCATCGCCCGTAACCTGTCGAACAAGACCGTCACCGGAACGGCGGCCTTCAACGTCACGCCGGAAGCCGCCGGGGCCTACTTCGACAAGATCGAGTGCTTCTGCTTCACCGAGCAAACGTTGAAACCCGGCCAGACGGTCGAGATGCCGGTGACTTTTTTCGTCGATCCGGATATCGACGACAATGCCGATCTCAGGACGGTTCGAGACATAACGCTGTCCTACACCTTCTACGCTTCAGCCAATAAGGGAAGCTGACATGGCCACCGCTGCCACCGCTCACGCCAAGCCGCATCACGATTACCACCTCGTCAATCCAAGCCCCTGGCCGGCTGTCGGGGCGGTCTCGGCGTTCATCCTCGCCATCGGCGGCATCGTCTTCATGAAGACGCGCTTGGCCGATCCCGCCAATCCGAACTTCTGGCTGCTGCTCGTCGGCTTCGCCGGCGTGCTCTACACCATGTATGCGTGGTGGGCCGACGTCGTTCATGAATCGGTGAGCGGCGACCATACCCCGGTGGTGAAGATGCATCACCGCTACGGCATGATGCTGTTCATCGCCTCCGAAGTGATGTTCTTCGTCGCCTGGTTCTGGGCCTATTTCGACCAGTTCTTCCGCCACGACGATGTCGAGCAGCCGGCCCGCGTTGCGGCCATGGGCGCCAGCTGGCCGCCGACGGGCGTCGAGCTCTTCGACCCCTTCCATTTGCCGCTGTTCAACACCCTGATCCTGTTGACCTCGGGCACTACCGTCACCTGGGCGCACCATGCACTGACCCAGGGCGACAGGCAGAGCGTGAAGTTCGGCCTGTGGCTGACGATCATCCTGGGCGCGCTGTTTACCTGCGTGCAGGCGCTCGAATATTCGCGCGCCGGTTTTGCCTATGGCGGCAACATTTATGGCGCGACCTTCTTCATGGCGACCGGCTTCCACGGTTTCCACGTGCTGATCGGCACCATCTTTTTGAGCGTCTGCCTAGCGCGCGCCTATGTCGGCAACCTCACCGTGGAGCATCATCTGGGCTTCGAATTCGCCGCCTGGTACTGGCACTTCGTCGACGTGGTCTGGCTGTTCCTGTTCTCGGCGATCTATGTCTGGGGCAGCTGGGGTGTCCCCATTCACCACGGCTAGCGGAGCCCGCAAGGACTGATCCAAGGGCGCGGCGCGACACCGCGCCCTTTCGCATTCGCGGCGCTCGCATGCTAGCAAGGCACATGTCCGACACCCTGGTTTCGCCTTTTGCCGCCGGCCTCGGCTGCCGCTGCCCGCGTTGTGGGGACGGGGCACTGTTCGCGGGCTTTCTCAAGGTGGCGCAGGTCTGCGAGAGCTGTGGGCTCGACTTGAAATTTGCCGATAGCGGCGATGGTCCGGCGGTCTTTGTGATCTTTGCGGTCTGTCCCATCGTCGTCACCCTTGCCTTCATCACCGAAGCGCTGTTCCACCCAGCGCCCTGGATGCATCTGCTGCTCTGGATCCCAACGATCCTCGTCCTGTCGCTGCTGTTCCTCCGCCCCTTCAAGGCAACGATGATCGCGCTGCAATATCAGCGCCAGGCGGGCGCGGCGTGAGCGAGGCGGGCGCAACGCCGCGCCGTCTCGGCTTTGGCTTCTGGAGCTTCATCCTCCTTATGCTGACGCTCACAGCCCTGTTCGCGATGCTCGGCGTCTGGCAGCTCAACCGGTTGGCGGAGAAAGAGGCGCGGATCGCCACCGTCGATGCGCGGCTGCATCTGCCGCCGCTGGAATTGCCGCCGGGCCGCGAATGGGTCGGGCTCGACCCTGAAATCTATGCCTACCGGCCGATCACCGTCACGGGCACGCTCGAGGCTGCCCAGACCGTACTGGTGTTCACCAGCCTCTCCGAGCCGCGGGGCCGGTTCGGCGGCCCTGGCTATTGGGCCATGACGCCGATGACCCTCAGTGCTGGCGGCGTGGTATTCGTCAATCGCGGTTTCGTCCCGCAGGCCTCCGCCCAGGCGTTCCTTGGCGGCGACGCCAAAGCGGCGGCGCCGATATCGATCACCGGTATTGCGCTTCTGCCCGAAACGGCGGGACCGTTTACGCCAGGGCCGGAAAAGGCCAAGCGCATCGACTGGGTGCGCGATCCCGCTCGACTCAAGGCGATGCTCGATCCATCGCCATCGCCGCTCGCCGAATTCACCATCGATGCGCCGGCCGGTGAAGCGGGAGCGTTACCGCAAGGCGGGGAGACCTTGATCGCCTTTCCCAACAATCATTTCGGCTACGCGCTGACCTGGTTCGGCTTCGCGTTGCTGACGCCGCTGCTGCTTATCGTCTGGATCGTGCGGCAAATCCGCACCGTCCCCAAAAACATTGCGGCAGACACCCCTTTTCACTAGGTTGCGCCGGTTTTCGGCAGGTTCCCCAATGAAGTTCGTGTCCACCCGCGGCGAGGCCCCGGTCCTCGGCTTTTCCGACGCGGTGCTTTCGGGCCTCGCCAGCGATGGCGGGCTCTATCTGCCTGCCGAGTGGCCGCAACTATCGTGCGCCGAGATCGCCGGTTTCGCCGGCAGGCCCTATGCCGAGCTGGCCTTCGCCATCATACGGCGCTTCGTCGATGGGGAAATTGCCGACGACAAGCTCCGGGCGATCATCGACGCCTCCTATGAGAGCTTCCGCCACCCCTCGGTTACGCCGCTGGTCGAACTCGCGCCGGGACAATTCCTGCTCGAATTGTTCCACGGCCCGACGCTCGCCTTCAAGGATGTGGCGATGCAGTTCCTGGCGCGCGTGATGGATCACATCCTCGCCGAAAACGGCACGCACGCCACCATTGTCGGCGCGACGTCCGGCGATACCGGCTCGGCTGCGATCGAAGCCTTTCGCGGCCGCGAGGCGACCGAGATTTTCATCCTCCATCCGGAAGGCCGGACATCGGAGATCCAGCGCCGACAGATGACCAGCGTGCTGGACGCCAACGTCCACAACATCGCCCTGCAAGGCAATTTCGACGACTGCCAGAAAATCGTGAAAGGCCTCTTCTCCAATCCGAAATTCCGCACGGATTTGCAATTGAGCGGCGTCAACTCGATCAATTGGGGACGGATCGTTGCGCAGATCGTCTACTATTTCGCGGCCGCCGTGGCACTTGGCGCACCGCAGCGCCCCGTCAGCTTTGTTGTACCGACCGGCAATTTCGGCGACATCTTCGCCGGCTATGCCGCCAAGGCCATGGGCCTGCCGATCGCCAATCTCGTGATTGCGACCAACAGCAACGACATTCTGGCGCGCGCGCTCGAGACCGGACTGTATGAAACCGGCGCCGTGACGCCGACCATCAGCCCGTCGATGGACATTCAGGTCTCGTCCAATTTCGAGCGGCTTCTGTTCGAGGCCCTCGGTCGCGACGCGCCTGCGCTGCGGCGCTTGATGCAGTCGCTGAGCCAATCGGGGGCCTTCACCATTCCGCCCAAGGCGCTGGCAGCGATCCGCGAGAGCTTTGCTGCGGGGCGGGCCTCGGAGGCCGAGACGTCCAACGCCATCGCCACGACCCACGCTGCCTCCGGCTATTTGCTCGATCCGCATACTGCCGTCGCCGTTGCGGTGGCGGGCCAGCTCGAGCTCGGACCCGACCCCATTGTCGTTCTCGCCACGGCGCATCCGGCCAAGTTTCCGGCCGCCGTCAAGGCCGCCACGGGCATTGAACCGCCACTGCCCGCGTGGTTGGCTGATCTCAACAATCGGCCGGAACGGTTCGACGTTCTGGCCAACGACCAGGGAGCGGTGGAGGATTACATCCGCGCGCGGGTCGCGGAGGATTTGCATTGAGTTTGCGGAGCACGACTCTCGCCAATGGCATGACCGTTCTCACCGACGACATGCCGCATCTCGAAAGCGCCTCGCTTGGCATCTGGGTGAAGGCCGGCTCGCGCAGCGAGAGCAAGGCCGAGCACGGCATCTCGCACGTACTCGAGCACATGGCCTTCAAGGGCACCGCCTCGCGCAATGCGCTACAGATCGCTTCCGCCATCGAAGACGTCGGTGGCGACCTCAACGCCGCGACCTCGGTCGAGCACACGGGCTATTTTGCGCGCGTCCTCAAGGAGGATGTGGGTCTCGCCGCCGACATTCTGTCCGACATCCTCCAGAACTCCCTGTTCGAACAATCCGAACTCGATCGCGAACAGCAGGTGATCGTCCAGGAGATCGGCGCGGCGCGCGACAACCCCGACGACCACGTCTTCGATCTGTTCCAGCAGGCCGCCTATCCCGACCAGCCGATCGGTCGCACCATCCTCGGTACCGTGGACTCCGTGCAAAGCTTCAGCCCCGACACAATCCGCGGCTATATGGAGCGCAACTATGTCGGCGATCAGATGGTGGTTTGCGCCGCCGGCAATGTCGATCACAACCAGCTGGTAGATATCGCCAGCAAGCGCTTCGAGGGCCTCAAGCCCGACGGCGCGCCGCTGCCGCAAAAGGCCAAATATGTCGGTGGCGAACAGCGTCTTCTGTCCGACCACGAGCAGGCTCATATCGTTCTGGGCTTTGAGGGCCGCGCCTACAATTCCGATGGCTTTTATGCCGCCCAGATTCTCGCTTCGATCCTCGGTGGCGGCATGTCGTCCCGGCTGTTCCAGGAGGTCCGCGAAAAACGTGGACTCT
>JBDSEK010000063.1:0-6737 GCA_039920085.1 Devosia sp. | reverse complement strand
ATGCCGAAATGGCGCGCGAGATCGCGCTTGCCGTCGAGCTCGGGTCGCTCGGCCATCGCTTCAAGGACGGCTTCGCGCGAGGGGAGGGTGCCGATGGCGAAGGCTCGCGACGGCTTGGTTTTTGTTTTGGTGGGCTTGGTCATTTTCACGGCCCGACCGGGATAGACCACAGTCAGGCGTCTTCTTCTTTCTTCTTTTTGGGTGCGGCCTTGGCTTTGGCCTTTTTGGCCGCTGGTTTCTTTGCCGCCGGTTTTTTGGCGGCGACTTTCTTCGCAGGCGCCTTTGCGGCAGCCTTACGAGTGGGTTTGCGGCCACCGGATCGGGTGGCGCGTTCGGCGATCAGTTCGAGCGCCTGTTCGAGGCTGACGTCCTCGGGCTTTACCGATTTGGGCAGGGTGGCGTTGATCTTGCCCTGATTCACATAGGGGCCATAGCGGCCGTCGCGAACCGAAATCACCCCATCGGCGTGCTCGAAACTCTTGAGCGCGGCGATCGGCGCACGGTTGCCGCGGCTGAAGCGGTTGCCACCGGCGGCCTTCTGGGCCAGCAAGTCGACGGCGCGGTTGAGCCCGACGCTGAAGACCTCCTCGACATCTGGAAGATTGGCGTAGGTGCCTTCGTGCAGGATGAACGGCCCGTAGCGGCCAAGGCCCGCGCTGATCGGCTTACCCGTCTCCGGGTGAAGACCGACCGCGCGGGGTAGCGCCAGCAACTGCAGCGCTCTCTCAAGCGTCAGACTGTCTGGAGTCCAGCCCTTGGGGAGGGACGAGCGCTTTGGTTCAGAGCTGTCGCCGAGCTGCACATATGGACCGAAACGGCCCGACTTCAAGTAAATGGCGTCACCGGACTCGGGGTCCGTGCCGATATTGCCGTCCCCGGTGGCCACCTCTGCGCCGGTAGCAGCGTCGCTGAGCTGCATGGTGTAGCGGCAATCGGGATAATTCGAGCAGCCGATGAAGGCGCCGAACTTGCCCAGCTTCAGCGACAGCTGGCCGGCACCGCAATTGGGGCAGCGGCGCGGATCGGACCCGTCGGCCTTCTCCGGAAAGATATGAGAAGCGAGGGCAACGTTGAGGGCGTCGAGCACTTCTGAGACGCGCAGATCCTTGATCTCGTCGGTCTGCTTCGTAAAGTCGTTCCAGAAATCGCGTAGAACGTCCTTCCAGCGAAGTGTTCCGGCGGAAATCTCGTCAAGCTTTTCCTCAAGGCTGGCGGTGAACCCGTATTCGACCAGTTTGGCAAAGAAGTTCTCGAGGAAGGCCGTAACGATCCGGCCGCGGTCTTCGGGGATGAGGGCGCGCTTTTCGAGTCGCACATAATTGCGATCCTGCAGCGTGGTGATGGTCGCGGCATAGGTCGACGGGCGACCGATACCGAGCTCTTCCATCTTCTTGATGAGGCTGGCCTCGGTGTAACGCGGTGGCGGTTGCGTGAAATGCTGCTCGATCAGCGCCGCATCGAGAGCCGGCGTATCGCCGATGGCGAGTGGCGGCAGCTCGCGAGACTCTTCGTCGTCCTCGCTCTCATCCTTGTCGGATTTGGCTTCGACGCCATAGACCGCGAGAAAGCCGGGGAAGGTGACCACCGAGCCGACAGCGCGCAATATGATAGTACGCGGCGAGCCCTCGACGGCGATATCGGCGGTGGTGCGCTCGATTTCGGCCGGACGCATCTGGCAGGCAAGCGTACGGCGCCAGATCAGGCCGTAGAGTTTCTTCTGGTCAGCGTCGCCAATGGTCTCCGGGCGACGGAACATGTCGGTGGGGCGTATGGCCTCGTGCGCTTCCTGCGCGTTCTTGGCCTTGTTCTGATAGATGCGCGGCGTCGGCGGCAGATAGGCCGTGCCGAACTCTTTCTCGATCGCGGCGCGGGCGGCACCGATTGCCTCGGGCGCCATGTCGATGCCGTCGGTCCGCATATAGGTGATGATGCCGTCTTCGTAGAGCCGCTGAGCGATCTGCATCGTGCGGCTGGGCGAAAAGCCGAGACGCGAGGAAGCATCCTGCTGCAATGAGGAGGTGGTGAAGGGTGCGTAAGGGTTGCGCCGTGTCGGCTTCTTTTCGACCGAGCGGACGGTGAAACGGCCGGCCTCGATGGCTGTTTTGAGGGCGCCGGCTTCATCGCCCGTCTTGACGTCTAGCTTGTCGGTCACCTTACCATCGACCGAATAGAGGCGGGCATCGAAGCTCTTGCCCTTCTCGATGAGGCGGGCGGCGACCGACCAGTATTCGACCGGCTTGAATTTTTCGATCTCGGCTTCACGGTCGCAGACGAGGCGGAGCGAAACCGACTGCACGCGGCCGGCCGAGCGCGAACCCGGAAGCTTGCGCCAGAGGATCGGCGACAGCGTAAAGCCCACGAGATAGTCGAGCGCGCGGCGGGCGAGATAGGCATCGACCAGGGGTTCGTCGATGGCGCGCGGGTGCAGCATCGCCTCGGTGATGGCGGATTTGGTAATGGCGTTGAAGACGACGCGGCTAACCGGCTTGTCCTTCACCAGCTTCTTTGAACGCAGCACGTCGAGCACGTACCAGGAGATCGCTTCACCCTCACGGTCGGGGTCGGTGGCAAGGATCAGCTCGTCGGCGTTCTTGAGAGCGTTGCCGATATCTGCAAGGCGCTTGCGCGAGGCCGCATCGACCTCCCAGGACATGGCAAAATCCTCGTCGGGGAGTACCGAGCCATCCTTGGCCGGCAAATCGCGCACATGACCATAGCTGGCGAGGACCTCGTAGTCCTTGCCGAGATATTTGTTGATTGTTTTTGCCTTGGCCGGGCTTTCGACGACGACCAGTTTCATACGCGACGCATCCGAAGGGGGGTGTTGAACGCGGCGGAAAATGGTGGAGCGACCCCGCCCTGTCAACCTTCGGAAATGTGGCGGGTTTCCCTTCCCCTTTAGGGGAAGAATAAATTGCATCAGCTTTTGAGGGCGACCAGCTGGCCGCTCGACCACTCAATGCGCCCCCCGATATCGAGTTCGAGCAGCAGCGTTTGAATCGCACTGACCGACAGGCCGGTCGTCGCGATAAGGGCATCGACCTGCATTGGGGTAGGGCTGAGCGCCTCGATGAGCCGGGCACGGTCACCGGTGCTCGGCTCGGCGTCGGCAAGCGGCGGGACGTCCGGCCGCCAATCGGGTTCAAACAGTGTGCTGCGCGATGGATCGGCAGTCGCAAGCGCCTCAATGACATCGACCGCAGAGGTCACCAGCTTGGCGCCTTCCTGGATCAGATGATTGCCGCCCTCGGCGCGCGGATCGAGCGGCGAGCCGGGGACGGCGAAGACATCGCGGTTCTGTTCGAGCGCCAGACGCGCAGTAATGAGCGAGCCGGAGCGCTTGGCGGCTTCGACCACGACCACGCCGAGCGACAGGCCCGACACAAGACGGTTGCGGCGCGGAAAATCGCGGGCGCGCGGTTGCCACCCCATCGGCATTTCGGTGATCAGCATGCCGCCATTGTCGAGGATGGAACGGGCGAGGGGGATGTTCTCATCGGGATAGATATGGTCGAGGCCGCCAGCGAGAGCCGCGATCGTCCCGGTGCTGAGCGAGGCCTTATGGGCTGCGGCGTCGATGCCACGAGCTAGGCCCGATACGACCGTATAGCCCGCTTTGCCGAGATCGCCAGCAAGCAGGCTCGTCATCCGCTGACCGGCGCTCGACGCATTGCGCGCACCAACAATCGCGACAGTGTGGGCGAGATCGAGGCGTTCGCCGCCGATGGCTGAGAGCAATGGCGGCGCAGCTGAGATGTGATTGAGAAGCGTCGGGTAATCGGGCTCGCTTGACGCGATGAGGCGGCCGCCAAGCTTTTCGAGGGCCGCAATCTCGTCCTCGGCTTGCGTGAGTGTGGGCACGTTGGCCCCCACGCCGATGCGTTTCGCGAGACGCGGCAACTCGGCAAGCGCCGCCTCGGCCGAACCGGTACGGTTGAGCAACTGGCGGAAGGTGACCGGTCCGACATTGTCGGTGCGAATGAGCCGCAGCCAGGCGAGCTTCTGCGACGGACTGAGCATCGTGCCATCCCGCTTCGCCATCACACGGCCTCGGTTGGCTTTTTCTCGGCGCCGATCTTGGGCTCGGTATTGTTGAGCAGGCGAACAATATTGGCGCGATGGTTGAAGAACAGCAGGATGGCAAGGACGCCTGCGGTGGCGGCCAATCGCGTCCCATCGAACACGTAAGAAAAGATCGGCACGGTCGCAGCTGCGGTGAGGGCGGCGAGCGATGAGTATTTCTGCGCGAAGGCGATGAGCAACCAGACCCCGCAGAATATAAGACCCACTGGCCAGCTCAACGCCAGCAGCACGCCGATGAAAGTGGCGACACCCTTGCCGCCCTTGAAGCCGAGCCAGACCGGAAAGACATGGCCGATAAGCGCCGCCGCGCCGGCTGCACAGAGCAGCCAGCCGCCATCGCCCTCGATGCTCGGCACAGGCGAGCCCACGACGAAGGCGCGGACCAGCAACACCCCAACGGCGCCTTTGGCAGCATCGAACAGCAGCGTCAGCGCGGCGAGCTCGCGGCGGCCGGTGCGCAGGACGTTCGTCGCGCCGATATTGCCCGAACCGATCTTGCGAACGTCGCCCAGCCCGGCGGCTCGGGTGATAAGCAGCCCGAACGGGATCGAGCCAAGCCCATAGCCGATCGCGACGGCCAGCAAATACTGAAGGATCATTGTCCCTCCCGCGTCACAGCATGGCTGAACACGGGCTTTCCGGCAACGAAACTGTGCATCACCGCGCCCTGCAGGCGCGCGCCTTCAAACGCGGTGTTGCAGGAACGCGAGACGATGTCCTGCTCGGCGACGACCCAGGGGAATTCTGGGTCGAAGATGATCAGATCGGCCGGGGCACCCACGGTCAGGCGGCCCGAAGACAGCCCGAGAATCTCGGCCGGTCGCGAGGTCATGGCGCGAAGCAGAGTCAACAGATCCACATCGCCTGAGTGAACGAGCCGCAACGCCGCCGCGAGCAGCGTCTCGAGCCCGATGGCGCCTTCGGAAGCTTCGGCGAAGGGCTGACGCTTGACCTCGCTGTCCTGCGGATCATGGGCGGAGTGGATGACATCGATGGCACCAGAATTCAGCCCCTCGATCATGGCTCGCCGATCGTCTTCCGAACGCAAGGGCGGCGAGAGCTTGAAGAAGGTGCGGTAGGGGGCAGTGTCGTTCTCGTTGAGCGCGAGATTGTTGATCGAGACCCCGGCCGTGACGCGATCGTAGCGCTGCTTGGCCCCTCGCATCAATTCGACCGAGCCGGCGGTCGAAAGTTGCGCAGCATGGTAGCGGACACCGGTTGCGGCAGCGAGTTGAAGGTCGCGGGCAAGGGGAATTGTCTCCGCCTCGGGCGGAATGCCGCGGAGGCCCGCCGTGGTCGCGAGCAATCCCTCGTTCATCACGCCATCGCCGACCAGCGACGCGTCGGCGAGGTGATGGGCGATCAGCAGGTCGAAATTGGTGGCGTAGCTCATCGCGTCGCGGAGCAGACCTGCCGACTGGATCGAGCGGCGTCCATCCGTTAGGCAGACCGCGCCCGCTTCCTTTAGCAAGCCGAATTCGGTGATCTCTTCGCCGCGTAAACCCTTGGTGATCGCTGCGGCTGGCAGGATGTTGACCCTCGCTGTTGCGGCGGCGCGACGAATGATGAAATCGACAAGCGCGCCATCGTCGATGGCGGGGCTGGTATCGGGCATCAGCACGAAGCTGGTAACGCCGCCTGCTGCGGCGGCATCGGCCGCGCTCGCTAACGTCTCGCGGTACTCATGGCCGGGCTCGCCGGTGAACACCCGCATGTCGATGAGGCCCGGCGAGACGACGGAGCCCTTGGCGTCGTAGGTCTCGGCGCCGTCGGGCTCGCCCTGCGGCGCGCCATCGGTCAGCCCGGCGATCTTGCCGTCGACGACCAGCACCGAGCCCTTGCGGTCGCTGTTGCTCGCCGGATCGATCATGCGGGCATTCTTGATGACAAAGGCAGTCATGCCGCCACCTGCGGCGCATCGGACAGCAGCGCATCAAGCACGGCCATGCGGACCGCGACGCCCATTTCGACTTGCTCATTGATGACTGAGCGCGGGCCATCGGCGATGGCCGGGTCGATCTCGACGCCACGGTTCATCGGGCCAGGATGCATCACGATCGCGTCGGGCTTGGCGAGCGAAAGCTTTTCGGCGTCGAGGCCATAGAAGCGGTAATATTCGCGCACCGACGGGATCAGCCGGCCCGTGGTGCGTTCGTGCTGCAGGCGCAGCATCATCACCACATCGGCACTCGCGAGGCCCTCGCGCATATCGGTGAAGACCTCGGAAGCCAGGGCTTCGACGCCTTTTGGCAGCAGGGTGCGCGGTGCGATGACGCGCGTCCGCACCTGCAACGCGCCGAGCAGCAGCAAATTCGAGCGGGCGACGCGGGAATTGGCGATGTCGCCGCAGATGGCGACGGTGAGGCCACTGAGCCGGCCCTTGTGCTGACGGATCGTGAGCGCATCGAGCAGCGCCTGCGTTGGGTGTTCGTGCGAGCCGTCGCCGGCGTTGATCACCGCGCATCCGACCTTTTGGCTGAGCAGTTCGACCGCGCCGGCTGCGGGGTGGCGCACGATAATGACATCCGGCCGCATGGCGTTGAGGGTGGCGGCGGTGTCGATCAGCGTCTCGCCTTTGGTGACGGACGAGGTTCTGACCGACATGTTGGTGACTTGCGCGCCGAGCCGCTTGCCGGCGATCTCGAAGCTCGACT
>JBDSEK010000062.1:0-16765 GCA_039920085.1 Devosia sp. | reverse complement strand
GTGACCCGCAACGAGAATTCCTGCGCCATGCGCACCAGCGAGAAGTAGATCGCGTCGTTGCCGTGCGGATGGTACTTCGCCATCACGTCACCAACGACCGTGGCGGCCTTCCGGTATGGCCTGTTCCAGTTGAGGTTTTGCTCGTGCATCGAAAACAGGATGCGCCGGTGCACCGGTTTCAAGCCGTCGCGCACGTCCGGCAAGGCCCGACTCACGATCACGCTCATGGCGTAATCGAGATAGGATTTGCGCATCTCGTCGGTGATCGAAATCGGTACGATATCCGAGGGCGGAGGTGCGCTCGGGGCGGCTTCGGGCGTGTCTGTCACGGAACTCGTTTTCTGGGTCGAAAAGGGCTGGGCATGGTCTAGGCGATTCCGGCCGGAAAGGCCAATGATTGCAGGGGTTTTGCCGGGACCGGGCGGCGGAATTCCACCGCAATCTCAGATAGGATCGAAAGCCGGTGTTTTCGAGGCTGAAACGCCTCTAAATGAGGCTCAAAATGCTTGGGGAAGTGGGATCCCCGCAACGCTGTGGGGAAATCGCCGAACCTCCGCCGGCTTGGCTGGACGATTCGGTGGGCGCTCCTTAGTAATTCGCCCCGAAATCCGGGCCGCTCAGGCTCGTGGGGGAAATTTCGTTGACGACTGCCTCACCGGTGTCCCGCTTGTGGAACTGGGCCTTCGGCCATGAGCGCTCCATCGGCTTCGGGCTCGAAAAGCTCGGCCTGACAACGCTCCGCTTCCCGCGGATCGTCGGCCTGCTGGTTCTGGCCTTCACGATCTTCTGCGCTTTCCATATCCCGCGCGCCAATGTCGACGGTGATCTGCTGCGTGTCTACGCCCATTCAGGCCCCGAATACGACGCCTACAAGCACCTCGCCGATACCTTTGGCACGTTCGAAAACGACATCCTCGTTTTCATCACCTCGCCTGATTTGACCAAGCCTGAGGCGCTGGAAGCGGTGCGGTCCATGGCGCTCGACCTCACCACCTCGCCCTATGTCGGCGGCTCGATGTCCGCCTTCACGCTGCGCAAGCCCGGGCCGGATGGCACCACCCTGCCGGCCGTGCCGGAGGGCCTCGTATCGCAGGAAGAGGTCGATGCGGCCCTGCGGGACCTCCAGCGGAACGACCCGATGATGCGCAATCTGATCAGCGCCGACCTGCATCAGGTCGTGCTGATCATCTTCCCCAATCAGGAACAGGTCGAGCTGGACGGCACTGCAGCCATGATCGCCGATTTGCGCGCGATCGTTGGCGACTACGACAGTGACCTCATCGACGTCGATCTCACCGGCCCGCCGATCTGGACCTCCGAGATGCTGAGCGCCACGGTCAATGACCAGATCAAGTTCACCGTCTGGGGTTTCGGCCTTGGCGCCCTGATTGCGCTGCTCTCGCTGCGCTCCTTCTGGGGCGCATTGCTGGTCTCGGCGACGCCGTTCCTCGCTGTCGTTTGGGTGATGGGCGTAATCCTCACGCTTTTCGGCTCATTCTCGTTCCTCACCATCATCGTCACCACCCTGATCCTGGTGATTGCCTTTGCCGAGAGCCTGTTCTTCGTCTTCAACTGGCTCGCCTATTGGCGCGATGGCATGGACCCGGCCAAGGCCGTCGATGAGGTCGTGCGGGTCGTCGGGCCGGCCAGCGGGCTGACCATGCTGACGACGCTGGTCTCTTTCGCCTCGCTGGCGCTTACAGCAGGACAGGGCATCCAGGAGTTCGCGCTTGCCGGCACCATCGCCTCGGCGACCAATTTCATCTGCCTGATGACGTTTCTGCCATTGCTGCTGAAGCTGGCGATCCGCCTCGGCCTGAAGCTGCCCAAGACCCCGAGCTTTGCCGTTCAGGCGCCGATCCCGATCTCCTGGTGGATTGCCACCAAGGCCGGCCGGCCGCTGGCAGCGCTCGCGATCGTCGGCACGATCCTGCTGCTCATCCCCTATTTCCTGATCCAGCCGCGCTTCTCGTTTCAGGACTACATGGCCAAGGACAGCCAGGCGCTTGCTGCGGCCCAAAATATCGACACTGGCACCGGTGGTGCGGCTCCGTTCTACGTCAGCGTTCCGCTCAAGCAGGGCGACCCCTATATCGGAGCGGGAGACTTCGAGACCGTCGTCAAGGTCCACAAAATCGTCGAGAAATATCTCGGCCAGAACAAAGTCGTGTCGGCGGCCAGCTACACCTTTTACGAAGATTCCGGTTTCACCCGCGAGCAGATCCTCAATGCTGTGGGCCAGCTCAAGCAGCGCTTCGTCACCGATGACGGTATGCAGGCGCTCGTCACCGGCTTCATGCCGACGATCATCGAATCCAATGAGATCGAAGAGCTGGTTGAAAACGTCCAGAACGACCTCGCCGCGGCCGGCATCGCCGGCGCCCAGGTGGGCGGGTTCCGCATCATGACCACTTACGCGACCGACAATATCGTGCGCGGGCTGCAGCTCGACTTGACCATATCAGTGATTGTGAACCTGTTCCTGATCGGCTTTGCCTTCCGCTCACTGCGGGTCGCGGTGGCGACCGCTATTCCCAATCTGTTCCCCGTGCTCGGCACCGAAGCCTGGCTTTACCTGACGGGTCAAGGACTTGGCCTGACCACTGTGCTGTCGCTGACCATCGCTTTTGGTATCGCCGTGGATGATACGACGCATTTTCTGTCCCACTACCTGCATTCCCGCCGCGAGGACGGCCTCGATCACCGGGACGCCGTTCGCCACACCATGGAGCGGATTGGCGGGGCTATTGTTGCGACGACCCTGATTCTCTGTTCGGGCACGGCCATTGTGATGTTTTCAGAACTCCCGCAGGTGGCCTTGTTCGGAACCCTGTTTGTGATAACCCTCGCGCTTGCTTTGTTGGGTGATGTATTCATTCTCCCTGCCTTGCTGGTCGCCGGGGGGCGATTCTTTCATCCGCTTGGAGGCGTTAAGAAATGAAACTGTTTGGAGCCCTGGCGAAAGCCTCGGCGCTGGCGGGCATGGTGCTTGGCCTAGCGGTGATGCCTGCGCTGGCGGGCCCCGCCGAGATCGCGCTTTTGGAAGAATATGTCGGCACCTGGCGCGGCAAAGGCACGCTTTCGGGCGCCAACACCGAAACCGTGGTCTGCCGGATGGAGATGAAGCCGGGCAATGGCGAGAAGGTGACCTATGCAGGCCGCTGCTCGATCGCCGGCTCGCAGCTCTCGGTGTCCGGAACCATTTCCTATAACGACAAGAGCGACCGTTACGAGGCCGCGATGAGCACCAATGTGGGCTTCACCGGCACCGGCATCGGCCGCCGCCAGGGCTCGAGCATCGTGTTCGACCTCAAGGAGCGGAACAAGGACGACGCCGGCAATGACATGGCGGTCGACTCGTCGATGGTCTTGAAGGACGGCACGATCAATGTGGACTTCAAGGTGACGTTCGTCTCGACCGGCGAGAGCATCGTCGCGAAGATTCCGTTCACAAAGTAGGCGGCTGCAGCAGATCAGATTGAAGGCGGGTGCCGGCGCGGCGCCCGCCTTTCGTTTTGGGCCGGTCAGAACGGAATGTCGTCGTCCACGCCACCCGACTCAAAGGCCGGAGCCTTGGCCGAAGGCCGGCTGCCGCCCGCACGGCTGGCCGATGGTGGGCCGGAAAACCCGCCGCTATCCCCACTGCCCTCACCCCGACCGTCCAGCATGGTGAGATTGGAATTGAACCCCTGGAGCACAACTTCGGTCGAGTATTTTTCAGCGCCCGCCTGGTCCTGCCATTTGCGCGTCTGCAGCTGCCCTTCGAGGTAAACCTTGGCGCCCTTCCTGAGATATTGCTCGGCGACCTTGGCCAGGCCCTCCGAGAAGATCACCACGCGGTGCCACTCGGTTTTTTCCTTGCGCTCACCGGAGTTGCGGTCGCGCCAGCTCTCGGAAGTCGCGACCGAGAGGTTCACAACCTTGTTGCCGCTGGGCAGCGTCCGCACTTCCGGGTCCGCTCCCAGATTGCCCACCAGAATGACCTTGTTCACGCTGCCTGCCATTTTCCTGTCCTTCCTGTTACACCGCCCGCGTCCGGCGGGCGGCGCATCCTAACGGACCACGCATGGCGCCACCCGCAATTTCACGGCTTGCGCACAGCTGGACCAACAAGATGTTCTTGTTATGTTCGCAATTTCGCGGGGTCGGGTCAAGCGCGTGGCCACATTGCCGCACACATCATCCTGCATTGAGCATGACGTGCGCTTTCAGTATTTATCCCTGCCTTGCCGGCCTAGAGTAGTTCGATGACTGACAATGCTCTCAAGCGCGATCTCCGGCCCCTTCCGGTGGGCGCTGCCCTGGTAGCCACTCGTGCCGCCAACACCTTGCGCTATTCGATGATGAACATCTTCATCGTCCTCGGCATGCTGGGGATGGCCTATGGCGGTATCTTTACCTGGTCGGGAATCGCCTTTTCCTTCGTCCTTTACGGCTTCGTCGACGAACTGTTCGGCGACGCTGGATCCAAGGAGCTCATGCCCCCGGTCTGGTACTGCCAGTTGATGCTCTACCTCACCTTGCCGCTGCTGATCGTCGCGACCCTGATCGTCTTCAACGTCACTTCGCCGGCCGGCTTTGCATGGCTCGATGCGGCATTCCGCTTCTTCCACATCGATCCCGATGCGTCGCGCGCTGCGACCCATGAGTTGAGCCTTGGCATGTTCGGCCTCGGCGCGTGGATCAGCCTCGGCATGTATTATGGGGCTGCCGGAGTGAACGTCTCGCACGAACTCATCCACCGTGCCGACAAGCCTTACGATCGGCTGGTCGGGCGCTGGCTGCTCGCCTTCACGTGGGACACCGGCTTTGCCATCGAGCATGTGCATGGCCACCATCGCAACGTCGGCACCGAGGCAGACCCGGCCACCGCCAAGCGCGGAGAATACATCGGCAGTTTTGTCCTGCGCTCGACAATCGGACAGTGGCTCGGGGCACTGCGCTACGAGAATGACCGCTTGCAGCGCCGCGGCATCGCCAACACACCGTGGACCAACAAATTCTGGCGCGGCCAGCTGATGACCGTCGCCGTTCTCGCCCTCTATGTCGCTTTCCTCGGCCCGATCGGCATCCTCTTTTCAGCCTTCTCGGGCTATATCGGCAAAATCTATCTTGAGGTCGTCAATTACATCGAGCACTATGGGCTGGTCCGCATTCCAGGCACGCGCGTTGAAGCCCGCCACTCCTGGGACAGCCACCGCCGCGTCTCGACCGGCCTCTTCTATAATCTGATGCTCCATTCCAACCACCACAAGGTAGCGACGCGCCGCTACTGGGAGCTCGAACAAACGACGGAAGAAGAGGCGGTCACCCTGCCCCGCGGCTATATGGCGATGATCCTGTTCGCCTTCCTCGGCCGGCCGTTCTTCCGCTACATCAACCAGCATCTCGCGCGCTGGGACGCCGAATTGGCGAGCCCCGAAGAGCGGGAATATTTACGCAGCAAAGGCTGGCTGCTGGGCTGAGCAGCCCCTTCCGAATCCAAATCGTTCCGTTTATGTTCCACCGTGCGGCGGCGCTGTGATGACAGCTTTGCCCCAGTCTGCTTACCTTGCGGCGGCGGTGGCCCGTCCTTATTTCTGTGCTGTTCCGCTCCGCGCCACAAACACTGACAGAAGCTGGCAGGCCGCCCGGTTAAAGGTCCGCCGACGCTCGCCAATGGATACCTGATGCCCGCCAAGACCAATCCCAACCGTGACATCGTCATCCGCGGCGCCAAAGAGCACAATCTCAAGAATATCGACGTCCGCCTGCCTCGCGACAGCCTGATCGTCATGACGGGCCTGTCCGGCTCGGGCAAATCATCGCTGGCGTTCGACACGATCTATGCCGAAGGCCAGCGGCGCTACGTGGAGTCGCTCAGCGCCTATGCGCGGCAATTCCTTGAGATGATGCAAAAGCCAGATGTCGAGCAGATCGACGGGCTCTCGCCGGCCATTTCGATCGAGCAGAAGACGACGAGCCGCAATCCGCGCTCGACCGTCGGCACCGTCACCGAGATTTATGATTATCTCCGCCTGCTCTTCGCCCGCGTCGGCATCCCCTATTCGCCCGTGACCGGCCTGCCGATCCAGAGCCAGACCGTCAGCCAGATGGTCGATATCGTCATGAGCCAACCCGTTGGTACCCGGCTGTTCCTGCTGGCTCCCATCGCCCGCGGCCGCAAGGGCGAATACAAGCGCGAGCTCAACGATTTGATGCGCAAGGGCTTTCTCCGCGCCAAGATCGACGGCGAATTCTGGGACCTCGAAGACGCCCCCAGCCTCGACAAGAAGATCAAGCACGACATTGAAGTTGTGGTCGACCGTATCGTCGTTGGCCCCGACATCGCCACGCGCCTGGCCGAAAGCTTCGAGACGGCGCTGAAGCTCGCCGACGGCATCGCCTTCGGCGAGTTCGCGGACGAAAAGGATGAGCACGGCGCCGCGAAACGGCTGATCTTCTCGGAGAAATTCGCCGACCCGATTTCCGGCTTCACTATCCCGGAGATCGAGCCGCGTCTGTTCTCGTTCAACAACCCGTTCGGCGCCTGCCCGGTCTGCGACGGCCTGGGTACCGAGCAGAAGATCGACCCCAATCTCATCGTCTCCGATGTGACGCTTAGCCTTCGCGATGGCGCCATCGTGCCGTGGAGCCGGACCAGCGCTCCCTATTATCAGCAGACGCTGCAAGCGGTGACCAAGCACTATGGCGCCTCGACCGGCACCGCCTGGGAAGAGCTCGGCGAAGCGGTGCAGAATGCAGTGCTCCATGGCACCGGCGAGACGCCCATTAATTTCGTCTATGACGATGGCCTGCGCACCTACAAAACCAAGAAACCGTTCGAGGGTGTGATCGGCAATCTGGAACGGCGCTACAAGGAGACTGAAAGCGCCGGGATGCGCGAGGAAATCGAGAAATACATGTCCTCTGCGCCCTGCCTCGCCTGCAAGGGCTATCGTATGAAACCTGAGGCTCTGGCGGTGAAAATCGACGGCCTCCACATCGGCCAGGTGTCTGAGAAGTCGATCCGCGCCGCCGCGGAATGGTTCAATGACATGCCCAAGCGGCTGACCGATCAGCAGCGCCAGATCGGTGAGCGCGTCTTCAAGGAAATCCGCGAGCGGCTTGGTTTCCTCAACGATGTCGGGCTCGACTATTTGACGCTCGCCCGCAACTCGGGCTCGCTCTCAGGCGGCGAAAGCCAGCGCATCCGGCTCGCGAGCCAGATCGGCTCCGGCCTGACCGGCGTGCTCTACGTATTGGACGAGCCTTCGATCGGTCTCCACCAGCGCGACAATGCCCGCCTGCTCGAGACGCTGCGGCGGCTGCGCGACCTCGGCAACACCGTGATCGTTGTCGAGCACGACGAGGACGCCATCCTCACCGCCGACTATGTCGTCGATATCGGCCCGGGTGCCGGCGTTCATGGCGGGCATATTGTGGCCGAGGGAACACCCGAGGACATCCTCAAAAACAAGAATTCGATCACCGGTCAGTATCTGAGCGGCAAGCTCGTGATTCCGATGCCCCCAGAGCGGCGGAAGCCGATGAAGGGCAAGAAGATCCATCTCGACGGCGCCACTGGCAACAATCTTAAGAACGTTTCGGTGGATGTGCCCCTGGGCCTGTTCGTCGCTATCACCGGTGTCTCTGGCGGCGGCAAGTCGACGCTGATGATCGACACCATGTATCAGGCATTGGCCCGCCGGCTGAACGGGGCACGGGTCAACCCCGCTCCGCACAACCACCTGACCGGCCTCGAATTCCTCGACAAGATCATCGACATCGACCAGTCACCCATCGGTCGCACGCCTCGCTCCAACCCCGCGACCTACACCGGCGCATTTACGCCCTTGCGCGAGTGGTTCGCCGGCCTGCCCGAGGCCAAGGCGCGCGGTTACGGCCCAGGCCGCTTCAGCTTCAACGTCAAGGGCGGTCGCTGCGAGAAATGCGAGGGCGACGGCGTTATCAAGATCGAGATGCACTTCCTGCCCGATGTCTATGTGACCTGCGAAGTCTGTAAGGGCCACCGCTACAACCGCGAAACGCTGGAAGTTCAGTTCAAGGGCAAATCGATCGCCGATGTGCTCGACATGACCATCGACGAGGCCGTCGAGTATTTCGCTGCGGTGCCCTCGATCCGCGAGAAATTTGCGACCCTGCAGCGCGTCGGCCTCGGTTACGTCAAGGTCGGTCAGCCGGCGACGACGCTGTCGGGCGGCGAGGCGCAGCGCGTCAAACTCAGCCGCGAACTCAGCAAACGCGCCACCGGCCGGACGCTCTATATGCTGGACGAACCGACGACCGGCCTCCACTTCCACGACATCGCCAAACTGCTCGAGGTGCTGCACGAGCTGGTCGATAACGGCAATTCCGTCGTCGTGATCGAGCACAATCTCGAGGTCATCAAGACCGCCGACTGGATCATCGATATGGGTCCCGAGGGCGGCGACGGTGGCGGCGAGGTGGTGGGAATCGGCACGCCGGAGGACATCGCCGAGAACAAGCGCAGCTATACCGGCCATTTCCTGCGCGAAATAATGGCCCGGCGCCCAGCGAAGAAGCGGCCGACCCGGCAGGCTGCAGAATAAGGCACTCCTCAGGCGCCACGACTCCGGCAAGCCGCTCCGTCGCCCGATTCAGCTGACAATGCCCCCTCTGTGACCCCTTGATGAATTTGCCATGCGCCATCCGCATGGCGCGCCTGCCATTCGGCCGGGTGGAATGTGAGAGAAAATCAGCCCATCTCTGTTCGTCCGCTAACCGAAAAAGGGAATCCTGAAGTGTTTGTACGAGCCGTCTGGCGCATCAAACGCCTGATCGACGTCAAACAGACCCTGCGGGAGATGGAGGTCCCATCCACACGAAATGCCGACCTTCTGGGCATTTCCGGGCCGGACTTCTCCAAAATGACCCGCAGTCTGTTCGACCGCTAAGGACCGATCCACAACAATCCGAGATGAAACAGGGCGTGGCGGCCTCCGCCGCCGCGATCCTTAAGACGAGGTGAACGGAATTGAAAAGAGCTATGCGTTTTCTGCACCAGCCTCCTGATCAATCCGCCACTGCTCATCCGGACCGGTCGGTTCTATCTATTCACCTGTAAGACAAAGGAGAACCCAATGGGTATTCGTCAAACGATCAAGAAGTGGGCTGCTTATCAGCAGACCGTCCGCGAGCTGGCCTCGCTCGACAACCGCCAGTTGAACGATCTGGGCATTTCGCGCGCCGACATCGCCAAGATTGCTCGCGACCATGCGCGCGCGCTCTAAGCCGTCGGCCTCCGACTGCACATTGCGTCCAATCCGAACGCTCGCTTCCTTCAAACGGTAGCGAGCGTTTTGATTCGGCTTCAGAAGCTGAGCCGTCCGGCCAGTTCCGAATAAACCACTTCCACCATGTCCCGATAGGCCCGGCGCTCTCTGAGCTGCGCGTGCCAGCGCTCGCCATTGGGATGGCTTTGCCGGGCAATATCCATGCTGGTCCAGCGAAACATCGCCATTCCGGATGGGATGTCGCCATAGCTGAACTCGGCCCCGCCCAGATAGGCGGAGCGGCCAAGCTCGGCATCCAGCATAGTAAGGCAGCGCTCGGTCTCCGCCAAATGCCTCGCGATGGCCTTCTCATCGCGCTGGGGCTCGGGCGTCCTGACCAGATTCCAGAACACGCCGCTGAACGCCGGCAGCAGGGTCGTCGCCGCCCAATCGGTCCATTGATCGGCCTTGGCCCGCGCTTTCGGCGATTCCGGCCAGAGCCGGCCACGGCCATATTCGGCGCTGAGATAGCGCAGGATCGCGTGGCTCTCCCAAAGCACGAGATCGCCATCGCGCAATGTCGGCACCAAGCCATTGGGATTCATGGCCAGATACTCGGGCGTGTTGTTGCCGCCGAATTTTCCGCCAGCCAGAACATGCTCATGCTCAAGGCCAAGCTCGGCCAGGGCCCAGCGCACCTTCTGCACGTTGGACGAGCTGGGCCGACCCCACAGTGTGATGGTCATCTGCGTCTCCGTTGCGGCCACACCCCATGCTTGCTAGGACGCCCGCCATGGCCGATCAACCCGTTCATATCATTGGCGCCGGACTCGCCGGCTCGGAAGCCGCCTGGCAGGCGGCGGAAGGCGGCGCGCAGGTGGTGCTCCATGAAATGCGGCCGCACAAGCTCTCCGAGGCCCATCTGACCGGCGGCTTTGCCGAACTGGTGTGCTCCAACTCCTTCCGCTCCGACGATGCGCAGCACAATGCGGTCGGCCTGCTGCATGAGGAAATGCGGCGCTGCGGCTCGCTGATCATGCGCATCGCCGATGCCCACAAGCTCCCCGCTGGAGGCGCGCTGGCAGTGGACCGGGTGGGATTTTCGGACGCGGTGACCGCCGCTTTGAGCAGTCATCCTCGGATCAGAGTTGAATTCGGCGAGATTGCGGGGCTGCCACCCGGCGACTGGTCCAATGTCATCGTCGCGACGGGCCCGCTGACCTCGCGTCCCTTGGCTGAGGCGATCCAGAGCCTCACCGGCGAGGCGGAGCTCGCCTTCTTCGACGCCATCGCGCCCATCGTCCATAGCGAGTCCATCGACCGCGATATCGTCTGGGCGCAGTCGCGCTACGACAAAGCCGGGCCAGGCGGCAGCGGGGCCGATTATCTCAACTGTCCGATGGACGAGACGGAGTACAACGAATTTGTCGATGCGTTGCTGAGCGGCGAAAAGCACGTCTACCACCAATGGGAGAACGCGCCGTATTTCGATGGTTGCCTGCCGGTCGAAGTGATGGCCGAGCGCGGCCGCGAGACCTTGCGGTACGGGCCGTTGAAACCGGTGGGCCTGACCAACCCGCGCAATCCCACCGTCAAACCCCATGCCATCGTCCAGCTCCGGCAGGACAACGCGCTTGGCACACTCTGGAACATGGTGGGCTTCCAGACCAAACTCAAATACGGCCGGCAGGCCGAGATCTTCCGGCTGATCCCCGGCCTTGAACGGGCGCAATTCGCGCGGCTGGGTGGATTGCACCACAACACATTCCTCAACTCGCCCAAGGTCCTCGATCGCCAGCTTCGCCTGAAAGCTCAGCCGCGGCTGCGCTTTGCCGGCCAGATCACCGGCGTCGAAGGCTATGTGGAAAGTGCCGCGATCGGCCTCGTCGCCGGGCGCATGGCCGCCGCCGAGAGCGCGGGCAAGGCGATCACATCCCCAGGTGCAACCACGGCGATGGGCGCCCTCATCGACCACATCACCGGCGGACATCTGGCTGCCGACGGCGAGCCGGGACCGCGCAGCTTCCAGCCGATGAATATCAATTTCGGCCTACTGCCCGAAATCACGGTGACCAAGCCGGAAGGCGCCGGACGCTGGCGCGGGACCGACAAGGCAATGGCCAAACGCGAAGCGATGAGCGCCCGCGCGCTGGCCGATATCGCTGCTTGGGTCTAGCCGATGCCTTCGACCGCGGTTAGCGCCGCGGCGATCACCTGGTCCATGTTGTAGTAGCGATATTGGGCGAGGCGCCCGACAAAGATCGTGCCTGCCTCTTTAGCGGCAAGCGCCTTGTAGCGCTGATACAGCGCCTCGTTCTCGGGGCGCGGGATGGGATAGTACGGCTCGCCCTGAGCCTGAGGATATTCGCGCACGATTGTCGTGCCGGTCGCCTGCTGCCCGGTGAGATGCTTGAACTCGGTGATGCGGGTGAAGGCCTCTGAATTGGGAAAATTCACCGAGCCGGTCGGCAGGAAATAGTCCTCAATGGCGAGGTGCTCGAACGCAAAGCCGAGACTTCGGTACGGCAGCGCGCCGAAGCAATAGCCGAACCACGCATCGATCGGCCCGGTATAGACGACGAGATCGAAGCGTTCCCGCATAGCCGGCGCAAAGGCCGTTTCGAGTTCGACCCTGATGCGAGAATGATCGAGCATATTGGCGAACATCGCGGCATAGCCGTCGCGCGGCATTTGCTGAAAGCGGTCGGTGAAATAGCGGTCGTCGTCATTGCTGCGCGTCGGAATGCGCGCTGCGACGCCAGCGGACAGTTCAGCAAGCTCTAGGCCCCATTGCTTGCGCGTGTAGCCGCGGAAAAACAGATCGCAGAGTTCGCGGCCGATGCTGTTCAGAACCACGTCTTCGCTGGTCGTCAGCTTTTCTCTCGGTTCCCGGACCCGCTCGAAAAAACCCGCGACTCCGGCCTCATCCAGATCGAGCCCGTAGAGCCGGTTGATCGTTGTTCGATTGATCGGGATCGGCAGTCGCTGGCCGCGCACCTCGGCCAGCACCCTGTGCTCGTAAGGCCGCCATCGCGTGAACCGGCTCAGATAGTCGAACACCCGCTCGGCATTGGTGTGAAAGATATGCGGCCCGTAGCGATGAACAAGGATGCCGTTCTCGTCCAATTCGTCGAAGGCATTGCCGGCGATGTGCGAGCGCTTGTCGATCAGCAGCACGTCGTGGCCGGCCGACGCCAGCCGCTCCGCCGACACACTCCCGGCATAGCCGGCGCCGACCACGAGAACCCGCATCAGCCGCTCCGCAGCTTCCACCAGCCAAGGCGCGCAATCTTTTGCCAGTCGGCAAGATCGCGTTGCGGCTGGAACGGCGATTCAACGTCGAGCCGTGAAAGTTGCGCCGTGAGCACGGCGACGGAAGCAAAGCCACCGCGGAGTCCACGCGGCAGCCGCACGATCGCGGACGAGGCCTTGTCGAGATGGCCCTGCGCCATCTCGCTCAACTGGCCCAGTGCTTCGGCGAGGCCCTCGCTGTTCGTGCCCGAGAAGATTTCGCGCTCCTCAACGCCATTGGCTGCCAGAAGGGACCACGGCAGGAAAATCCGGCCTTGCGCCGCATAATAGCCGAAGGCGCGCAAATGGCCGACCAGCGCCTGCGCCACGCCCAGATGTCCCGCTGCATCACCTGTTTCGACGGGAATGCCTGTGTTGAGAACCATGGCCGCAAGCTGGTAAAGGGCAGAGACCGTCTCCCCGGCATAGCCCTCGAAAGTCGGAACATCGGGCATGGCGTCGTCGTAGAGATCGAAACGCCGCGCCGTCAGCAAGCGAGTCAGCGCCGGCACCGGCAGACGATACTTCGCAACCGCATCGAGCAGCACCGCCGCCAAGGGGTTTTGTCGAACGCCGCCATGCCCCTGCCCCTCGAGCGCATCCTTCCACCACTGTAATCGGATCTCGCCGGCCGCGGGTTCGCGGGCGCGGTCACGGATCGTCGCAACATCTGCGTTGAAGGCGTAAAGCGCCGTGATCGCCGCCCGCTGCTCCGGCTCGAGCAGCAGGGTCGCGAGATACCGGTCTCGGTCGATCTTGCGCAGATAGCTCGCCGCGAAATCGGCATCCGCAGTCATCGCGGGCTGTCGACCGCGATCAGCGCCGCACCCACCGCACGGCTTTCGGCGAGCAGGATGTTGTAGGTCCGGACGGCGCCACCCGTCGCAACGGCTTCAACAATCACCCGCTTTTCGCGCAGCCGCTCGCGGATGGTCTTGTCGAACCCGGCAACATCCACGCCCAGCCCCACCAGCAGCACGTCGAGTTTTTCTGCCACATCAAACACTGGCTGTAGCGAGTCCAATGTGATTTCGGCAGGCGCGGCCACCAGCCAGGCGTGCATCCCCGATGGCAGGCACAGCAGCGAGCCGCGATGGCTCATGCCGGCAAAACGGAAGCCGCCATTGCCATATCCGTCGATAGCCACCTGATAGGGATAAAAGCCCTGCCCCGGCTCGGCCATCGCTCCGTCAGACCGCCGCGCCGTCTGCGCGCTTCTCGCGAAGCTTGTCGGCAGGAACGTCGGATCGGGACTTGAGCCCGAAAAAGATCAGGATCGGCCCGCCGATCATCACCGACGAGTACATGCCGAAGATCGACCCGAAGGTCATCGCGATAGTGAAGCCGCGAATGGATTCGCCGCCGAAGAACACCAGCGGGAATAGCGCCAACAGGATGGTGAACTGCGTTAGCGACGTTCTGACGATGGTCTGATTGATCGACAGATCGATCAGGTCCGGCAAGGGCATCTTTTTGTACTTGCGCAAATTCTCGCGCACACGGTCGGAAATGACGACGGTTTCGTTGAGACTGAGGCCCACGAGCGTCAGCACCGCGGCGATCGAGGAAATATTGAACTCCAGACCAACGATGGAGAATAGCCCCACCGTCATGATCACGTCGTGGGTGGTCGTGGTGATGGCGGCGAGCGCGAACTGCCACTCGAAGCGGAACCACACATAGATCAGGATCGCGCCAAGCGCGACGAGCACCGCAATGATGCCGCGGCTGGTCAGCTCTCCCGACACCGTCGGTCCTACCGTTTCGGTGCGGCGCACGTCGTAGCCGATATCGGCAAGTGCCGCGCCGACCTTTTCGACAGCCTCCTGCTGCGCCTTCTCGCCGCCGGGCTGCAGTTCGATGCGCACGAGAACGTCCTCAGGCGTGCCGAAACCCTGGACCTGTACGTCGCCCAGCCCAAGTTCGTCGAGCGCCGCACGGATCGCGCCGGAATCGGCCGGCCCCTCGCGGGACTGGATCTCGATCGCCGAGCCGCCCTTGAAGTCGATGCCGAAATTGAAGCCCTTGGTGAATACGGCTCCGATGGCGAGCACCGAAATGATCACTGAGAAGATGATCGCGTAGCGCGAGATCTTCATGAAGGGGATCTTGGTACCGTCAGGGATGAACCGGAACACCTGGATCTTCAGCGTCTTTGGGCGGCGGATGCGATACCACCAGCCGACGAAGTAGAGGGTGACGGTATAGGCGGTGAACAGCGAAGTCAGGATGCCCAGCGCCAACGTCACAGCAAAGCCCTGCACCGGGCCGGAGCCGAGGAAATAGAGGACGATGGCCGCAATGAGCTGCGTCAAATGCGAGTCGATGATCGTGCCCCAGGCCCGTTTGAAGCCGGCATCGATCGCCGCGAGAATGGATTTTCCCGCCTTCAGTTCCTCGCGGATACGCTCGTAGATCAAGACGTTCGCGTCGACCGCCATGCCCAGGGTCAGCACGACGCCCGCAATGCCGGGCAGCGTCAGCGTCGCCCCGAACACCGAGAGCGTGGCAAAGATCAGGACGATGTTGAGAACCAGTGAAATGTCGGCAAACAGCCCAAACAGCCCATAAGCGACGACCATGAAGGCGACGACGAGGATCGCCGCCACGACGCCGGAAATGACGCCCGACTTAATAGAGTCGGCGCCAAGGCTTGCGTCGACTGAACGCGCTTCGATGACATCGAGTGTTGCCGGCAGCGCGCCGGCACGGAGCAGCACGGCGAGATCGTTCGCGGTCGCGGGCGTGAAGCTGCCGCTGATCTGGCCCGAGCCGCCGGTGATCGGCTGCTGAATAGTCGGGGCAGTGATCACCTGATTGTCGAGCACGATGGCAAAGCGCTTGCCGACATTCTTGCTGGTGATTGCACCGAATACGATCGCGCCCTGGGTGTTGAAGGTGAACGACACCACCGACCGGCCGGTCTGCTGGTCGAAGCCCGGCTGAGCGTTGGTCAACAACTCGCCGCCAAGCTCGATGTTTTCGTTCAGGAGTTCATTGCCGCCATCATTGCTCGGCAGCACAAAATATCCAGCGGGAATACCCTGCGCTTCCGCTTGCGCCGCCGACATCGTCGGATGGACCAGATGGAACGTCAGCCGCGCCGTGCGGGAAATCAGATCCTTGAGCCGCTGCGAATCCTCAAAGCCCGGCACCTGGACCAGAATGCGGTCCGCGCCCTGGCGTTGGATCGTGGGCTCGGTGGTACCCACTTCGTCGACGCGCTTGCGGATCACTTCCATAGTGTTGGTGATCAGCCCGGACATGCGGTCGGTGATGCCCTGTGGCGAGAGCTTGACCGTGATCTTGCCGTCGGCGGTCGTCCCATATTCGAGTTCGGCCGTGCCGCCGATGCCCGGCACCGATTGGTTGACATAGCTCTGCATCGCCTGGAGCGCTGTCATCGCGGCGTCGCGCTGCGTCGGGTCGGTCAGCTCGACGGTGATGCCGTCGGGGTCGGCGGTGATGATATTGCCGATGCCCAGTTCATTGGCGAGCTTGCTGCGCGCATCGCGCCGCAATTGCTTGATCCGCTCCGTCACAACGGAATCGCGGTTGATCTGCAGCAGCAGATGCGAGCCGCCCGCCAGGTCGAGGCCCAGCGTCATGCCGTGATGCGGCAGGAAGCTGGGCCAGCCGGCCTTGATACTGTCGGGGACGAAATTGGGGATCGCAAAGAAGAAGCCGAAAAGCGCGACGAGCAGAATGACCGCAGTGCGGATCGGCGAAAATTGCAGCATGAAACGGATGAATCCCGAATGAGATAGACCGGCAGCGCCGGCCCATGAGAATTTGTGCGCCGGACTAGGCCGGCTTGTTGTCGTTCACCGGATTGGACTTGGAACGCACATCCGAAATCATGGTGCGCACGATCTTGACGCGTGTGCCCTGCGCGATTTCGACCTCGAGGTCCTCACCCGCCACGGATTTGGTCACCTTGCCGACAATGCCGCCCGAGGTAACCACGGTGTCGCCACGCTGGATCGCGCCCAGCATTTGCTGCTGCGCCTTGAGACGCTTCTGCTGCGGCCGAAAGATCAGGAGCCAGAAAATGACCACCAGAAGGAGGATCGGCGCGAACTGGATCAGCAGATCGCTCGCTCCCATTCCAGGGGCGGCGGGCGTGGTTGTGGCCTGCGCGAGCGCCGGGGTCACGAACATCGATTAGGCTCCTTGTCGGTTGGCTGTCGGCTTGTCAAAACGCCGCGGTTGATCGCATATAGGCTGCGTTTCCGGCA
>JBDSEK010000061.1:0-9598 GCA_039920085.1 Devosia sp. | reverse complement strand
GATGTGCTCGAAAACGTATGGCGGCAGGCGGCGGATGCGGTGGAAATCGTCGTTCATCGGGTCCTCGGCGGCTCGCGAGCGCTGATCCAAATCGATCAGGCGATCATCGCGGAATTGTGGTTGGGATGAGGTTACGCGGTTTCGGCCCTTCCCTGCCGCGTGGCGGCCTTGGGAAGAGCTAGCGAGCTGCGGCGGAAGCGACGACCGGCGCTGGAACCACTTTTGCCTCGAGGAGCGATGGCGCGAGAGCTAGCGCCATCGCCCGAATTTGTAAATGCCGTCAGGCGCGCCGGGCCCGACCGGCCAGCACGAGGCTATAGAGCGAGCCGATCGTCAGCGGCACGAGCCAGGCGGCGATCAGCGCGAGCAGCAATTGGAGCGTGGTAGGCCAGATCAATGCCGCGACGAACAAGCCGACGCCGGCCAGGATCATCAGCACACCGGTCAAGCGATGCGTCGCCTGCCAGTTGGCCGGATCGTTGAGGGTGGTGGGAATGCGGATGCCGGCCACCCAGTTGGGCTGGGATTTGGGCATGGCGTTGCCGAGGACGATTTCCATCAGCGCGATGCCGATGACAATTGCCTTGACCACGTCAACGGCGACACCCAGCCCCACCAAAACGATCAGTATCTGGAACAGCACCATCAAGCCCGTCACCGCGGTCAGCGCTACGTTCATGACATAGGTCGAGGCTTGGCGCCGCTCGGCATTGCCGAAGCGGTTGATGGCCCAGAAGATTGCCCAGACGCCGGCGATGGTCGCGGGCATCCGCAGCAGCGCCCAGTTGCGCGGCAGCATGGCGTCGATCTGGCCGTCGAGCCCCCAGTGAACCGGCAAATCGATATTCATCGGCACGAACAGGAAACCGGCGATGGTCGCAGCGAGGCCGATGCCGACCAGGAGGAGATTGATGGGCGCATTGAACCGGATCATTCTGGTGTCTCCCGCAAAGCGAGAAAGCCCGACAGGGCATCCTCGAGGATGGACATGTTGAGGTGATAGATGAGGCTCGTCCCCTGGCGCTCGACACTGACCAGCCCGGCATCCTTGAGCTTGGCGAAATGGACGGAGAGCGTGGGCTTGCTGAGTTCGAAGTGCTCCGCCAGCTCGCCGGCGCGGAGTGGCTTCTGCTTCAGCAGTTGAAGGATCTTCCGCCGCGCCGGATGAGACAGGGCATCGAAGACGGCGTGGACGGACATCCGGACCTCATTCGTCCGGCCTCTAATTAGTTATTTATCTAATTAGCGTCAAGGCTAATTTTGCGGGGCAGTGTTTGAGCCGCCCGGCGGCCTGAATAGATCGGTGGCAGCCCGAATAAGCGGCGAATTCCATTGGTGACGCGGCGGAGGGTGATCGTGTTGAGAGCGTCAGCCAATCGGTCGAACCAGAAGTTGCGATCGCAATAGTTCTCGTAATGCGCCCGGCAGTTCGCGGTGTTGCGCAGGACGTCGAGGATCGGCACGCGTGGCAGAAAGCCAAGCACGATCGTCTCGGCCTCGCTTGTGCCAGCGCCCTTTCCCGACGGCGGCGGGAGGTCATACGCGGCGGCGATCGAGATCGCCGGATCGGCGCCGAAATATTTGGGGTGCTCGACCCAGGTGGTGGGCCGCATGTCGGCCTCGAAGAAATAGAGCCGGCCGTCAGCCTTGGCGCGGATGGCGCTGAGGCTCACAAAACCGTCGGCGTCGAGCGCCCGGCCAATGCGCTGAAGCGCTGCGATCAAGCCGGCATCGCGCTCCGGGTGGGTCACATATTGGCGATAGACGCTCGGCCCGCGGCCGCGGTTTTGTGCCTTGATGATCGTCGATAGAGAGATCGCGACCGGCTTACGTTGGTGGAAAAAGCCGCTGCAATCGATCAGCTCGCCCTCCATTCTTCGTTGCACGAGGGCCGGATAGCGGAGGCGCACCTCCGCCTCCTCCAGATCGGCTTCCGACTCGACGGCGAATACCTGATTGCCGGCCATGCCGTAGTCAGCCTTGAGCATGAGCGGATAGCCGATTTGGGCGATCGCTGCCGGCAACCGGTCCGGGGTCTCGGCAACAGCGAAGACTGGCGTGTTGACGTCCGCTTCCGCCAGCGCATGGGAAAGTCCGATCTTGGACGCGATGTGGCCGAGGCCACCTTCCGAGCAGATCGGAAGCAGGCGAAGCTTATCCTCCGTACCCAGCCCTGAGAGGCGCACCGCCCGCAGCGTGTCGTCGTCTCCGGCGACCACCAGATCGTAGCCCGATGCGGCCTCTTCGGCGGCGCGCGGGACGATGTCGGCGAGACGCTCGACCGCGATGAAGCGCGAAACGTTCCTGCAGGTCCTGAGCTGGCGGTCGGCGGTGAGGAGCGTGACGGCAAGGCCGGCGCGGGACAGCAAGGTCGGCACGGCCTGCATCAGGTCCCGATTGCGGCCGTAGACAAGGGCTCTGGCTGTTGCGCGGTCCGTCATTTCGATCCCCCCGCAGGGGGAATAGCGGGCCGCCGAATTAAACGAAAGGCCGGGATCGCTCCCGGCCTTTTGCAATCGAAATGTCCCTGGCTCAGCGCTTGCTGAACTGGAAGCTGCGGCGGGCTTTGGCCTTGCCGTATTTCTTGCGCTCGACCACGCGACTGTCGCGGGTGAGGAAACCACCCTTTTTCAAGCCGGCGCGGAGCTCCGGCTCGTAGTAAGTCAGCGCCTTGGAGATGCCGTGGCGGACCGCACCAGCCTGGCCCGAAAGGCCGCCGCCCGAGACGGTAGCGACGACGTCGTATTGGTCCTTGCGGGCCGCGGCGATGATCGGCTGCTGCAAAATCATCTGCAGCACGGGACGGGCGAAGAAGAGGTTGAACTCCTTGCCATTGATCGTGATCTTGCCGTTGCCGGGCTTTATCCAGACGCGCGCAATGGCATTCTTACGCTTGCCGGTGGCATAGGCGCGGCCCTGCTTGTCGAGCTTCTGGACATAGATCGGCGCGGCGGGCACGGCCGGCGCGGCGGCGCTCAGACCTTCGAGCGAGTTGATCGTCTCGGCCATCACTCGGTCCTTACATTTTTGGAGTTCATCTTAGCGACATCGAGCTTTGCCGGCTGCTGCGCCTCATGGGGGTGCTTATCGCCGGCATAGACCTTGAGGTTCTTGAGCTGCTGGCGACCGAGCGGGCCCGAGGGGATCATCCGGCGCACGGCGTTCTCGACGACACGCTCGGGAAAGCGGCCATTGAGGAGCTGGCGCTGCGTACGGTCCTTGATGCCGCCGGGAAACCCCGTGTGCCAATAGAATTTGCGCTGGTCGAGCTTATTGCCGGTCAGCTTCACCTTCTCGGCGTTGATGACGATGACATTGTCGCCCATGTCCATGTGGGGCGTGTAGGTGGGCAGATGCTTGCCGCGCAGATGCAGCGCCACGATCGAAGCGAGGCGGCCGACGACCAGATCGGTGGCGTCGATCAGCACCCATTTCTTCGTGATGTCACTCGGCGTTGCCGTGTAAGTCGACATCGGGATTGTCCTTGGGACTGCGAAAACTGGCGCGTGTATAATCTGGATTCGGTCTGCGTCAAGCGCGCGAAATTAAGTCAGCTGGATCAATGGTATAGCCTGTTGGTATCATGATACCACTTGGTGGTAATATGCTACCTCAGCCGTGCGCGGCCCTCAAGCCCGCTTCGGCGTCACATCCGCCAGCCACGCTATCGTCGCCGCTGCCAGCATAAACGCCAGCGCCTGATGGCCGAGCGCCAGGGGCAGCGGCACGGCAAGGAGCAGCGTCGCAATCCCCAGCCCCGCCTGCAACGCGATAAGGACGAGGATCCTCAGCGGCCAACCTGAGCGGTCGGCGCGGAACAGCAGCAGCAGGCCGGCGTGGAGAAGTATGGCATAGGCGAGCATGCGGTGGACGAACTGCACGGTCAGCGCATTCTCGAACAGATTGCGCCAGAGCGGATCGATGGCGCCGAGCCCCGCGGGGATCAGAGCCCCGTCCATCAATGGCCAAGTGTTGTAGCCCTGCCCGGCATCGAGCCCGGCGACAAACGCGCCGGCTCCCACCTGAAGCACAACCAGCAGGAGCAATGACGCCGCTGGCCAGCGGACGGAGCCGGCGATGGCGCGGGGCTCGAGCCGCCGGGCGACCCAGATCAGCGCGAGAAACAATGCCAGCGCCGCAACCAGATGCGCCGCCAGCCGATACTGGCTCACCGAGGTCAGCTCGGTCAGGCCGGACGTCACCATCCACCAGCCGAGCGCCCCCTGGAGCCCACCGAGGACGAAGAGGGTGCCGAGCGGCAGTGCCAGCTTCCAGGAAAAGCGCCGCTGGATCAGGAAGATAAGGAAAGGAATTGCGAAAGCGATTCCGATGATCCGGCCCAGTGCCCGGTGCAGCCATTCCCAGAAATAGATGAACTGGAAGGCCTCGAGGCTCATCCCCTGGTTGAGCACTTCATATTGCGGGATCTGCTTGTAGGCCTCGAACGCTGCCTGCCACTCGGTATCGTTCAGCGGCGGGACGATGCCGGTGACCGGCTTCCACTCGGTGATCGAGAGGCCCGATTCGGTGAGCCGGGTGATGCCGCCGATCACGACCATGGCGAGCACCATGAGGGCGATGACATAGAGCCAGATGCGGACCGGCCGCAGCCGGTCGGCCGGGCGGCGCGTAGCAATGGATTCGGCGGCGGTGAGGAGGACCAAGAGATTGACCGGGGGTGGGATTTGCGGCGAGGGAATAGCCCCCTGCCCCGCCCGGCGCAATCTTCGGCCAGAGGACGCAATGACGCAATCGCAGCGGAAGCTCGCCGGAACCGTGGCGCTTGTGGTGTTGGTGATCGTTTATCCGCTGGCGGTGGCGATCGGGCTTGGTGGCTGGCTCGCTAGCCTCGTCTGGTGGCAGTCGGTCGGAGTTCTAGCCGTCCTTGGACTGCTTTGGTTCGTGCCCGCGGCGATCGTCATTCGCTGGATGGTCCGGCCGGACTAAAGCGGCTTTTGCGGGTGAGTGATCTCCCAGAGCCTGAAGGCCACGCCCGAAAGCAGGGCCCAGCCGATGCCGAGCGCCCAGCCGGCGATCACGTCGGTCGGGTAGTGAACACCCAAATAGAGGCGGCTGACGCCGACGATGAGCGTCAAAAAAATCGCCACCCCCAGATAGAAGACGCGCAGCGATAGCTTGTCAGTCGAGCCTGCGAGGATGGTGCCGAGCGTCAGATAGACTATCGCTGACAGCGCCGCGTGGCCGCTCGGGAAGCTGGCGCTCAGCACGTGCGCGGGGTCGATGAATTCGGGCCGGGTGCGGTTGAAGACGTTCTTGAAGATGGTGCTCAGGATTTCGCCGCCGATCACCGAGCCCGCGACGAACAGGGCCGTCCCCCGCCTTCCGCTCATCGCCAGTGCGAGCACCACCAGGAGCAGCAGCAGAGCGAGGATGCTGAAGCTGCCGAGCGCGGTGATGTCGCGCACGGCTTCCTGGAGCCAGGGCGGGCCGAGCGGGTCGGCGGTGTTCTGGGGATCGCGGAACCACAACAATATGGCATTGTCGAAAGCCAGCGTTTCGCCTTCGCTCATCTCGTCGGCGATCATGCCGAAGACTACCGAGAATGCCGCGACGACAAGCATTGCGGCATAGAGCGGCCAGTGCTGCAGGCGAAACGGCCAGATTTTCATCCGCATTGAATGGCTTGCGGCGGCCGAGGTTGCAAGGTCGCCTTCTATTGCAGCGCGACAAGGACCGCGCCCGAGCCGATGAGGGCGATGCCGAGCCAGCTGAGCGGCGAGTAGCGCTCGCCGAGGAAGGCGACAGCGACGATCGCCACCAGGACCACGCTGAGCTTGTCGATTGGCGCCACCTGCCCGGCGGGACCGAGCTTGAGCGCGCGGAAGTAGCACAGCCATGAGGCGCCGGTGGCAAGGCCGGAGAGGATCAGGAAGATCCAGGTTCGGCCGGCCACCGTCTGAGGCGGCTGCCAATGGCCCGCAGCGAGCATGATGCCGGCCGCCGCGAGGACGATAACGATAGTGCGGATGAAGGTCGCGAAATCCGGATCGACGTTCTCGACGCCGATTTTGGCGAAGATCGCCGTCAGGGCTGCAAAGAACGCCGAGAGCAGCGCCCAGAACAGCCAGGATTCGGTTGGCAGAGTCATGCCTGTCCGCGCCTCCCCATCATCGTGAATAGCGCCGGGGTCGCAAACACATCGACGTAGCGCCGCGCCTGGAACAGGCCGTTGAGCGAGATGCGCGGCAAGGCAAAGAGACTGTCGCGATGCCGACGGTAGAGGCCCCCCGGGATGGTGGTGACGGCGGAGCGGAGACCGAGGTCCCGTGCCAGCTGATATTCGCGCGGGCCAGCCGCGACGGCGCTGCCGATGGGGTAGCTCAGATGCAGTGGCGTCTCGCCGAACTGCGCCTTGATCACCCGCAGGGATTGCTCGATTTCGCTCGATGCCTGCTCGGCGCGGAGCTTGGCGAGTTCATAGTGGTGGACGGTGTGGGCGCCGAGCGTACAAAGCTGCTCATTCGCGAAATGCTTGAGCTCGCTCCAGTTCATGATCAGCGCCCGGCAATGCGCGTCGAGATCGAAATCATACTGCGCCGCGAGTTCCCGGATCAGCGCCACCCGTTCGTCTTCGGGCATCTGGCGCATGCGCGCGTAGAGCAGATCATAGGCCGCCTGCTTTTCCGCGGTCGTCGCGCTGCCAATATATTCGGTCTCGCCATCGATCACGACGGCGATTGCGGCCTGGGCTGCGATGATGTCCTCGAGGGCCTGCCACCAAACTTCGCCCACGCCGTCGACCAGCGCCGTCGGCACATAGAGCGTGAATGGGCACTGGTGCCGGCGCAGGATCGGCAGCGCGTAGCGCAGATTGTCGCGATAGGCATCGTCGAAGGTGAAGACGACGAATTTGCGCTCGAGGCCGGTCGACTCGACACGACGCACGGCCTCGCCCAGATCGACGATATCGAGGCCAAGGCCGCGGACACGGCGGATGACATAGTCGAGGTAATCGGGTTTGACCTGGAGGATGGCGTTGGGGGCGAAATCGCCGGGGTCGTCCGGCAGCACGCGGTGCAGGGTAAAAATCGCGCCCCGCGCATGCGATAGCGCCCGGATCAGCGGGGTCAGCTGGCTGGCCCAAAGCAGTTCGAACATGCCGCGCAGGGCGGCGTAACGAAGAGCGCCCATCAGGCCACGGCGGTTTGATAGTCCGGCACGGAGACCGCCTGTGTTATCTCAAAGCCGAGCGGGCCGACCTCGGCCAGTGCGGCTTCGGTCGCGGCGAGAGGCATTGCCGGCTGGCGCACCATCACGAGCCGGCCTTTGACGCCGGCAAAGACCGGAAGGCTCGAGCCCATGCCGATCCGGCCGGTCACGACCACCACGACTTCGTAAATGTCCGACAGCGCTTCGATCAGCGTTACCGGCCGCATGGAACGGCGCTCCAGCGTCCGTTGCTGGCCCCACGGCACTTCGGCCAGGCCTTCGCGCACCTTGTGAACGACATCGCCGAAGCTCGCCGCTTCGGCGCAAAGATCGGTGATCCCCGCCGCGTTCGAGGTGCGGCCGCTCCCCGCATCGATGCGGCAGACTGAAAGGCCACGGCGCATGGCGTCGGCGACGAGCGTATCGGCAACAACGGCAGCGTCGCGGGCCTCCGCGAGCGCAGCCAGCAGCACGACCCGCACGCGGCCGATGGCAATGTCGGCGGAAAGGTTGGAAAGCTCGAGATCGTTGTCGGCCACCGCATTGTGCCGGGCGGTCGGTTGCGGCTCCGGTACACTGGCGGCAAGCGCTGCCGCCGGATGGCGGCTACGCGGCGCGGCCACGGGTGACGCGACAGGCGCCTGCACCGCCGGTGCCTCTACTTCAGCTTCCTCTTCGGCCTTGACCTCTTCTGCCTCCGGCCCGTCCTCATCGGATGCATTGCGGTCGTACACGGCTCGGCCGGACGTCAGCTCGCCGAACAAGATGCCGCCGACCTGCAAGGCGATCGCGATGAACGCGACCGCGCCCAGCGTCAGCCCTACCTTGGGCGCCGCCGGTGTAACGGTGGGCGCCGCGACCGAGATCACGCGCACATCAGGCAGCGCCGAGCCGGCATCGGTGCGCGACGCGGCGTCGCGGTAGCGCAGCAGATAGGAATCGAGCAGATCGCGCTGCGCCTTGGCCTCGCGCATCAAACTATCGAGCGCGACACTGTCCTGGGTGGCGGTCGAGGAGGTGATCTTGGCCCGCGCCAGATCGTCATTGAGCGAGGCCAGCAGCCCGGTCTCGATCTTGACCTGCGCTTGGAGCCCGCTGGCAATCCGCTTGCCCTCGGCGGCGATCTGCTCGTCGATATCGCTGATTTGGGCGTTGAGCGCCTTAATGGTCGGGTGGCCGCGGAGCAGCGTCGCGGAGCGCTCGGCAAGCTGGCCCTGCAGCGTCGCCTTGGTCTGGATCAATTGCTGGATCGCGGTGCTGTCGCGTACGTCGGGAACCGCGTCGATCGGTTGGCCGGCCTTGAGCAGGCCTTGGATCAGCGTCGCGCGCTGCTGCGCATCGTTCATGCGCTGCTGCGCGTCCGTCACCTGCTTGGCGATGTCGCCCAATTGCTGATCGGAGAGGCTGGTGCTCGCGCCCGTCGTCGTGAAGATGTCGTTTGCGACGCGGAAATCGGCGACGGCAGTATCGGCCTTGCGTACTTTCTGGGTCAGATCGGCGATCTGCCTGCCCAACCATTCGGTGGCTTCGGCCGTGTCGGCCAGCGACTGCCCTGCCCGGCGCTTCACATGCTCGGCGGCGATGGCATTGGCGATATCCGCCGACAATTGCGGGTCGGTCGAGAGCACGTTGATCGACATCACGGCGCTGTTGCGCTCCTGCGTCACCGTCAGCCGATCGTTGAGGTTCTGGATCGCCGTTTCATCGAGCTTGGCGGAACTCGAGCTGCGGCCCAGCATCGACAGCAGGAGGCTCAACGGGTTGCTGCTGGTTCCGGCAAACTCGGGTACCTGCCTCAGCTTCAGCTGGTCGATCACCGCCAGCAGGGTATCGCGCGATCGCACCAGCTCGATCTGGCTGCCCATCATGGCTTCGACGCTGATCGAGCTGGTGGCGCCCGTCTGCTGCGCCCCCGCCGCCTGAGTGTAGGAGCTCGACCGATCCTCGACCAAAATGCTGGCGCTCGATTCATAGAGTTTAGGCATCAGCGTCAGCAAGAAATAGGCCACGCCCAGCAGCACCGCGGTAACGATGAGAATGCGGATGGCCCGTGCCCAGACGGCACCGAGCAGCGCGCCGATATCAATTCTCAAATCTTCTGCGCGCGGGGACTCGGCCGACATCACAAACCTCACTACTCGCCATGCTTGTTATCGGGCGTTCGTGGTCAATATTCGGTTAAGCGCGTCGCAATTCGCGATTTCCGGCAGCGCATTAGGCAAATTGTTAATCATGATCGCCGACCCTTCGGACAGAGTGAATGTTCCCCGGGTTCTGCGATGCGTTGGCTGCGGCTTCTGCTTTTGGTGCTGATCGTGCCTCTGGCCGCCTGTTCGCTCAGCGGACGCCCGTCGACCTATCTGGTCGAGACCAAGGGCCCCTACCTCCTCGATAGCGGCGATGTGCTTCGCGTCACGGTCTATGGCGA
>JBDSEK010000060.1:0-12269 GCA_039920085.1 Devosia sp. | reverse complement strand
CGGCTCGCCGCAGCAGGTGATCGACAAGATTTTGATGCAGCACGAATGGTTCGGGCATGCCCGCTTCGGCCTGCAGCTCAGCGTCGGCACCCTGCCCCATGCCAAGGTGATGAAGGCGATCGAGCTGTTGGGTACAATCGTCAAGCCTGCCGTGAACAAAGCGCTCGGCGGCTAACCCGCTGCCACGCCGCCCCGACAATGCCCCAATCGCGTCGCGATGGCGCCGCAGGCGCCGCTTAGTAAGGTTCCGTTAAGCCTCCGGGACGTGCCGGAAGGAGCGGAGCCTGACAATGAGCCTTTTCGATCTGGGACATGAGCGCATCGACAAGCCGCAGCGCAGCTGGGTTCTCGAGACCATGATCGTCGTTGGCCTGATTGCGTTCGGCGCTTTTGCACTCTTTGCCGACTCGCCTAGCGCCATCGGCGCCCTGCTCAACGGCCTCCTCTAAACCGGGCCTATTTCGCCCCGACGCGCTTGATCGATTTGATCGCAAGCGGTGGCAATCGCGACTTTTCCGCAATCGCCTGGTCCTGCGCTTCGATCTCGGAGCGCACCGGCTCGTCGCCATCAAGGCCGCCGACCAGTTCTGCCGGGACCTTACGATTGGAGCGCTGCGTGCCGTCCTCGTAGGTCACGTTGAACAGCACGTATTCGGCGCGCGGACTGGGCTTCTTGGCCATGTCGGTCTCTCCGTTGCGCTGGCTCTAGGCCCGATTGTCTGCCATGACAACAGCAATGCGGCCCGCCGACACGGGGGCCACCCCCTTCCGTGGCGGTCATGTCCCCTGTCCTCCCTGGCCCATGCAATACTTCCGGCCTATTTGAGCGCCCGCCAAACCCTGGGCCGCGCGCTGCCCCGGCGCCGCCAGCGCACCGGCCATACGCTGCCCCTCATCGTCTCGCTGACCTCGCATCCCCCGCGTTTCCCCACGCTGCTGCACACCCTCCACTCGCTCCTTCAGCAGCGGCTTCGGCCCGACGCACTCGAACTTTGCGTCGCCGAGCACGAAGGCTCCGCCCTGCCGCGCGCTGTGCTGGCACTGCGAAACGATGGTCTCATTCTCCGCATCGCCGACGACCTCAAATCCTATAAGAAATACGTTCCGGCCCGCGCTGCTTGGCCTGATGCGCTCATTGTCACCGCTGACGACGATGCTTACTACCGTCCCACTTGGTTGGCCGAACTCGTCGCTGCCTGGACCCCGCATGCTCGCACCGTTCTCTGCCATCGCGCCCACCGGCTCGTGCTCGATGCGACCGGCGCGCCACTGCCCTACGCGCATTGGGTCCGACAAATCCCGGACATTGGCCCCGATCCGCTGATTTTCCCGACCGGCGTTGGCGGCGTGCTCTATCCGCCCGGCCTCCATCATGCCGACGTTCTGAAGCCCGAGCGCTTCACCGCGCTCTGCCCAACCAGTGACGATATCTGGTTCTACTGGATGGGCATGTTGGCTGGCGCATCCTTTCGCAAGATCGGCCCCAGCCGCGACTCGGTCTTCTGGTCGCGCTCGCAACGCCGCGGCCTCTGGCGCCACAACGTCGCCGGCGGCAACGACGGCGCGGTCGCCGCAATGCTTTCGGCCTATGGCCTGCCTGCGGCGCTCGCCGCGCGCACCGCTGCCGCTATTTGAAGATGCGCTCGCCCTGCTCGTCGATGATCTGGCGCCCCTTGCCGAGCGCCATCCGCACTGCTTCCTCGCGCGAAGACATGCGGTCGGCGCGCACGAATTTGTAGGTCTTCAGCTCGCCGCCAATGTCTTTTTCGATCGTGCCTGCCAACTGATACTCGCTGCCGACCGATGCCGGCGTCCCGCGGATCGTGAAGCCCTTATACTCCTCGCCCGGCGCCGGCTGCGCCTCGGCCGACCCGCCACCGCCGAACAGACTTTTCCAGAACGACATGATGCTCTCCTTGCTTCGGCGAGCATAGCGTCCCCCGCGCCGCCGCCAAGCCCGCTAACCCGCGGTAGCCTCAACAAACGCCCCATCCACCACCGCGGTGAGCAGCAGCCGCAAAAGCGCCGATGTCCGCTCGCGGGCAGTCTTCTCGTCACCGCCAAAATAATTGGTAGTGACGATGCCATGCACCGCCGACCACAACGCACGCCCTGCTAGTCGCCGTTTCGCCGGACTATTCCAGGCCGGTGCCTCATTCAGCACTTTGGCAATGATCTCGATCAGCACCTCCAGCTGCTGCTGGTTTTCCTCATTGTCGCTGATGCCGCGGGTGCGGTTGAAGGCGAGCAGCGCCGACCAGCGGCTGGCATTGGCGGCAACGAAATCCACATAGGTTTCGCCCAGCCCGCAGAGCCGCTCGAGCATGCGGTTGCGCGGCGTGTCGGCAAGCTTGCCGGCGCCGATCCGGCGCTTGATGTCGTTCTCGATCCGCGCCATCCGCTCCTGGCCGAGTACCGCCAACTCCTCATAGATCTTGGAATTGGCGCTGAGGATCAGCCGGTCGAAATTGCCGAAAAGGTTATAGATCGTGCCAACGGACACACCCGTAATCTCCGCCACGGCGCGTGCCTTCACGCTCTCGAGGCCCCCTTTTTCCATGAGCTTGAGCGTTGCTTTCACGAGGTTTTCGCGCACCGAGCGGTGTTCAAGAGTCATGGGTAGGAATCTCCTTCCTCGAACCCATAACACAAAAATCTGAACTCGGTTCATTTTGTTCTTGAACGGCGTTCAAAACCTGCTATCAATGCATTTGTGAACGCTGTTCAAAACTCCCATGCAGCGTCGGCCGCCGAACTCAGGTGGCGGAGAAATGGAGAGCTGAATGTTCGATCTGTTGTCGACCCTGATTAAAGGCACCAATGCCAAGGCCGTCGAAACGGCCACCGACATCTTCGCCATCGATTTGATCACCCAGAAAATCCGCGAGGCCGAAGCCGGCGTGAACAACGCCAAGCAGGCCTTAGCCTCGTTGATCATGCGCCAGCGCGCCGAGCAGAAAGCGCTCGGCATGCTGCGCAGCCGCAAGGCAACCATGGAGGACCGCGTTCGGCAGGCGCTCGCCGCCGGCAATGAGGTGCTCGCGATGGACGGGGCCACCGCCCTTGCCACCATGGAAAATGAACAAGCCGTCCGGGCCGAGACCGTGGCCCGCATCGACGAACGCGTCGAGCGTCTCCGCCAATCGGTGGAAAGGGCACACCGCCGCGTCGTCGACCTCCGCCAGGGCGCCGTCACCGCCCGCGCCATCGATCTCGAGCGCAAGTCGCAGAAGCGCGTGAATGCCGCCCTCGGCACCAGCGCGATCGAGGAAGCCGAAGCGCTGATCCGCCGTGTTGCCGATCAGGACGATCCCCTCGCCCAGAGCGAGATCATCGCCGAGATCGACAACTCCCTTTCGCACAAGACCACCGAGGACAAGCTGGCCGACGCCGGCTTCGGCCCCGCGACCAAGGTACGCCCCGAGGACATCCTCGCGCGTCTCCGGACTACGCCTACCGCCTCGAATTTCGCCTGAACAACCTTCAACCCAACCATCGCAATCTGAGGAGATTCAAAAAATGAACACTTCGACCCCCAACGTGATCTACATCATGTTCAACAGCCTGGGCGTTGCCACCGCCTACGGCATGCTCGCCCTCTCGGTCTGGCTCGCGCCGGTCGATCTGTCGACCAAGGGCTATTGGGGCATGGGCATCTTCCTGCTCACTCTGGCGCTGGTGAACCTCGTCAAATACCGCATCGAGGACCGCCTACAGCAGGAATCGCTCTACCGGCTCGAAGCGGCCAAGAACGAAAAAATCATCAAGGAATACATCGCCGAGTAAATTGAGTGGCGGGGGCGAGAGCCCCCGCTTGCTTCGCGAAGTGGAGGACGGAATGACCGACTTGGGGGATTGGATTTCGTCGGTTTGGATCGCGGCGCTGCAAGTGCTTCAGCATTCACTCGCCGGAGAAGCCTGGGCAATCGTCTTGGTCTCCGGCGTCGCAGCGCTCATTGCGGGCACCGCACTGGCGGTCCTGCGTCGAGAGTGGCAGGCGTGGCCATACCTCGCCGCAGGCGCAATCTCATACGGCTTCTATGTTCTGTCCGAGCTTTTTCACGGCAAACTAAAGGAGCCCCTTCCACTGCTAGCCGCGTTCTTGCTCCTGCAGGTCGCAGTCTGCATTTTTCTACTTTGGCGTCGTAAGACAGCGCTCACTACAGGCCTGTTGCTGACCTGGGCAACCATTGTCTGGACTGCCGTAATGATGGTGGGAGCACTCTTTGCGTTCACCGGCGCCGTCATCTGACCGTGAGGCACGGGTCTCAAGCCGCCTTCTGCATCCGCGCCACTTCCTTCATCGCCTCTTCCTCATCCTCATGGCTGATAAAGAGGATGATCTTGGGCTGCTTTTCGGTCAGCTGCACGAGGTAGCTGACATCGAACTCATAGGGCTTGTCGAGCTTTTCGAAATGCGCCGCCCAATGCACGGTGACCATCGCATAGTGCTCGCCGAACCAAGTCTCTTTCATCGATTTGATCTCAGCCGATTTCTGGCCGGCCTTGCGGTAGTATTCTGCCGCCTTCTCGGCATTGGCATCGAACTCCTTGCGGCTCTGCGAGATGACGCCCCTGGGTCCCGCCGCGATAAAGTTGTCCGCATAGACCTTGGCGTTGTTGTGCAAGTCTAACGCGCTGAAGGATTTGCCGTAATCGTCGAACAGCGCCTTGATCCGCTTATCCATGGTCGCTCTCCATCTTTGGTGATGGAAGAAAAACGCGGGGCGCGAACAGCGGTTCCGAAAGTGAAAGGGCGACTTTCGCCGCCCTTGAACTTAGTTGTCCAAGAAGCTCCTCAGCTTCCGTGACCGGCTCGGATGCTTCAGCTTCCTGAGCGCTTTGGCTTCGATCTGCCGGATGCGTTCGCGCGTCACGCTGAACTGCTGGCCGACTTCTTCGAGGGTGTGGTCGGTGTTCATGCCGATGCCGAAGCGCATGCGAAGCACGCGCTCCTCGCGCGGCGTCAGCGAAGCGAGGACACGCGTCGTGGTTTCACGAAGGTTCGACTGGATCGCCGCGTCGATCGGCTGCACCGCGTTCACGTCAGGGATAAAATCGCCGAGGTTCGAATCCTCCTCGTCGCCGATCGGCGTTTCGAGGCTGATGGGCTCCTTGGCGATCTTCAGAACCTTGCGGACCTTGTCCAAAGGCATCTGCAGCTTTTCGCTGAGTTCCTCGGGCGTCGGCTCGCGGCCGATCTCGTGCAGCATCTGGCGCGAGGTGCGGACGATCTTGTTGATCGTCTCGATCATGTGCACCGGAATGCGGATCGTGCGCGCCTGGTCGGCAATGGAGCGGGTAATCGCCTGCCGGATCCACCAGGTCGCATAGGTCGAGAATTTATAGCCGCGGCGATATTCGAACTTATCGACCGCCTTCATCAGGCCGATATTGCCTTCCTGGATGAGGTCGAGGAATTGCAGCCCGCGATTGGTGTATTTCTTGGCGATCGAGATCACGAGGCGAAGGTTGGCCTCGACCATTTCCTTCTTGGCGATCGCCGCTTCCCGCTCGCCCTTTTGCACCTTGTGCACGATCCGCCGATACTCGGTGACATCGAGCCCGGCTTCCGTCGCCAACGTGTGAATCTCGCCGCGGATTTCGGTGATAGTGTCGATCTCGCGCTTGACGAATTCCGCCCAACCCTTGCTCTTGGCCGCGACCGCCTTGGGCCAGCCCTCCTCGAGCTCGTGGGTGAAATAGGCTTCGAGGAAATCGTCGCGCTTGACGCCATAGCTCTCGGCCAAGCGCAGCAGCCTGCCCTCGAGCCGCACCAGCCGCTTATTGATGTCGTAGAGCTGCTCGACCAGGCTCTCGATACGCGAGGCATTGAGGCTCAGCGATTTAACGTCGGCGATTACCGACGAGCGGAAATTGTCGACCTTCTTGGTCTCGGCGCCGGTCACGGGCTTGGAACGATCCGCCGCGTGCTTGTCCTGGAGCTTGCGCATCTTGCCATAGGCTTCGGCGATGCGATCGAAGGTCTCGACCACCTGTGGCTTGAGCTCGGCTTCCATCGCGCTCAGCGACAGCGCGTTCTCGAAATCGTCGTCATCATCCTCGACGGGATCCTGCGGAGCTTGCGGCTCCTCGGGCACGTAGTCGTCTTCCTCATTGCCGGTGACGCGGCGCGGCGGCGGCTTGGGCGCCTCGGCTCGTGCGGGCGGCGACTGAACCGCCATCGGCTGCAAGGCTTCGACCGGCGCCGCCGGCATCGCCTGCTTGGCGTCCGGGCCGGCATAAGTCGCTTCGAGATCGATGATGTCGCGGAGCAGAATTTCGGCATTGGCCAGCTGGTCGCGCCAGATGATGATGGCCTGGAAGGTGAGCGGGCTTTCGCACAGCCCTTCGATCATCGTCTCGCGGCCGGCCTCGATGCGCTTGGCGATGGCAATCTCGCCCTCGCGGCTGAGCAACTCCACCGTGCCCATCTCGCGCAGATACATGCGCACCGGATCATCGGTGCGATCGCTGCCTTCGCGCGCATTGGATTTGGAGGCGACGGCCGTGCCGGTCTTTTCGGCAAGCTCGGTTGATTCCTCTTCGGGCGTATCTGGCTCGGGCTCTTCGACCTCATCCTCGTCGACGACATTGATGCCCATATCGGAGAACATCGCCATGATGTCCTCGATCTGGTCGGCCACCACCTCTTCGGAGGGCAGCACGGCATTCAATTCTTCATAGGTCACATAACCGCGCTTCTTGGCGACCTTGATCAGCTTTTTGACGGCGGCATCGGAAAGGTCGAGCAGCGGCGAATCCGGCGCCTCGGGCGTTGCCTCACCCGCGGGCTTCTCGCCTTCCTTGGCAGCCTTGCCATTTGCCGGCTTGGCAGAGTTGGATTTGAGAGCGGCCGCGGAATTGATCAATTTTGACTTACTTTCATTAGGCGTGGGCGAGGCGGATTTAGCAGTCGCAGATTTGGTTGATGAAACCCTCTCCGTACGCAGTGGTGGCGCGGCTGATCTGTCTGACGAAGGCCTGGGCGGCGTCTTTGGTTCCGCCTTTTGCGGCAATGGCTTTTCGGCGGACCTGGCCTTTGAGACCGGCGCGGGCTTGGCCTTGGGTGGCGGAGGTGCCTTCTTGACCAGCTTGCTCTTTACAGGCGCCGCTGCCTTCTGCGGCTTGGGTGGCGCCTTCTTCGCGACCGGCTTCGCCTTGGGCACCGGCTTTTTTTCGACCGCCTTGGCGGGCGCTTTCTTGACGGGCTTGGCCGCCGGTTTCTTGGGTACCGGCTTGCTGGCCTTGACCGGCTTGGCCGGTCCTTTCTTCGGAATCGATCTAGGCGCGCTGGCCTTTTTGGCTGCTGCCTTCTTGGGTTCTGCCTTACTCGGCCTGGCTTTGTTCGGTGACGCCTTCTTGACGGACTTTGGTGCCATCTGGCTGTCTGCTCCAGGGCGCCTCGCCGCGCCCGTGCGTTTCAAGTGGTGACGGCGTCTCGGTGTGCAAAGGGGCGAATCGCCATTGGCGACTCAGGGTTCGTTGCCGTGCTTATGATGCTGATTCGCCCATAAGCAAAATCGCGCGCCCGCCAGCCTCTCAAAAGCTGCGTGTCGCGCGCCCGGATAACGAACCAAACCCTTCGATCAACGCCTCGGTGCCATCGACGGTGGTAATCTGGTTCTGGATGTCCCGCAGCCGCTCGAATGTCGCCTCGCTTGGGTCGGTGCCCAGAGCCAGTTCGGCTGCTTTCAAGTCCTTATTTAGCTGAACGGACTTGTAATGCAAGGCCAGGGCATGCCGGAGCCCGGTTTCAGCATCGATGGCGTCGATTTCCGCCCCGCTCTGCCATACCCCCTGCCGAGCCAAAGATGTCTCCATACGCGAGAGATCCTCGCCAAAGCCCCGTGCGCCCAGCGCATTTCTGAGCTCATCCGGGGTGATATCGTGGTTGGCCGCGATCAGATCGAGCAACGCCGCAAACAGTTTCCGCCCCGCGGGCGAACTGAATTCGAGTTCTGCCAACTGCTCCATTCGGGTCTCGGCGAGCCCGGGATGGTTGATCACGCTCATCAAGATCACCGCCTCGCGCGGCGTCGCCTCGAGGCCCTTGCCAGGCTTTAGCAGTCGCGAATTGCGCAACGTGTCCGACACCACCAGCCGTGGCGCGCCGCGCGGCGGCTGACCATAATTGCCCCGCCGCGCGCGCTCATCACCACGCCGGTTCTCGAACCGGCTCTGGCGCACCGGCTGGAAGAACGCTGCTAGCTTCTCGTCGAACGCCTGGAGATAGTGCCGCCGCACCGACACATCGCCAATGCCATTGGCCCGCTCCCGGAGCCGCTGCTCGAGCGCCGCGCGGGCTTCGGGGGTCTCTGGTACGATGCCGCCCGTCTCGAGGCTCCAGATCATATCCGAGAGCGACCGCGCCCGGGCCAAGACATCGGCAAAGCCGTCGCGACCCTGCGCTTTGATCAGATCGTCCGGATCGACCCCCTCGGGCAAGGTCGCAATCCTGACCGTCCGACCCGGCTGGAGCAGCGGCAGTACCAGCCCCGCCGCTCGCTCGGCCGCACGCTGCCCCGCGGCGTCCCCATCAAAGCAGAGGATCGGCGTCTCGCTCATCCGCCACAGCATCTGCAGATGCTCTTCAGTCAGCGCCGTGCCCATCGGCGCGACGGTCCCCTCGAACCCCGCCATCACCGCCGCGATCACATCGAGATAGCCCTCGACCACAACGACCGGCGCGCCATCGCGCGCGGCATTGCGCGCATCCATGCCATTGTAGAGCGTGAGCCGCTTCTTGAAGAGATCGGTCTCGGGCGAGTTGAGGTACTTCGCCGGCACATCGGCCGAGAGCGCCCGCCCGCCAAAGCCGATGATGCGGCCGCGGAAATCGCCGATCGGGAACATCACACGGTTGCGGAACCGGTCATAGGTGAGTGGGTCATCGTCGCGCGCGGCAACGAGCCCGGTATCGACCATGTCTTGAGCGCTGACGCCATTGGCGGCGAGATGCTCCTTGAGCCCATTGCGGCTGTCAGGTGCAAAGCCGATGCGGAAGCGCGTCTGCGCCTGCGGGCTCACCCCGCGCTCATTGAGATAGCCGCGCGCCCGCGCCCCGATATTGTGCACCAGCGCCGCCTCGAAATAGGCGGTCGCCACTTCCATCACATCATAGAGCGAGCGCCGTGCCTCATCGCGGGCTTCCTCGCGCTCGTCGCGCGCCGGCATCGGCACACCGGCCATCCCCGCGAGCTTTTCCACTGCCTCGGGAAAGCTCATTCCGGCCTTTTCGGTGAGGAAGCGGAAATGGTCGCCCGTCACTCCGCAGCCGAAGCAGTGATAGATCCCCTTCCGGTCATCGGCATGAAAGCTCGGGGTCTTTTCGCCGTGAAACGGGCAGCAGGCCCAGAAATCGCCGCGCCCCGGCTGGCTCTTGCGCTTGTCCCAGATGACGTGTTCGCCCACCACCTGCGAAATCGGCAGGCGCTGGCGGATCTCGTCGAGAAAGCCATCGGTAAAGCGCATGGCCGTAAGTAGGCGCTGGCTGCCTGCGAAGAAAGCGTCTCGCGCACTTATCCCTGCAATCCCCTGCAACCGCTCGCGCCTCCCACCATTGTTTTGCGGAGGAGACTGCTCATGGCCAGTGTCGCTCTCGACACCCATCACGATCGCGGCTTTGCGCGCTGGAAGCGCGTCGGCCGGGATGCAATCCGCACCTTCTTTGATCGCGACACCTCGCCGCGCTGTGCCGCGGCGGCTTTTTTCGGGTTCCTGTCCTTCTTTCCCGCGATCGGCACGGTGGCGCTGATCTATGGCATCCTCGCCAATGGGCCGCTCGTTGCCGAAACCGTCGCCAGCGTCCGCTACATCCTGCCGCGCGGGGCGCTCGACATCCTCAGCGAGCAGTTGACCCTGCTGGCCGCCGCGCCACCCTCGACGCTGGGCCTCGGCCTGCTGATCTCCGTGCCGCTCGCTTTGTGGAGCGGATCGCGGGGCGTCGAAGCCCTGCTCTTCGCCATGTCACGGGTTAGGGGCGAGCCCGAAAAGCGGAGTTTCATCGCCGAGGTTCTGGTCTCGGTTGGCCTCAGCATTGGCGGCGCCATCTTCGTCGTCATCGCACTCCTCACCGTCGCGGGCCTGCCGGCGCTCCTGCCCTTCCCCTCAGGCAGCGAATGGCTGCTCCTCGCTTTCCGCTGGCCGGTGCTGCTTGCGATCACCGTGCTGGTGTTCGCGGTACTGTACCGCTTCGGCCCCGATCGCCATCCGCGCCACTGGCGCTACATAGTGCCGGGCGCTCTCCTTGCCTCGCTGCTCTGGCTGCTCGCCGGGGTGATCTTTTCAATGTATGTGGAGAATTTCTCCAACTATTCGGCGACCTTCGGCTCGGTCTCCGCCGCCGTCGTGCTGCTGCTGTGGATGTACAATTCGGCGCAGATCCTGGTGCTCGGTGCGGCATTTAACGCAGCCCTGGAGCGCGACACAAAGGGGTGACGCGCCGACCTAGCCGAGCGCCGCCTTCACCTTGCCGCTGGCCTTGCCGAAATCGATCCGGCCCGGATAGTCGGCTTTGAGCGCGGCGATCACCTTGCCCATGTCCTTGCCGCCTTGCGCTCCGGTCTTGAAGATCGCAGCACGGATAGCGTCGTCGATCTCGGCCTCGCTCATTGCCTTGGGCAGGAACTCGTTGAGGATCGCGATCTCCTCTCGCTCGACGGTGGCGAGATCGGCGCGGCCGGCCTGCTCGTAAATGCCCAGACTCTCTTCTCGCTGCTTCACCATTTTTTGCAGGAGCGGCAGGATGTCGGCATCGCTCAAGGCCGGCTTGCCCTCGCCGCGATTGGCGATGTCCTTGTCCTTGATCGCGGCATTGACGGCACGCAGCGTTGACGTGCGCCGTCTGTCGCCCGCCTTCATGGCGGCCTTGTATCCTTCGGAGATGGCCTCGCGCATGGCACCTATTCCCTTAAAATCCAACGATCTGCCCCGATATAGCCTGTTGTCACCGAGCCCGCCACTTGCGCCGCCTGGTCGGGGCTTTTAAGGGAAGCCCTCAACCTATCCGCCCACGCCTTCGGAGACCCGTCATGACCGGCTGGCAGCCCACGCCTGCGACCGCCCTGCTGATCCTCGATGACGGCACCCGTCTCGAAGGGCGCGGCATTGGCGCGGTCGGCCACGCGGCGGGCGAGGTCTGCTTCAACACCGCCATGACCGGCTACCAGGAGATCCTCACCGACCCCTCCTATGCCGGCCAGATCGTGACCTTCACGTTTCCCCATATCGGCAATGTTGGCACCAATGACGAAGATATCGAGACCGTGAACATGGCGGCACTGTCGGGCGTGCGTGGCGTGGTGCTGCGCGCCGACGTCACCAACCCCGCCAATTATCGCGCCGCCGAGCGGCTCGATGCCTGGCTCAAAAAGCGCAACATCATCGGTATCACCGGCATCGACACCCGGGCGCTGACCGCGCGCATTCGTGAAAAGGGCATGCCCAATGGCGCCGTTGCCCATTCACCGGACGGCTATTTCCATGAGCCCTCGATCGTCTCGGAGCTCGAGAACTTTCCTGGCCTCGAAGGCCTCGACCTCGCCAAGGAAGTGACCACGGGCCAGACCTATAAATGGGACCAGACCCCGTGGACCTGGAAGGACGGCTTCGGCACCGTGGAGCAGCCCGACTTCCACATCGTCGCTGTCGACTATGGTGCCAAGCGCAACATCCTGCGCCAGCTGGCCGGCGAGAATGCGCGCGTCACCGTGGTCCCCGCTACGGCCACCGCCAAGGACATCCTTGCTCACAATCCGGATGGCATCTTCCTCAGCAACGGCCCGGGCGACCCCGCGGCCACCGGCAAATACGCCGTGCCGACTATCCGTGCGCTGATGGGGACGGGCAAGCCGATGTTCGGCATCTGTCTCGGCCATCAATTGCTCGGCCTCGCGCTCGGCGGCAAGACCGAAAAGATGCATCAGGGCCATCATGGCGCCAACCACCCCGTCAAGGACCTCACCACCGGCAAGGTCGAGATCACGTCGATGAATCACGGCTTCGCGGTGGATTCGGCGACCTTGCCCGAGGGTGTGACGCAAACCCATGTGTCGCTGTTCGATGGCTCCAATGCGGGGCTCTCGGTCGACGGCAAGCCGATCTTTTCGGTGCAGTACCATCCCGAAGCCTCGCCCGGCCCGCATGACAGTCACTACCTCTTCATCCGCTTCCTCAATCAGGTACGGGCACAAAAGGGCCTGCCGGCCAAGCCGGAGCATCAAGCAAAGGCGATGGGGCAGTCGCCCATCGACTGAGAACGCCGTTCT
>JBDSEK010000059.1:0-6548 GCA_039920085.1 Devosia sp. | reverse complement strand
GGTGACCTTGTCCGCGATGCTCTGCAGATGCTGCGCCGTGGTGAAGCCGGAGACCGCCTTACGCGGCTTCATATCGTGGTCGCCGTCCTCGAGCCAGTGCAGTTCGATCGCGTCCGACAAGCCATACTCGCCCACTTCGTATCGGCTGCCGAACTCATCCCGTGTGCCCTGGCAGATCAGCGTTGGCGTTTTTAGCTCGATGAGGTGGGCGGTGCGCAATTGCTGCGGTTTGGCCGGGGGGTGAAAGGGATAGCCGAGGCAGAGAAGGCCGGTGATGCGCTTGGCCGCGAACTCGCCATCGGCGATCATGCTGGCGACACGCCCACCCATGGATTTGCCGCCGATGAGCAGTGCCCCGTTGGTGGGTCCGAGGTCGTCAATCGCCGCAACATATTCCGGCATCACCTTTTCCGCCTTGGGCGGCGGCTTGCGCTCGCCTCGGCGGCGGGCGGCCATGTAGCCGAACTCAAAACGCGCGACGCGGAAGCCGGCTGCCGCCAGCACTTTGGCGGTGGCGTTCATCGAAGCGGAATCCATCGGTGCTCCAGCACCATGCGCGAGCATGAGAGTGACGCGTGCATCCTCGGGGCCGTCGAAGAGAAAATTGGTCGCCATGATCAGCCGGCGGATTTGCGGCTGTTGAGATCGATGAAGGCGATACCGCGCGTTGCGGTCTTGGCCCAGTCGCTTTGCGGGTCGAGTTCCAAATAGCGGCTCCACCATTGCCGCGCCGCCGGCAAATCCTTGGCATCGAATTCGAGTGTCGCGAGATTGTAGACCGCATCAGCGTAGCCAGCGTCGATGGCGATAGCGCGCAACAGGTGGCTCCGCGCGGCGCCGATGCGGCCTTCGTCCTTCAACAATGCGGCGTAGTTGAACCATGCTTCGACAAAGGCCGGGTCGATCTTGATGGCAAGGGTATAGGCGGCGCCCGCCTCATCGGCCTCGCCGAGCGCGCGGAAGCAGTTGGCGCGGTTGTAGGCGGCGACTGAATCGGAAGGGTCAAGCGCAAGGCAGCGCGCGTAGAGCACCGTTGCTTCGGCAAATAAGCCCGCCATCTCAGCCTGCTCGGCGAGAGTAAAGTATTGCTCGCTGTCGTCGTCGGCGGGCTCGAGCGGCAGCAGCCGCTGACCATCGAGCTCGGTGCGCCTCTCCCCCTCGGCGGCGTAGATTTTCTGTGGGCCGCCCGGATGGAGCGACAGCGCAGTGAGCGAGGCCACCGGACCTGCATGATGCACCGAACGCACCACCGCGCCCCAGGTGGCGCCGCTCGCGATCAGACCGGCATATTTTTTGGCGAGGATAACATCGCGAAAGGAGAAGGGCTCGGCATCATGTTCGAAGGCGTCAAACAGTGCCAGCCGGTCGAGTGTGCCGCCATCGAGGCGCGATTGGTCGAGCAGCGATTGCCGCGACATCGCCGAGCGCTCGGGTGTTTCCAGCAGATGCAGCCAGCGGAGGAAGCCATTCTCGCTGAGAAGCTTGATTCCCGCATCGTTGAGCGCATCGATGCGCGTTTCGATCTCGGCCTCGCTGAGCTTGTCGAGCAGTTTGCGGCCGAGGACCACGCGGTGGGTCTGCCGGGTGATGCCGCGCCGTAGTCGTCCGCCCCTTGTCGCCACCGCCCGCGCCGCAAGGCGCTGAGGGAAGGCACGAAGCGCTCCCACAATGCCAAAGATCGGGGCGGATGGCGCCATTACGTGTGGTGTCTCCCTTAGGCTCTGTCCGCCGGCCGCAACGCGACCGGCGTCCAACCGCTACTACCATGCGCTCTGTCGGCCGATCGCAGTACGACCGTCGCCCAATCGCGTTTTAGCCCGCCTTCTTTTTGGCCGGCGCCTTGGCGGCGGCGGCCTTGCTCGCCGCAACCGCCTGCTTCAGCGACGGCTTGGCGACCGCTTTCTTTTCGGGCGCCGCCGGTTTGGATTTGCTCGGAGCGGCTGGCTTGGCCTGGCCGAGGCTCGCCTTCAGTGCGTCCATGAGGTTGATGACGTTGCCACGTTCGGGAGCCGCCGCGATGATCGGCTTATGACCTTTAAGCTTTTCCTTGATCATCGCCATCAGGGCCGTCTCGTAGCGGTCCTCGTACTGCTTGGGTTCGAACTTGGTCACCTTCTGCTCGATCAGCTTCTCCGCCAATTGCAGCATTTCGGGATCGGCTTTGATCTCCGGGATTTCGTCGAAATAGGTCGAGGTGCTTCGCACCTCGCGTGGGTCGCGCAGCGTAGTGACGAACATGCCCTTGTCGCGTGCGCCAATGGTAACGATGCGCTCTCGGCTCGACATCACCAGCCGCGCAATCGCCACCTTGCCCGCCGCCCGCATCGCATCGCGCAGCACCGCGAACGTCTCCTCCGCCATCGCGCCGTCCGGGGCAAGATAGTAGGGCGAATCTTGGTAGATCACATCCACCTCGCCCTCATCGACAAAGGCCTCGATGTTGAGCGTATGGTTGGATTCGATCCGCACCGCCTCGAGGTCGGAATCCTCGATGATGATGTATTGCTTGTCCTCATACTCGTAGCCGCGCACCAAATCGGAGCGTTCGACGAGACCTAGTTCGGGATCCACCGGCTTCATGTTGATCCGGTTGTGGGTGTCCTTGTGGAGCTGGTTGAAAGCGATGCGTTCCGACCCGCTGACGGCCGGGTAGAGCCGCACCGGGCAGCTCACAAGGCTCAGTTTGATGTAACCCTTCCAGCTGGCTCTGGGTGCCATAACCATTAGCTCCTACGCATCACTTCGGCTGCTTGAGTGCGGCGCTCAAATCGCCCGCATCCCGATCCATTGCCGCCCATGGATCGCCGGAAACATTGAGGATTCCCGGCAAGGTAGAATAGTTCAAATCCTCCGGAGCGTCGATGGATTTGAGGTCGCTCCAGTTAACGGGAGTTGACGCCGGCAAATTGGCCCGGGCCCTGAGGCTATAGGGGGCAACCGCCGTGGCGCCGCGGTAATTGCGGTGAAAATCGATGAAGATGCGCTTGGGACGCTTGTCCTTGGCCATGTTGACCACGAAGGTTTCCGGGGCCGCGCGGGCGATGGCCGAGGCGATCTCGCCGGTCCCGGCGTGGGCCTTCTTCCAGTCGAGTTTGGGCTTGAGGGGCACCACCACGTGGAGACCCTTGCCGCCCGAGGTCTTGACGAAGGGCGTCAGGCCCAGGCCCTCGAGATAATCCTTCACGAAGAAAGCGGCATCGACGATCTGTTTGAACTTGATGCCCTCGCCGGGGTCGAGATCGAAGATCACGCGGTCGGGCTTTTCCAGCGCCTTGTCCCAATGGCAGCCCCAGGCGTGGAACTCGATGACACCGAACTGGGCGAGCGCCAGATAGCCTTTGGCGTCCTCGACCGAGATGTATTTCTTGTTCTCGCCTTCCTCCGAACTCAGCGTCTCGAAGCTGGCGATGGAAGGCGGCATGCCGGTGAAGGGGTGGCGCTGGAAAAAGATGTCGTCCAGCCGGCCGCTCGGGCTGCGCACGAGGGAGACCGGTCGGCCGAAAATATGCGGCAGCATGAAATCGCCGACCGCCGCGTAGTAGATCGCGACGTCGAGCTTTGTCGGCCCCGATTTGCCGAACAGCCGCCGTGTCGGGTTGGTGACCCAGATATTGGCAAGGTCGGCATCCGAGACGAGCCGCTTGCGCTTAACCGGCGCGTCGCTCGCCTTGATCTCGGGCTCCCTCAGCCCCTTGAACACGGCGTGCCGCACGGCATTGTCGGCCGTGAGATTGGCGTAGTGGATATGCGCCGTGATCACCGGACGGATCGGGATCACATCCTTGGTCATGCCCGCAAGCTTTTGCGTCGGGTCTTCCAGCGGCCGAAGCTTGTCGAGGATCGAGATCAGCTCGCTGCCAGAAAAGCCGGTACCGCACTTGCCCCGATATTGGAGTTCGCCATCGATCCATTGTCCCAGCGCCAGCGCGCCGATGCCGCCTGCGGCAGGTGAGAGGGTGTAGCCGACGATCGGAAAGTCGCTGGCTTGCAGGGCCTTAGTCTTGACCCAGGACTTGCTGCGCGCCTCGAGATAGGGCGCGTCGATACGTTTGGAGATGATCCCTTCAAGCCCGATCTCGGTTGCATGATCGTAAAGCGTTTGCGCGCTGCCGCTAAAGCCATCAGAGAACTGGATGGCGGAACTCGGCGTGACGATCGGGGCGAGCAGCGCTTTAAGCGCCTCCTTGCGATCGATCAGCCGTGCCTTGGTCAGATCGTAGCCATCGATATGCATCAGGTCGAAGCCGAAAAAGGTCAGCCGCTCGCTCGCATGCTCGCCCAGCGCCTGCTGCAGATCGGCGAAATGCGAGATGCCTCTTTCATCGACCACGACAATCTCACCGTCGATGATTGCCTGCCTCACGGGTAACGCTGCGAAGGCATCGGCCAAAAGCCCGTAGCGGTCGGTCCAGTCGATGCCGGTGCGGGTGAGCAGCCGGACCTTGCCGTCCGAGACGATGGCGATGGTGCGGTAGCCGTCGAACTTGATCTCGTGCAACCAGGCGCCGTCGTCTGCAACGGGCTTGTCGGTCTCCGAAGCGAGTTGCGGCTTCATCGTCCTGGGCATCACCGCCTTCACCGCCTTGGGGATGGCTTTGGGATCGAGCTTGAGCGGTTTGACCGGCGCGGCTTTGGGTGCAGCCTTGCGCTTTGCCTTGTCCGCGGCCAGCAGGCCCTCGATCGTCAGACCGGATTTCACACTTTCGGGGCGAGCCTTAAGGATATCGGTCTCAGTGTCGACGCTGGTGTCCTTCTCCTTGACGAACAGCCAGTTGTTCTTGCTGTCGCCCGGCTTGGGCTTCATGCGCACAAGGACCCAGCCGCCCTTCAACTTCTCGCCCCAAAGTCGGAATTTGAAGTCGCCCTTGCGCAGCCCCTCATCGGGGTCGCCCATCGGCGCCCAGGTGCCGGTATCCCAGACGATCATCGGCCCGCCGCCATACTCGCCTTCGGGGATCACGCCCTCGAAATCGAGATAGTCGACGGGGTGGTCCTCGGTCTCGGCGGCGTAGCGCTTGTCGGCGGGGTTGAGCGAGGGGCCCCTAGGGACGGCCCAGCTTTTCAGGACGCCGCCGAGTTCGAGCCGGAGGTCGTAGTGATCGGCGGTGGCCGAATGCTTGTGGATGACGAAGCGGTTGCCGCCGTCATCGGCGGTGGCGCCGGCGGGCTCGGGGGTTTTGGCGAAATTGCGCTTCTGGCGGTAGGTCGAGAGAGAGGGCGTGGGCGTGGTCCTGGCGGGCATGCCGGAGGACTCCGGCGCGCCGAAGGTAGCGGGATTCCGCCGGGTTTCAACCGGCGGGATGCATTCGGCGCCGGGCGTGGCTATAGGACTGCCCAGGTTCGTTCTGCCCAGAGGTTCACATGGTCAAAGCAGCGTTTCTCGGTCTCGGCGTCATGGGGTTTCCAATGGCCCGCCATCTCAAGGCCAAGGGCCACGACGTGACGGTTTACAACCGCACCGCAGCCAAGGCCGAGAAATGGGTGTCGGAGCATGGCGGGCGGCTGGCGCGGACGCCCCGCGAGGCGGCGAAGGAGCAGGACATCGTCTTTGCCTGCGTGGGGAATGACAACGATCTGCGCGAGGTGACGCTCGGGGCGGACGGTGCGTTCGGGGGGATGGCGAGGGGATCGCTGTTCGTCGACCACACGACAGCTTCGGCGGGGATTGCCCGGGAGCTGTCAGAGGCGGCGAACGGGCTCGGCTTCGATTTTCTCGATGCGCCTGTGTCGGGGGGGCAGGCGGGGGCCGAGAACGGGCAGCTGACGGTGATGGTCGGCGGCGAGGCAGCGGCGTTCGAGCGGGCGCAGCCGGTGATCATGGCGTACGCCAAGGCCTGCCGGCTGCTCGGGCCGGCGGGCTCGGGGCAACTGGCCAAGATGATGAACCAGATCTGCATCGCGGGTGTCGTCCAGGGGCTGGCCGAGGCGCTGCACTTCGGCAAGCGGGCCGGCATGGACATCGAGGCCGTGATCGAGGTGATCTCGAAGGGCGCGGCCCAGAGCTGGCAGATGGAGAACCGGTACAAGACGATGAACGCGGGCACGTTCGACTTCGGCTTCGCCGTCGATTGGATGCGCAAGGACCTGTCGATCGTGCTCGAGGAAGCCCGCGCCAATGGAGCGACGCTGCCGCTGACGGCGCTGGTCGACCAGTTCTATGCCGAGGTGCAGGCGATGGGCGGCAACCGCTGGGACACGTCGAGCCTCCTCGCGCGACTCGAGCGCTAGCGCGGTTCGAGTTTCAGGCGCCGAGGGTTTGTCGCACCCTGGCGCCCGGCGCGATCGTCGGTGCGGCGCTGTTGAGCTGTTCTCGCGCAAAGCCTGCCGCTGCCTTGTAGGCAGCCATGAATGCGTTCCGCTCCTCTGGCGGCACGACGTCGTCGATGTCGTCGAACCGGCCGCCGCACCGCTCGTCCACCATGTTCAGCAGACCAAAGGGTCCCGCCCCGCGGTTGCGCAGGATCAGCTTCGAGATCGGTTCGCACAGTTTCGCGTCGCAGGCAGCCAGTGCCGCCGCTGTGACGCCGTGATCGATCATCGTCGCTCCG
>JBDSEK010000058.1:0-6516 GCA_039920085.1 Devosia sp. | reverse complement strand
CACATCGGCGCCGTGGTCACTGCCGTCTGCTCCGCTCGCAACGCTGAACTCGTGCGCTCACTCGGCGCTGGGCGGGTGATCGATTACACCAGTACGGACTATTCGGCCTCCGGCCCCTTCGACGTGTGATGGATACGGTGGGAGCCGTCGACTTCCGCAAGGCCAGGCACCTGCTCAAGCGCGGTGGTGTCTTCCTCAACGTGGTTATGAACACGTCCGACATGCTGGCAATTCTCTCACCCTTCAAGGATGGCAAGCGCATCGTCAGCGGCACGTTCGACACGACCCAAGCCATGCTGCTCGGGGTGAACAACCACGTCCTCACGGCCGCCGTCCATCCTGTGATCGACCGCACCTATACTCTGGACCAGATCCGCGAGGCCCACGCCTACGTCGATACCAAGCGCAAGCGCGGGGCAGTTGTTGTCACAGTCTAGCTCACGCCGGCGCAGAAATCCTGGATGCGGCCAACCGAATCTTCGAGCTCACGGTTCGATGCCGCGTAGCTGAGCCGCAGATGCCCCGGCAAGCCGAACGCCGAGCCGTGCACCAGTGCAATGCCCGTCTCTTCGAGCAGCGCCATGACGAAAGCTTCGTCCGTCGCCAGGGCAGTGCCCGCCTTGCTGGTCTTACCAAGCAAATTCTTGACCGATGGGAACACGTAGAACGCTCCCTCCGGCACCAGGCAATCTAGCCCGGTATTGGCATTGAGCCCGCGCACGACCAAATCGCGTCGTTCCTGAAACTTCGCCCGCCACCCCGCGAGGAACTCCTGCGGCCCGTCCAATGCCTCCACCGCCGCCCACTGCGCGATCGAGGAGGGGTTGGTCGTCGATTGCCCCTGCAGCTTGGTCATCGCCCCGATCAACTCTTTCGGCCCAGCGCAATAGCCGATGCGCCAGCCCGTCATGGCGTGGCTTTTGCTCACCCCGTTCATGGTCAGCGTGCGCGCCTGCAGTTCAGGCGCCACTTGGGCGATGGTAGCGAACTTTCCGCCATCATAGACGAGCACCTCATAGATATCGTCGGTGAGGATGTGGACGTGGCTATGCCGCTTCAGCACCTCAGCCAGCGCTTTGAGCTCTTCAGCGTTATAGGCAGCGCCGCTCGGATTGGAGGGCGTATTGAGGATCAGCCATTTGGTCTTGGGCGTGATCGCCGCTTCGAGCGCTTCGGCCGAGAGCTTGAAGCCGGTCGAGGCATCGGCTAGCGCGAACACCGGAATAGCATCGGCGAGCCGAACGATCTCGGGATAGCTCACCCAATAGGGCACCGGGATCACCACCTCGTCGCCGGGATTGAGCGTCGCCAGCAGCGCGTTGAAGATGATCTGCTTGCCGCCCGAGCTGACCATGATCTCCTCAGGCGATGCTTCGATGCTATTGTCGCGCTTGAATTTGCGCGCCACCGCCGCCTTGAGCTCAGGGATGCCGTCGACATTGGTGTAACGGGTCTTGCCCTCGGCCATCGCGCGGATCGCAGCCTCGCGCACGTTGAGCGGCGTATCGAAGTCCGGTTCGCCCGCGGCGAGAGAAATCACGTCGCGGCCATTGCGTTTCATGTCCGCGGCCTTGCGCGAAATCGCGACCGTCGCCGACGGTGCAATGCGCTGGATCGCGTCGGACAGAAAGGCCATCGAAAACCTCCGGTGCTAGCCGGGGGCGTCATAAGCGGGCGGGACGCCTAACGCAAGAAACAGACCGGGCGGGAGCCTAAACCCCAACTCCCGGCTGCTTGTTGAGCTCCACTGCGAGCACCCGCCAGTCCCCCGCTTCCTTGCCGAGCTTATAGAGCGCGACATAGAGGCTCTGATCGGCATCGATGAGATTGACCTGCTGCACCACATTGTCGGCGTCCATCATCTCGAACTTGCCGAAACTATGTGAGCGCGACGTCGCAATGGGCCCGTAGCCCGTGTTGACGATCGTCAGGTAAAACTGCTCGGGATCGGCAAACGACTCTTGGAACAAACTGGCGGCAAAACTCAGCGCCGCCTTCGAATCATGATGCCGGAACGCCTCAATCTGCCCGGTGATCACCGCCTGCCATTCGTCTACCGGCGGGTCCTGTCCCTGCGATGGGGCCGCAACACTCAACGTTAAAATTACCGCCGCGATAAAAGTGCGGATCAAAGCCGATGGGCGCATGCCAACCTCCCTGCGGGACACGCGGACATATTTTGGCCGCCGAATGGTCCGCGCGTCACCCCACAAGCTACGCAGAATCGGCCGATTGGTTTGGCCTCATCACGCCCTTGTGTAGTGAGTGCGTGAGGCCAAATGTCTGACACCCCATCAACCCTAGAATCCCTGCCGGATATCCTCGAAGGCGCGGTCGCCGAAGCGCTGACCGAGCCGGTGGTAGCCCCTCCGGTGCTGGAGTTCACCCAGACGGAATCCAATTCCCCCATGCAAGACGCCTCCCCTGAACAAGACGTCTCCCCCGAACAAGACGCCTCCCCAAAACCCTCGACCAGCCGCCGCTCGGTTCAGCTGGTTACCGGCGCCGCCGTGTCTTTCTCGCTCACTCTATTGGCGGGCAGCTACGCCGTGCTGAGCGGCTCGGTGCCATTGCGCATCAACGCCATCGAGCGCGTCGATATCGGCGCCATGCTGCTCTTCGCGCCGGTCTGCGCCCTGGTCCTCGCTTTGCTGTTCGAGGCCACCCGGCTGGCGCTCAAGGGCCCGCTCGAAATGGCCGAACCCCGCGCCATTCCCATCGATTGGTCGCCGGGCCACCGCGAGGGCTGACTGCAAAGGCTTGTCCGCCCCCTGCGATAGGCGCAGACTGGTCGCCCGAGAGGAGGACCTGAGCGATGCAAGTCGAAAATATCCTTCAATCCAAAGGCCGGGCCGTACACACCGTCACCGCCCGCGCCACCATTGCCGACGCCGTCGCGACCCTCAATAAGAACCGCATCGGCGCGGTGGTCGTCCTCGACAATGGCAAGGTGTCGGGCATTCTCAGCGAGCGCGACATCGTCCGCCATCTGGGGTCCGACTGGAACAGCCTTTCACAAAGGCCGGTTTCCGAGCTCATGACCCGTAACGTCATCAGCGCCACCAGCGCCTCGACCATCGCCGATTTGATGGAGCGGATGACCGAACACCGCATCCGCCACATGCCCATCGTCGAGGGCGGCGAGCTAGTCGGCATCGTCTCGATCGGCGACGTGGTCAAGCGCAAGATCGAAGAAACCGAACAGGAAGCCATTGCGCTGAAGGAATACATCGCGAGCTGACTGTCTCGGCCGCCTTCCTCTGCGGCGCACGGGGCGGTGGCGCAGAGGGACCGCGCTCGCCCCCACCTATCCTTTCCAACCTCTCCAAAGCTTCATCTCTTCGCAATCTCGTGAAGAGCCGGCGCGGCTTAGCCTCTCAATCGTCGGGACTTGCTCCCGTCCTGCAACAGCCATGGGAGCTACGCCAATGAAGATGTCCGCCATCGCCGCCCTGCTCGCTGCCGCCATCGGCACCACAAGCTTTGTCCCCGCCGCCTTTGCGCAGCAGAGCGACGACGTCACCATCGAGACCGTGCATTTCCGTCCTGACCGCATGGTGCGCATCGAGCGCGATAGCCCGGGCGAACTGCTGGACCTGGTCTGCTCCGACAATGGCGCCGAGCGGCTCGAGATCGCTTTTGTCCGCCTCAGCCACCGGCTCGACATCACCACCACCCAGCAGCCCCTCTTCGATGCCCTCAAGGCCACCGCGCTCACCGCCCAGACCAGCTTCGCCGATACCTGCACGGCTGCCCGCCCGGCGAAGGACGGGACCGCTGCACCAGACCTCGTCGATCGCATGAAGACCCGCATTGCCATCGACACTGCGCGGCTCGAAGCCCTCAACGCCGTGCTGCCCGATTTCGAGGCCTTCTATGCGAGCCTCACCGATGCGCAGAAGGCGCTGCTGATGCCGGAACACGAAGGCCGCGACGGTCGCATGATGCGGCGCGAGTTCCGCGATATGGGTCCGGGCCGCGATTCTCGCGATATGGGCCCCGGACGCACCGAGCGCGGTCCAGAGCCGGGCCGCTAAGCATCGCCAAATTCGGCGGTACTCGTACTTTGGTACCGCCGGCTGGCGGGCCGTCCCTCCCGCCCAGCCCGAAGCCTCGGCCCGCCTTAGCCGGGGCTTCGTCGCGCCCGCTCCTCAGTTTCCCCCAAGCTCAAATCCGCTCCGGCATTGAAGCCCTGCCACCGAACGGCTAGGACAGCCGCAGACGGTCCGGGCCCTGATCCACATGCCAGATACGCCGCTGCCACTCGATCCCGAGCGCATCCGCGCCGAGTTTCCGGCGTTTCGGCAGGCCGAGCTTAAGGATCTCGCCTTCTTCGAGAATGCCGGCGGCTCCTATACCTGCGCCGCCGTGCTCAACCGCATGCGGCACTATTACTGGAACACTAAGGTCCAGCCCTACGCGCCCTATCGGGCCTCGGAGGAAGCCGGGCGGGCGATGGACGAATCCCATCGCCGCCTCGCGCTAGCCCTGAACGTCCCCGAAGACTGGATCCAGTTCGGCCCCTCGACTTCGGCCAATACCTACACTCTTGGGCACGCCTTCGAGGGTTGGCTGAGGCCGGGCGATGCCATCATCGTCACAAATCAGGATCACGAGGCCAATACCGGCGCCTGGCGCAAACTGTCCTCGCGCGGCGTCGAGGTCCGCGAATGGACCATGGACAAGGATACCGGCCACCTCCACATCCAGGGACTCGAGCGCCTGCTCGATTCCAAAGTGCGGCTCATCGCCATGCCGCACGCCTCCAACGTTATTGGCGAAATCAACGCGATCGAGGAAGTAACGCGGCGCGCCCGCTCCAACGGCACCGTCACGGTGGTCGATGGGGTCTCTTACGCCCCGCATGGCCTGCCCGATGTGTTGGCGCTTGGCTGCGACGTCTATCTGTTCTCGGCCTACAAAACCTACGGCCCCCACCAGGGCATCATGGCGATCCGCCCTTCGCTCGCGCTGGAATTGCCCAACCAGGGCCATTTCTTCAACGCCTCCGCTGCCCGCAAGCGCCTCAACCCGGCCGGCCCCGACCACGCCCAGATTGCCTCGTCGGCCGGCATCGTCGACTATCTCGAAACCGTCGCCGGCATCGCCGGCACCGCCATAGTCGGCGGCAATCCCTGGCGCAAGGCGCATGACGCGATGCGCGCGCAAGAGATTGCGCTGCTGAAACCATTGCTCGAGTATCTGCGCAAGAAGAACGGCGTTCGCATCCTCGGCCCGACCGATGCCGCGCTTCGCGCCCCCACCATCGCCCTCGATACTGGCCGCCCCGGCGCGGAGATGGCGGCGCGCATCGGCCGCCGCGATGTCGGCGTCGGCGGCGGGCATTTCTATGCCTGGCGGGCGCTGCAGGGCGTCGGCATCGACCCTGAACGCGGCGTCCTGCGGATCTCCTTCGTCCACTACACCAAGCCCGCGGAAATCCAGAAGCTCATCGCGGCGCTCGACGCCGAGCTCTAGCCTCCATCGTCATGTGCATCCGCCGCAGGCGGAGCAACCGGAAATCTCATGTCGCGCCGCCTCGCCGTCCTGTTGCTTATCATCTGCACCATGTTGTGGGGCCTCGCCTTCATCAGCCAGAAGACGGCGATGACGCATATGGGCCCGCTGATTTTCACCGGCATGCGCTTTCTTATCGGCGTCCTGGCGCTCGCTCCCTTCGCCTGGCTCGAATATCGCCGCGTCCGCCCGCTTCTGAATCGCGATCAATGGCTGCGCATCGGGGCAGTCAATGTCGCGTTCTTCCTTGGCTCCTGGCTGCAGCAAACCGCGCTCGTCACTGCCACCGTCACCAATGCCGGCTTCCTCACCGCGCTTTATGTGCTGTTCGTGCCAATCCTGACCTTCATCGCCATCCGCGTCCGGCCGCACCCGATTATCTATCTCGGTGCGCCATTGGCGCTGCTCGGCATCTATTTTTTGACCGGTGCCCGCTTCGACAGCTTCACAACCGGCGACGGCATGCTGCTGCTTTGCGCCGTCGCCTGGGCCATCCAGATTGCCATGCTTGGCCCCTTGGTCAGGGAGACCGGCCTGCCCATGACCATCAGCGCGCTGACTTTCCTCGGCACCGCAATCGTCGCCCTCGGCGTCGGCACGATCACCGAAGCGCCGACTATGAGCGCCATCGCCGCCGGTTGGGTCGAAATCCTCTATGCCGGCGTTTTCTCGACAGCCATCGCCTTCACGTTGCAGGCCATCGGCCAGCGCTACGTGCCCGCCGCCAATTCGGCGATTATCCTCTCGGGGGAGAGCCTGTTCGCGGCCCTGGCTGGCGCAATCATCCTCAAAGAGCGCCTGCCGCCGCTCGGCTATCTCGGAGCCGTGGTCATCTTTGCAGCGATTATCATGGTCGAAGCCGTACCGGCCTTCCGCGCCCGGAAGGCCTGAGGCCTACGTGCCGGCGTAGTGGAGCGTGATATCGGCGCAGACGAAAATATAGGCGCAGGCTTTGACGTAGAGTTCCTTGCCCGGCGTCAGGATCACGTCGCCGACCAC
>JBDSEK010000057.1:0-17423 GCA_039920085.1 Devosia sp. | reverse complement strand
CAATGCCGATCAATTTCGATCACCACAAAGTCGAACTCAACTGGGGCGGCCAGCCGCTCACGCTCGAAACGGGCAAGATAGCGAGACAGGCCGATGGCGCCGTGCTCGCCACTCTTGGCGAAACCGTGCTGCTGGCCACCGTCGTCAGCGCCAAATTCGCCAAGCCCGGTCAGGATTTCTTCCCGCTGACCGTCAACTACCAGGAAAAATACTTCGCCGCCGGCAAGATCCCGGGCGGCTATTTCAAGCGCGAAGGGCGCCCGACCGAAAACGAGACGCTGGTGTCGCGCCTCATCGACCGCCCGATCCGCCCGCTCTTTCCCGATGGCTACAAGAACGAGACCCAAGTCGTTATTACCGTGCTCCAGCACGACATGGAGAACAATCCCGATGTCCTCGCAATGGTCGCCGCCTCCGCCGCGCTGACCATTTCCGGCATCCCCTTTATGGGTCCCATCGGCGCCGCCCGCGTCGGCTATGTCGATGGCGAGTATGTCCTCAACCTCGCCGTCGACCGCCGCGCTGATTCCAAGCTCGATCTGGTGATGGCCGGCACCCAGGACGCGGTCCTGATGGTCGAGTCCGAAGCCCAGGAGCTGTCGGAAGAAATCATGCTCGGCGCCGTGATGTTCGGTCACGCGGCCTCGCGCAAGGTGATCGAGGCGATCATCAAGCTCGCCGAGCTGGCAGCCAAGGATCCGCGCGATTTTACCCCGCCGGACTATTCCGATCTCGAAAAGGATGTCCTCGCCATCGCCGAGGCCGATCTGCGCGCCGCCTACAAGCTCACCGACAAGCAGCAGCGCTACGCCGCCGTCGATGCCGCGAACAAGAAAGTCAAGGACGCCTTCGCGGCGCGCGTCGAAGCCGGCACCGTCAGCTCAGAGGCGTTGGGCGAAGTCGTCCACAACCTCCAGGCCAAGATCGTGCGCTGGAACATTCTCGACACCGGCTCGCGCATCGACGGCCGTGACCTCGTCACTGTCCGTCCGATCACGGCCGAAGTCGGCGTTCTGCCACGAACCCACGGCTCGGCCCTGTTCACCCGCGGTGAAACGCAGGCGCTGGTGGTCACCACGCTCGGCACTGGCGACGACGAGCAGTACATCGACTCACTCGAAGGCACGATGAAGCAGAACTTCCTCTTGCACTATAACTTCCCACCCTACAGCGTCGGCGAAGCCGGCCGCATGGGCTCGCCCGGTCGCCGCGAAATCGGCCATGGCAAGCTTGCCTGGCGCGCGATCAATCCGATGCGTCCCAAGGCCGAAGAGTTCCCCTACACCATCCGCGTCGTCTCGGAGATCACCGAGTCGAACGGCTCGTCCTCGATGGCGACGGTGTGTGGCACTTCGCTTGCCTTGATGGATGCAGGCGTGCCGCTGAAGCGGCCGGTGGCGGGTATCGCCATGGGCCTCATCCTCGAAGGCGAGCGCTTCGCCGTCCTTTCCGACATCCTCGGCGACGAGGATCACCTCGGCGACATGGACTTCAAGGTTGCAGGGACCGCCGAAGGCGTGACCAGCCTCCAGATGGACATCAAGATCGCCGGCATCACCGAGGAGATCATGAAGGTCGCGCTCGGTCAGGCCAAGGCCGGCCGGGAGCACATCCTCGGGGAAATGGCCAAGGCTCTCACCGCGGCGCGCGGCGAAGTCGGTGAGTTCGCTCCCCGCATCGAAACCATGAAGATCCCGACCGACAAGATCCGCGAAGTGATCGGTACCGGCGGCAAGGTGATCCGCGAGATCGTCGAAAAAACCGGCGCCAAGATCAACATCGAAGACGACGGCACGATCAAGATCGCCTCCTCTGACGGCAAGCAGATCGAAGCGGCCATCAAGTGGATCAAGGGCATCACCGATGAGGCCGAAGTCGGCACCATCTACCAGGGCACCGTGGTCAAGACCGCCGATTTCGGCGCCTTCGTGAACTTCTTCGGTAGCAAGGACGGCCTCGTCCACATCTCTCAGCTCGCCGACCAGCGCGTCAACAAGACCACCGACGTGGTCAAGGAAGGCGACAAGGTCTGGGTCAAGCTCTTGGGCTTTGACGAGCGCGGCAAGGTGCGTTTGTCGATGAAAGTGGTCGACCAGGAAACCGGCAAGGAACGCGCTGGCGCGACCGAACCAGCCGAGTAACCGGATAGAACGCAAAGCCGGTGGATGGGGTATCCCATCCACCAGGATCAATTGGAGGCTCGGGATCACTTCCCGAGCCTTTTGATTTTTGCCGTACGAGCGGTTTGATTCCTCTTGCTAGTTCACGGGTCCGGCGCGACGTTTCGCCAAATCCTGCGGAGTATGATCATGCCTCTCGAAATCCTCTTCATCGGCGGCACCGGCCAGATCTCGCTGCCATGCGTAAAGCTCGCTCTGAAGGCCGGCCACAAGGTCACGGTCTTCAATCGCGGTCAGCGCGGCGAAGCCTTGCCAAAAGGCGTCACAGTGATCAACGGCGACAAGGAGGATGCGAAAACCTATGCCCAACTCGGCAAGAAGGACTGGGATGTCGTCGCCCAGTTCATGGTTTTTACCCCCGAGCAGATGCAGCGCGACATCAAGACGTTTTCCGGCCGGACTGACCAATACATCTTCATCTCGTCCGCCTCAGTGTACCAGCACTCGATCGATCAGTACGTCATCACCGAGAAGACCCCGGCCAATAATCCGTACTGGCTCTACAGCCAGAACAAGATCAAGTGCGAGAATCTGATGCGGGCGGCCAAGAAGCTGCCTTGGACCAATGTGCGGCCGAGCCACACCGTGCGCACCGGCCTGCCCAGTTTGTTCAACGAGGGCGATGTCGTCGCCCACCGTATGCTCGAAGGCAAACCCATCCTGGTTGCCGGCGATGGCAACACGCCATGGACGCTCACGCGCTCCGAGGATTTCGCCAAGCCCTTCGTCAAGCTCTTCGGCAAAAAGCGCGCCCTTGGGGAGGACTTCCACATCACGAGCGATGCCGCCTTCACCTGGGACAATATCTACACGGCCATCGGCCGCGCCCTCGGCGTCAAGCCCAAGCTGGTCCATGTCGCCACCGAAACGATCCTCAAATTCGCGCCGGACTGGACCGGTCCATTGCTCGGCGACAAGGCGTGGACGGCCCTCTTCGACAATTCCAAAGTCAAAAAGATCGCCGGCGATTTCCGCTGTGAGACCGACCTGGACAAGATCCTCAGCCAGTCGATGCGCTTCTTTCAACAGCGCCGCGAGGCAGGCGTGCCCTTCAGCCGCGACAGCGAACCGATGGTCGATCGCATCATCGCGGCGGCTTCTGCTCTCGGCGATTAGCCCGGACGGCTGTCGGTCCTCCCTCGTGCGCAGCACGGGGGAGGTGGCGCCTATGGCGCCGGAGGGGGCGCCGCTTGCGATACGCGAAATCACAGCTGCTGGTTGTTCTTCCACCTCGGCCGCAGTGAACCGCAGAACCCGTATCCCTTGTGCCAGGAGCCACGAGTCGCGCGCGGCGTCGTTGGCGATTTGATCTGGCTCGCCATGCACCGGCCCATCGACCTCGACGCCCAGTCGTGCAGACGGGCAATAGAAGTCCAGCACAAAACGGCCGACAGGGTGCTGACGACGAAAGCGCAGGCCAGTCTGACTGCGACGCAACAAGGCCCAAAGCGTTTGCTCAGGCTGTGTCAGGTTTCTGCGCAACTGGCGCGATTGCCGCAACATGGGAGGTGTGATCACGAGAGCTCCGCTCACGGGGCGCCCCTCCGTCGCCTGCGGCGCCGCCTCCCCATGCTTCGCACAGGGAGGACCCAAACTGCAACCGCGGCGCTCTATTCGGCTGCGTTGAGCACCAGATCCTGCGGCACGATCTGATCCTCCAGGCGGTCGATCTTGAACGACCGCGTCGGCGCCATCGCCACCTGGTTGCGGCCGTTTTGCTTAGCCCTGTAAAGCGCCGCATCGGCCGCGGCCAAGAGATCAGACACACTGGCCGATGTGTACGGCACTGAGGCCACGCCGAACGACGCGCTGATCACGGCGCCATGCGTATCGGAGAGTCCCGCGATGCGCGCCCGCAATAACTCTGCCTTGTCGGCAGCCCGCTCGAGATTGCAATCGGGCAGGATCACGACCAGTTCCTCGCCGCCATAACGGCAGACGATATCGGTCTCGCGCAGCCCGCCCAGCAAAGTTGTCGCCGCGTCGCGTAGCACCGAATCGCCGAAGGCATGGCCGTGCTGGTCGTTGAGCTGCTTGAAATGATCGAGGTCGACCATCACGATCGAGACCTCCCGGTGCTCCCGTTCCGCCAGCCGCACGAAACGCGACAGGCTGTCCTCCATATAGCGCCGGTTGTATAGCCCGGTCAGGGGGTCGCGCAGCGCCTGGTTCCTGAGCTTTTCCCGGAGCGCCATATTGGCGAGCGCCAGACTCATTCCATCGGACAGGGCGGTCGCAAGGCCGGTAACCGTTTCGAGCCGCTGCTCGGCATCGACGCCTGTCGCGAACAGCTGGAACAAGCCCATGATCTCGCCCCGCGCAATCATCGGGATTTCGAGCACCACTTCGTCGCCATGGTGATGGTCGCAACAAAGTTTGGAGGCGTTGGGGCGGTTGACATGCGGCTTGCCGCGCTTCAGCGCCCAACATTGGTCGGGTGGGATCGTCTCGGGCAGCGTCTCGTCGGAAAGCTGCGCCCAACTGGTCGACAGCACCAGCCGGTCGCGCGAATTGTTGAAGACATAGAGCGCCCCCGAAAATCCGGGCACCAGATCCGAAGCGGTCGCCTTCAGCACCGCGTTGGCGTCGGTGTAGTCGGTTGCGCTTTGCAGCACATCGGCCATCTCGAACAGCCGCGCCACCTGCTCGCGCGAAGTATCCGCCGAGCGGAGCGCCGCGCTCTTGCCATGTGACTCGCGGGCGCTGGTGCGGAAGGCGTAGAACATGCCGCTCATCGCCAGCGTGCCACTCAGCACTTGCAGCAGCAGGACCACGAGCGTGCCGAAGCGCAGTCGGTCTTCGAGCGTCGCAAATTGTGCGTTGCTGGTTTCGATTGCCGCATCGACGGCACCGGCAATTTCGCTTACCAGCGTGCCGGTCCGCCGTTCGGCGAGCAGCACGCGGGCCCCGCTGGCATCGCCGTCAACTGCGAGCGCAGCTGCATCGCCCCAGCTCTTGAGCAGCACATCGATCGAGGGCGCGATCGGCGTGCCGCCGACCGGATGCGTCAGCTGGTCGAGCGTATCGACGCGCCGGGCGCGAAGATCGTCGAGCGAGCGGAAATAGCCGGTCAGCGCCTCCTTGTCGCCGCCGGCGAAGTGCGCCGCCCCGGCATCCACCTCCGTCAGCGTCTGCAGCGCCGCGCGCAATTGCCCGCTCTGGGCCCTTAAGGCCGTCAGCGATTGCTGCTGCGCGCTGATATAGGCGAAGCCGCCCACCGCGATGACCACCATGGTGAATACCAAAAAGATGATCGTCCCGGGCAGCACCCGCCGCCGGGCATTGTCGCTTTGCGGCACGAAATCGTGCACCAGCTCGCTCATCAACGAATTCATCAGCTCGCGCCCCGCGAGGTTGCATCCAAGGCAACAGGTGGGCCATCATGATCCAAAAGCGCGAGACGCCAACGCACATCCGGGAATGGCCTTAGGCGAGGGTGAAGCGTCGGGGTTGCCCATAGCCTTCGGCGCACCCCGCAATTTCATTCGAATTGCAGATGTTGGATGCGCAAGCCAAAGCCTGCCCAAGGATGAAGGGCGCTTGAGAGATCGAAAGCGGGCTAGAAGCCGACGACGAGTGCGCCCGACAACGAATGGATCCACAGAGGATCCGCCGGGGCGCCGCTCGGCGTCACATAATTCGCCTGATATTGTGCCCGCAGCGACACGTTGTCGGAGAGCGCCACATCGAGGCTGAGGCCAGTCGCTACATAGGGGTTGTTATTATAGGTCTCATAGCCGAGGCCGAGCAGACCCGAGAGCGCCACGCCCTCCGTCACGACCACGCCGGCCCGCGCCACGGCCTGCGCCGCGAACTCGCCATCCAGCTGCCCGCTGAGGAAGGCGGTCACCGACAGCGCTCCGCCATAAATAAAGGAATCCACAATTGCCGACCCGCCAAACGTCGCGCCGATGCCGGTGCTCGCAGTGACGCCGCCGCCGTTCCCATACACATAAACGCCGTAGATCGTGGCGTAGAGACCGTCCAAACGACTATCGCCACCTGCATCCACGACGACTCCGGGAATGTCTTCGAGCAGGGGGGCATCGGACGCGAGCGCTATTCCGGCCGGCAGTGCCAGCGTGGTCGCCAATACGATTGCTGCGATGCGTTCCATGATAGCCCCCGACTTGTCTGTGGCGAACTTGTGCTGAATCGGAGGCGGGGGCAATACATTAAGACGGCATTGTGATCGCGGCGGCACCGCTCGTGGCATGCGCCACAATCAGGCCTTCGCCCGAGTCTCCGGCAACACCCGGTGCGGCGGCTGATGGCCGTCGATGAAGGCGCGGATGTTGACGATCACCGTCTCGCCCATCTCGATCCTCGCCTCGAGCGTCGCCGAAGCCATATGCGCCGTCAGCAGCACGCGGTTTTGCCGCGCCAACTGGAGCAGGCGGGGGTTGATGCCGTTGCGGCTCTCGAACACGTCCAGTGCCGCGCCGCTGAGGTGACCGGCCTCGATCGCATCGATCAGCGCGACTTCGTCGATCAGCTCCGGCCGCGACACATTCACCACGAACCCGTCCTGCCGCATCAACCCGATCCGTCCGCGATTGAGGATATGGGTGGTGTCCCGCGTGAGCGGCGTGTGTAGCGAGACGATATCCACCTGCCCGATCATCTCATCGAGCTCGGCGTGGAACACCGCCTCCAGCGGCTCCTCCAATTGCGGCGGCCGACGGTTGCGGGAAAAATAGTGGATGGCGAGCCCGAAGGTCTTGGCGCGCGCCGCCACCGCGCTGCCGATCCGGCCCATGCCGACGATGCCGAGAGCCTTGCCGCGCAACCGCCGTCCCAACATCCATGTCGGCGACCAGCCCGGCCAACTGCCCTCGCGCGGCAGCACTTCGGCCCCCTCGACCAGCCGCCGCGGCAACGCCAGCATCAGCATCGCCGCCATATCGGCGGTATCCTCGGTCAGCACTGAGGGTGTGTTGGTCACGATTAACCCCGCCGCATAGGCGGCATCGATGTCGATATTGTCGAAGCCATTGCCGAACTGGGCGATGAGCTTCACGCTCTTGGGCAGCCGGGCGATAAGCGCCGCATCGATCCGATCGGTGATCGCCGAAACCAGCACCGTGCTTTTTTCAAGCGCCGCCACCAGTGCGTCGGCGCCATAAGGGTTGTCCGTCGTATTGAATTGGGCATCGAACAACGCGGCCATGCGCGTTTCGACCGGCGCCGGCAACCGCCGCGTCACGAGAATTTTCGGCCGAACCAGCGACAAATGGCGCGCCTTTCAAGGACCATTAAGGTCTGCCGGATAACGATAGAAAAATCGCGCGATCCTTCCAAGCCATGTTCGGTCCCGCTCCCGTGCTCAAAGCCCTTCGCCTTGTCATTGCCGTTGCTGCGCTATTGGCTCCGGCCCTCACTATTGCGGCTGAAAAATCCAGCGGCTTGCCGTTGCCACGTTTTGTCGTCACCCGCTCGTCGCCGATTAACGTCCGCGTCGGGCCGGGCACGAAATACGATGTTATGTGGGTCTATAAAGTCGCCGGGACGCCGGTCGAAATCATCCAGGAATTCGATGTCTGGCGGAAAATCCGCGACGTCGACGGCGCCGAGGGCTGGGTGCATCAGACCATGCTGACCGGCGGTCGCGCCGGATATGTCGGCGCATGGATTGCCGATCCCCAAGTGCCGCTCCGCGTCTCCGCCGCCGGCGACGCCGGGGTCGCCGCCTGGTTGACCCCGGGCTTCCCGGTCAAGATCTCGAGTTGCGACGCCGGCTGGTGCGCTGTCACCGCCATGGATCACCCGGCCGAAGGCCGACCCTCGGCCTATTCGGGGTATCTCCCCGAAACCGAGATCTGGGGCGTCTACAAGGGCGAAAGCTTCGATTGAGACCCTGATAGGCCGAGCCCTGAGCTGACAGCTCGCCGAGGCTGCCGTCAGTCTAGTCGGACTTTTTCACCCGCACGACCACGTCTACATGCGTCACTTTCATGCCGCGCGGTGGCTCGGGCAGATTCTGAATGATTATTGCCGAGGCGGGGATATCGATCACCCGCTGCTCGTCCTCGAGATAGAAATGGTGGTGATCCGAGGTGTCGGTGTCGAAATAGCTGCGCGACGCGTCCACCGCCACTTCGCGCAGCAGCCCAGCCGTACGGAACTGGTGCAGCGTGTTGTAGATCGTGGCGAGGGACACATTCACCCGCGCCCCATTGGCCTCGGCATGCAATTGCTCGGCGCTGACATGCCGATGGGCCCCGCCGAACAGGATCTCCGCCAGCGCCACCCGCTGCCGCGTCGGCCGTAGCCCCGCCATACGCAAAACCGCCGTCAGGCAAGGCCTACGCGACGGCACGGGGCGGCTGAAAAGGCTGCGGTCGACCATTGCGTCGGAGAAACCCTGACTTTTGTAGGAAACTTATAGCTTTGAGGGCAGGGGTGCACAAGCACCGCCAATGTCGCGGCCGCTTGCCTTGACCCTATGGATAACCGCCTCTACACGTCACGGCCGACACCTCGGAGACCGAATCCGTCCATGGCGGAACGCCAGAACGCCTACGCCTATGAAGAGCTTTTGGCCTGTGGACGCGGTGAGCTTTTCGGCCCGGGGAACGCACAATTGCCCATGCCGCCCATGCTCATGTTCGATCGCATCACGCAGATCGACGCCGGCGCCGGCACGCACAATCGCGGGATGGTTCGCGCTGAGCTCGATGTCCGTCCGGATCTGTGGTTCTTCGCCTGCCACTTCGCGGGCGATCCGGTGATGCCCGGCTGCCTTGGCCTCGACGCCCTCTGGCAAATGACGGGATTTTTCCTTGGCTGGGGTGGCTCGCCGGGTCACGGCCGGGCGCTGGGGGGCCAGATCAAGTTGACCGGCCAGGTCACCAACGACGTTAAGCTCGTCGAATACGGCATCGACATCAGGCGGGTCGTGCGCTCCCGCGTCGCGCTGGGCATTGCCGATGGCTTTGTAAAAGCCGACGGCAAGACCATCTATGAAGCCTCGGATCTGCGGGTCGGCCTGTTCGCCGGCCTCGCGAATCGCTAAATTCTTGAGCGGAGGTGCCTGACAGGCATGAGACGGGTTGTCGTAACGGGCATGGGGATCGTCTCCTCGATCGGCAACACCTCCTCCGAGGTGCTTGAAAGCCTGAGGAGTGCGACGCCCGGCATCGTCTTTGCCGAGGAATACGCCAAACTCAATTTCCGCTGTCAGGTACACGGCGCCCCAAACCTCGATCCCTTTGAAGTGCTCGACCGCCGCACGACCCGCTTCATGGGCAAGGGCGCCGCCTGGAATTACATCGCCATGCAGCAGGCGATCGCCGATTCCGGCCTCGAGGAAAGCGACGTCCGGAACCCGCGCACTGGCATCGTCATGGGTTCCGGTGGACCCTCGACCCGCACGCTAGTCGAAGCCGCCGACATCACGCGCGAAAAAGGTCCCAAACGCATCGGCCCGCTCGCCGTGCCCAAGGCGATGAGCTCGACCGCTTCGGCAACGCTCGCCACGCCCTTTGGCATCAAGGGCGTCAACTACACCATCACTTCGGCCTGCGCGACCAGCAAGCATTGCATCGGCAATGGCTATGAGCAGATCCAGATGGGCAAGCAGGACATCGTCTTTGCCGGCGGCCACGAGGACCTCGACTGGACGCTGTCGATGCTGTTCGACGCCATGGGCGCCATGTCGACGGACTTCAACGCGACGCCCGCTAAGGCGAGCCGCGCCTATGATGTGGCGCGCGACGGTTTCGTCATCGCCGGCGGCGCCGGCGTGCTGGTGCTCGAAGAGCTCGAACACGCCAAGGCCCGCGGCGCCAGGATCCTCGCCGAGATCGTCGGCTATGGCGCCACCTCCGACGGCTACGACATGGTCGCGCCGTCAGGCGAAGGCGCAGCGCGCTGCATGCAGATGGCGCTCGAAACCGTCCGCGAAAAAGTCGACTATATCAATCCGCACGCCACCTCGACGCCCATCGGCGACATCAAGGAAATGGATGCGATCCGGCAGGTGTTCGGCACCGGCGACAAATGCCCGCCGATTTCGGCCACCAAATCATTGACCGGCCATTCGCTCGGCGCCACCGGCGTCCAGGAATCGATCTATTGCATCCTCATGATGCACGCCAAATTCCTCTGCGAGAGCGCCAATATCGACAATCTCGACCCCGCCTTCGCCGACATGCCCATCATCCGAAAGCGCATCGACAATATCGATATCGGCGTCGCGCTTTCTAACAGCTTTGGGTTCGGCGGCACCAACGCGACGCTCGTCTTCCGGCATCCCGATCTGATTTAGCAGCATGGAGCGGCCGAGCAGCTGCGAGCCGCATGCATTCTAATAGGCGATCTCGCTGAACTTGGCCCCGCGTCCATCATAAACCAGCAGCCGCCCGATCAGCGGCGCGCCGATTCCTGCAATCAGTTTGATCGCCTCCATCGCCATCAGCGTCCCTATGACTCCCGTCACCGGTCCAAGCACACCCACGAGCTCGCAACTGGGCAGCTCGCTCTCATCCATCTCATCGGGATAAAGATCGGAAAATTGCGGCCCGCCCGGCGCAAAAACCGTGACCTGTCCATCCAGTGTCGACACCGCTCCCGCGACCAGCGGAATGCCCAGCGTCGCCGCCGACCGCGCCACATCGCGTCGCGTCGCAAAGCTGTCGCTGCCATCCAGAACGACATTATAGCCGGCGAGCAGACCCGCTGCGTTTTCGGCCACCAGCCGCACGGCATGCACTGTCACGTTGACGTCGGGATTCAGCCCAGCCACAAATTGCGCCGCGCTCGCCGCCTTGCCGCTCCCCACCGCATCGCTGCGATGAATCATCTGCCGTTGCAGATTGCTCAGCGCCACCTGATCGTCGTCGACAATACCGATCGTGCCGATCCCCGCCGCAGCGAGATAGGCGATCACCGGGCTCCCCAATCCGCCCGCACCGATCACCAGCACCTTGGCAGCCTTGAGCTTTTGCTGCCCGCCCCCGCCCAGATCCTTGAGCACAAGGTGCCGGGCGTAGCGGCGGGCCTCGTCTGCGCTCAGCGCCATCAGTCGATCGGTACGGCGAGGAAGCGCCGGTCCGGCCCCTCGAACCCGAATGGGTAGGATGAAACGATCGCCACCCGGTGAGAGCCGTCCTCGAACGGCCTCAACACCGCGTAGAGCCGGTAGTCCAGCGTGCACCCGCGCGATTTCGGCAGCGTCGCCCCGTCGCGATGCAGTTCCACGCTCGATTCGCCGTCGCTGAAGTCCAGTGCGTAGCCCACCGGGTTCATGTCGGCGCAATAATCCTCGGTCGGCTCTACCGGAAACGTCTCAAGGTTGAGCGAATAGACCGGCTCCTGCACCTGACCTGGCGAACAGCACAGCGGCGAGGCAAATTTCAACGCCTTGCCATCATTGTCCGGCACGCCGTCGCCGAGCAGCGCTAGGACTTCGACCCCCCGGCCGATGCCGGCCTCCTTGAGCTTGCCGATCGCTTTCGCCATCACCTCACCGCGAACATCCGCCAGCTTCCGGTCGGCGTCCGCGTCCCCCGCCAGCGCGTGGAAGGGCGAGCCATACATCCATTTGTCGGCCACGAGATCGACCACATAGATGCTCGAATAGGCAAAGCCCGAGCCATCGTGCACCCCGTATTCCTCGAACGCGAATTTCGTGCCGTCCTCGGAATAGCCGATGAAATCGACCAGCGCCCGGTCCCCCGCCGCTGCTGGCAGCGCCAGCGCCGCGAGCAGCAGAAGAAACGCGACAAACCTACTGGCCAGTCGAGCCAAAGCCGCCGGCATTGCGTAATGTCTCATCGAGTTCATCTCTCACCTCGAACGCCACCGCACTTACCGGCGCCACCACCAATTGCGCGATCCGCTCGCCACGTCGCACGACGAAATCGGTTTCGCCGTGATTGACGAGGATCACTTTCACCTCGCCGCGATAATCCGCATCGATCGTGCCCGGCGCGTTGAGCACCGTCACCCCGTGCTTCGCCGCAAGACCGGACCGGGGACGCACCTGTGCTTCATAGCCTGACGGTAGCGCGATCGAAAAACCGCAGGGGATAATTGCCCGCTTTCCCGGCGCGATTGTGACAGGCTCGGAACTATCGAGCGCGGCGAGGAGATCCACTCCCGCCGCGCCGTCCGATTGATGGGCCGGCAACGCCAGCCCCCGTCCATGGTCGAGCCATTTGAGCCCGACGCCGACCGGTCCCGGCATCAGTTGGTATCGATCACCGCATAGAGCTCGTCCGGCAGCACGGCGGTGCCGTTGATCAGATCGAGGAACGGAATGACGATCTCGGCATAGGTGCCGTCGGCATTCAGCGTCATATTGGTGTCGGTCACGGCCTTGCCGCCGAACCGGATGGTGAGGTTACGGCCCTCGAACATCTGCTTCATCATGGCCTGGGTTTCTTCATCTCCCTTGCCGAGCTCGCCCACCATGTCCTTGGTCGCAACCGCGGCGCGGACAACGCCCGGGCTGACCACGGTAAAGACCGGCTTTGAACCGCCATCGTCGAATTTGAGCGTATCGAACGCGCCCTCGGAGATGATGACGCAGGTGCCGCTGCCATCCGCATTTTCGGTCAGCGTCTGACCTGCTTCCTTGCAGAACGGCTCACTGGTGGCGCCGTCGCCGGCGCTTTTGACCATGCCATAGATCTCGGCGCCCATCACCTGGGTCACCGTGGCCTTGCCCTCGGTCTCGGAAGTGATCCACACATCGGTCGTCATGTCGAAGCAGCCGCTAAGCCCGATGCTGAGCGCCAGGGCGCCCGCGATGCGGCCAAAATTTGCCAGTTTCATTTGGAAAGCCCTCATCTGATGCGACGCCCCGCCGCTGATCGGCGCAATCTATGGAACGGCCCGATGAGCCGCAAGCGCCGCCGTCGCTGCTAAGCCGACGAGGCTGAACGGCAAGTGAACCCTCAGCGGAAAAGCCTGACGATCAGTACCACCGCGATCAGAGCCAGTAGCCAGAACCCCGCCACCACCATGATGCGGTTGAATCTGCGTTGCGGCGAGCTCTTGTCGCGATCGTAGTCGTCGAGCGCCGCCTGCGCCCGGACCACCAGATCGGGCAGCCGCCGCACCGTGTCTGCCGCCACCTCGATATTGTCCTTGAAGTCTTCGAGCCGCCCCAGTGGTCCCGCCTCGCGCCGCACAAACCCGCCCAGCACCGGCTCCGAAATGCTCCAGATATCGAGTTGGGGATCGAGTTCGCGGGCCACGCCCTCGACCAGCACCATGGATTTTTGCAGCAGCACCAGTTCGGGCCGCGCCTGCATGTCGAACAGCTCGGTCGTAGCAAACAATTGGCCGAGCACCTTGGCCATCGAGATGTCGCTGACCGTGCGCCCATGAAGCGGCTCGCCGATCGAGCGCAATGCCAGCGCAAAGTCATCCACCGATTGATGCGCCGGCACATAGCCGATCTCAAAGTGGCGTTCGGCAATCATCCGATAATTGCGTGTGATGAAGCCGTAGAGAATGTCCGCCAGGAAACGCCGTTCGCGCCGCGTGATCCGGCCCATAATGCCGAAATCGACCGCGACGATCGCGCCGCTCGTTGGGTCGGCAAACAGATTGCCCTGGTGGAGATCGGCATGAAAGAACCCATCACGGATCGCGTGCGTCAGAAATGATTGGAGCAGTGTTCTGGCCAAGGCTTTCCGATCGAGTCCGGCTGCATCCAGTGCCGCATGGTCGCGGATCGGTATGCCTTCGACCCAGCTCGTCGTCAGTACAGTCTGCGCCGTATGGTCCCAGTCCACCTCGGGGATAAGGAAGCCGCTATCGTCTTTGATATTGCCCGCCAGCTCCGAGATCGACGCAGCCTCGAGGCGCAAATCGAGTTCGAGCCGCGCCGATCGGTCGAGCGTTTTGACCACATCGACAGGACGAAGCCGCCTGAGCGCCGGCATCAGCCGTTCCCCCAGCCGCGCCCCGGCATAATAGGCATCGATATCGGCTCGGAACCGGGCCTCGATTCCTGGGCGGAGGATCTTGATCGCCACGTCGACCGGAACGCCGTCCTTGATCACCCTGGCCCGATGCACCTGGGCAATCGATGCTGCCGCGACCGGTGGGGAAATGTCGATGAAATCCGCCGCCTTTTCCTGCAGCGCGGCTTGCAGCAGCCTCGGAACCAGCGCCATGTCGAACGGCGCCATGTTGTCCTGCAGCACTGCCAGATCCAGCGCCAAATCCGCCCCGACAATATCAGGCCGGGTGGCAAGGCTTTGGGCAAATTTCACATAGGTCGGGCCAAGCCGGTTGAGGGCAAGCCTCAGCCGTTCGCCAGCAGCCGCCCCACGTATAGAACGGCGTTCGAACAGCCGACCAAACCGCACTCCGGCCTTCATCATGGGCGGCAGCGCCTGATTGTCGAGCGCCGAGAACGCCCCCTCGCGCGCCAGCACAAACCCTGCGCCCATCAGCCTGAAGAGTGCTCCCAGCCCCATACGCTAGAGTTTCCAGGCCGCGTGCAGCGCCGCGATATTGCCGGTCATCGCAGTATGTGTCACGCGCGTCAGACCCGCCGTTTCGATCATGGCGCTGAAGCGCGCCGGCGCCGGAAACTTGCGGATCGACTCGATCAGATATTGATAGGGCTGCGCCTCGCCCGTCACGACGCGGCCGATCGGTGGAATGGCGCGATCGCTCCACTCCTGGTAGACGCGATCGAGCACCGGTACATCGACCTGGCTGAATTCGAGGCAGAGAAATCGCCCGCCCCGCTTCAGCACCCGCTGCGCCTCACTCAACGCCAGCGCAATTCGCGGCACGTTGCGGATGCCGAAAGCAATCGTATAGGCGTCAAAGCTCTCATCGGCGAATGGCAGCGCCTCCGCATTGGCCTCGACAAATTTAGCTTGCGAGCCGAACCGCCAGTGCCGCGCCCGCTCCGCCCCGACCCGCAGCATGTCGGCATTGATGTCGCTGATCGTCAGTTCGGCATAGCCGACCGAAGCATTGAGGATGCGCTCGGCGACATCGCCAGTGCCGCCCGCCATGTCGAGGACGCGATAGGGTAGGGCACCAGTCTTGGGTGGCGCCAGCCGCGCGACCAGAGCATCCTTCCACAGCCGGTGGACGCCCCCGCTCATCAGATCGTTCATAAGATCGTAGTGATCGGCGACGTCGTGAAACACCTTGTCGACAAGCCCCTGCTTGTCTTCGAGGTTCACAATTTTCTCGCCGAAATGCGTGGTCTCCGCCATCGCGCGCCTTTTCGTGGATTGCGCGCCCCGTATATAGAAGAGCCACGCGCCTTGGAATTGATCATAGCGGCGCAGGATTAAGGCTCCGTCGCAAGAGCGGCAAACCGAGCTCGCTTGAGCGGGCGCGAGGCCGAAAGGAAAAGACCGCTTGCCCGAACTGCCCGAAGTCGAAACCGTCCGCCGCGGCCTCGCGCCCTATCTCGAGGGGGCCCGCATCGACAAGGTGACGCTCAACCGCAAGGATCTGCGCTTTCCTTTCCCGCGCGGCTTCGCCAAAGCCCTAGAGGGCCAGACCATCGAGGCGGTCGGCCGGCGCGCTAAATATCTGCTGTTCCGCCTCTCCAGTGGCAAAACCTGGCTCGGCCATCTGGGCATGACCGGCGCCTTCCGCTTTGCTGAAGGCAAATTCAAGGAGCCGTCGCGCTACTACGAGCCGGGCGACGACATCAAGCACGACCATCTCGTGATGGACCTAATCCATCCCAAGAGGGGTCGGCTGACCCTGATCTATTCCGATGCGCGCCGCTTCGGCTTCATGGATCTGCTGGCCCGTGAGGAGGATTCCCCTTATCTTGAGGGCCTCGGCCCCGAGCCGCTGGGCAACCAATTCAACGCCGCCGAGATGGCGGCTCGCTTCAAGGGCAAATCGGCGCCGATGAAGGCCGCTCTGCTCGATCAGCGCGTGGTTGCCGGGCTCGGCAATATTTATGTCAGCGAGGCGCTGCACCGCGCTCATATTCGCCCCACGACTCCGGCCAAAATGCTCGTCCTCAAATCCGGCGCCCCCTCGGCGCGGCTCGAGCTTCTCGCCGATGGTGTCCGTACCGTGTTGACCGAAGCCATCGACGCCGGCGGCTCGACCCTCCGCGATTTTCGCGATGCCGAGGGCGGCTCGGGCTATTTCCAGCATCGGTTTGCCGTCTACGACCGCGAAAACCAGGCCTGTCCCACTCCGGGCTGTACCGGAACGATCAAGCGCATCGTCCAGTCCGGCCGCTCGACCTTCTTCTGCCCGGTGTGCCAGAAGCCCTAGTTCCACTCGCTTCCCCAGCTTCGGCGGAGATGTGGCGATCCTCAAATCTCATTGACGCGCCGGACGTCCGCCCCTATACACCGCCCAGCTTTGGCGGCGCTTTGCCGCCGCTTTCATTTCATCCGGCCGTATCCGTATCGCGATCGGCCGGACAAAGAGGACAATAATGGCCAATACTTCCTCGGCAAAAAAGGCGATCCGCAAGATTGCCGCGCGTACCGAAGTGAACAAATCGCGGCGCTCCCGCATGCGCACCTATGTCCGCAAGGTCGAGGAAGCGATCGCCGGCGGCGATCATGCGACTGCAGTCGCCGCTCTCAAGGCCGCCGAGCCCGAGATCGCACGCTCCGCGCAGAAGGGCATCGTTCATGCCAATGTTGCGGCCCGTAAGGTGTCCCGCCTCAATTCCCGCGTGAAAGCCCTTAAGGCCTGATCACGCTTATCGCAGCGACGTCCAAGACAGGGCCCCTTCGGGGGCCTTTTGCTTGTCGCGTTACCCTTGCGTGACGTTGGTGTGGCACTTTTACGACACCAGCCGGGTTTCGGGTTTTCTATTTCCTTTCAAGGCGTTCAGGCCATCGGCTGAATAAATCTTCCGCCGTTTGACAGACTCGCAGCGCAGTGGCGAGTCTGCGATTCCTGCCACAATTCAACGATTCATCCTTGAGTCACAATCGCTTGCTTTGCGGCTCCCGCCACTCCTCTGTGGAAAGGTTTTTCGGGCGCTGGACAAGCAAAACCTGTCAACCCCGGATTCGCGAAAAGAGTCGGTTGCAGGCCAAAAACGCCGCCTCTAAGATGCTTTCCGTTGGATGAGAAACCGGGACGAAGACTCGCGTTTTTCTTACGGCAGGACGTATTGGGGGCCATCGCGACTGGCGGGTCGGGCTGCAGAGCAGTTCGCGTCAATCGAGATCAAGTCCAATGCGAGGCGGCATGTTTAGCGTGGACAGTGATCCTCTTGCGTTGGCGTAAACTATAGGCGCGCACCGGGGCGTTTAGCCGCCGGAGTCA
>JBDSEK010000056.1:0-2661 GCA_039920085.1 Devosia sp. | reverse complement strand
ATCTAAGCGCGGGCGGCTTCTCGTTCGGCGACATCATGACAATGGTGACCGAAGAGGTTTATCTCAAGACTCGCGCCCAGCAATTGCCATGGACCAATTCGTCGCTGCGGCGGGTGTTGAATTTCGGCGAGCCGCTTGAAACCGACGAAGATGACGATGAAGCCGCGATCAAGGGAGAGCGGCGCAAGCTGCTGCTGTCGATCGCGACCACACCGCCGATACAGCGCGACGATGTCGAGGCACTCGCCAGCGAGGAAGCGGTTCCGCTCGACGCGCTCTACGGAATGCTCAATGTACTGGGCGTCGATACTGCAAGCGGCGATGGTCTCGAGGATCAGCTCAGAACCGGCGCAGCACGGCTTAAGGAGCTGCTGGCGAACAAATCGGGGGCAGTGAAGGCTGATCCGGAACTGGAGCGGCTTTCCAAACTGGCCGAAGCAGCGGAGGCCGAGGGTGCCATTTCGCTGGCGCTCAAATATCGCGACGAAGCCAGTGGGCGTGCCGACTCTTTGCTTCAGACCAAGCAGGCGGAAGCCGAGCGCCTGCGGCAGGATGTGGTGGATATCGCCGCGACCTATGCCGACAACGCGGCAACGGCGATCCTCAATTTCGAGCATTTGCGGGCGGCCGAGCTGTTCGGCAAGGCCTATGCGGCAGTCAAGGATTGGGACGGTGGCCGGGCGCTGATCTACCGGATTGGACAAGCGGATGCATTGACCGATCATGGCTATTATGGCGGCGACAACCAGTCACTGATCGCCGCACTCAAGGACTATGTCGACGCCCAGTCCCTGGCGCCAAAGGAAAGCGCCGAGCTTGACTGGGCCAAGCTCGAGGATCGGATCGGCCAGACCATGCAGACGCTGGGCGAGCGGCTGGCCGACAGCAGCACGCTCCAGGAATCGGTCACGCATTATGAGGCGGCGCTCAGTGTTCGTACCGAGGCCGCAGTGCCCGTCGACTGGGCCAAATCGCAGAACAATCTGGGAAATGCGCTTTATTCATTGGGGGCGCGCAACAGCGATGTGGCGCTGCTCGAAAAATCACTGGTGGCGTTCGACGCGGCTTTGCGGGTTTTTACGCGAGAGGCCGAGCCGATCCGTTGGGCGACGGTGGTCAATAACCGCGCCGCCTCGCAAGTGCAGATTGCCGATGTCACCTATTTCTCGACGCAGGACGAGGAAATGGCGGCGATGATGGCGGGCGAGGCAGACCCGTCGAACATTCCCGCTGTGAAGGCTGCGCGGCAGGCGGCCAATGCTGCCATCGACGAAGCCATCGAACTGGTGCGGGGCGCGCTCAGCCAGGATTTGAGAGCCGGCAACCCGCTCGATTGGGCGATGCTGCAACATACGTTGGCGACGGCGTTGGTGCAGCGCGGAGAAATGAACAAATCGGCGGACGACCTCAAAGCCGCTGTCGCGGCGTATCGGCAAGTGCTCGAAGTGCATAGCCGCGAGCAGACGCCGGCGCAGTGGCTGCGCAGCAGCAACAACCTCGCTATCGCACTTAAGGAACTGTCGGACATTACTGACGATGTCGAGACGCTGAAGCAGGCGATTGGGATCTACCGCGAGGTGGCGGCGGCAACGTCACGGACCGACATGCCGCTCGACTGGGCCGACCGGCAGGAGAGCCTCGGCAATGCGCTGGCGATGCTGGGCGACTATGAGGAAAGTGTCGAGCCGCTTGAGGAGGCGCTGAAGGTCTATGCGCTGGCCGGGGAAGTGACGACGCTCGAGCGCGGCGATATCCTTAAGTGGCAACAGCTGCAGACGTCGATTTCGACGACGATGATGATGCAGGGCATCAAGATTTTCGACAAGCCGACGGTGGAGCGGGCCAAGGCGATTGCCGAGGCGGCGCGCGACACGCTCGTGGAGCTCGGCTACCCCACCGATTTCTACGATGCGTATCTTCCGCAGGTGGATGCGGTGCTGGGCCTGTTTCCGCAATAGGTTGCGCCGCGGCGCGGGTTCGCTAAGGTTCACCGCAGCGGAGGAGCCAAGGTGCATATTCTGGTGATTGGCGCGGCGGGCATGGTCGGCCGGAAGCTGACTATGGCGCTGGTGGAGACGGGAGAACTCGCCGGCAGGGCGATCGAGCGGCTTTCCTTGGCTGACATCGTCGAGCCGGCGGCGCCGCGCTTTGCCGGCCCGGTGCATACTTTGGCGGCCGATCTGCCCGAGCCGGGCGTAGCGGCACGGCTGATCGGCAAGCGTCCCGATGTGATTTTTCATCTCGCGGCTATCGTTTCGGGCGAGGCGGAGGCAAATTTCGAGAAGGGCTATCGGGTCAATCTCGAGGGGACGCGACTGCTGCTGGAGGCGATCCGCATTGAAAGTGGCAAGTCGCCTTACAAGCCGCGGCTGGTTTTCGCCTCCTCCATCGGGGTATTTGGCGCGCCGTTCCCAGAAGCAATCGGCGATGAGTTCCTGTCGGCGCCGCTGACCAGCTATGGAACGCAGAAGGCAATCGGCGAGCTGCTGCTTAACGATTATTCTCGCAAGGGTTTTGTCGACGGCGTCGGTATCCGGCTGCCGACCATCGTGGTGCGGCCGGGTAAACCCAACGCCGCGGCCTCCGGTTTCTTCTCGAATATCCTGCGCGAACCGTTAGTCGGGCAAGAGGCGGTGCTCCCGGTGGGCCGCGATGTCCGGC
>JBDSEK010000055.1:0-15707 GCA_039920085.1 Devosia sp. | reverse complement strand
GGCCATGGCCTCGACGACTTCGGCATTTGGATGGATTCGAGCCGCAAGATCGCGGCGCTCGGCATCGACACGACGATCCCTTACGTCGTCGACGACGCCGGCTTCTACACCGACGCCGCGCCCGGCTTCGATGGCGCGCGCATTATCGATGATTCCGGCAAGAAGGGCGATGCCAACAACCGCGTCATCGCAGCGCTCGCCGAACGCGGCGCCATGCTGGCCCGCGGCCGGCTGAAGCACCAGTATCCGCATAGCTGGCGGTCGAAGAAGCCCGTGATCTTCCGCAACACGCCGCAATGGTTCGTCTATATGGACCGCGATATCGGGGGCAAGGAAGGCGACACGCTGCGCGCCCGCTCACTCACCGCCATCGATGCCACGATCTTCCATCCCCCGGCCGGACAGAACCGGCTGCGCGCGATGATTGCCGAGCGGCCCGACTGGGTACTGTCGCGCCAGCGCGCCTGGGGCGTGCCGATCTGCGTGTTCTTCAACGAAAAGACCGGCGAAATCCTGCGTGACGATCCGACCGATCATCGCATTGCTCAGGCCTTCGAGGCCGAGGGCGCCGATGCGTGGTTTAGGCAGGGCGCTAAGGAGCGCTTCCTCGTCGGCGCGATGCACGATGGCAAGCCCGTCGATCAGGATGAATGGCTCAAGATCGACGACATCCTCGACGTCTGGTTCGAGAGCGGCACTACTCATGCCTGGGTGCTGCGCAACCGGCAAAAATGGCCCGACCTGCAGTTCCCGGCGGGGATGTATCTCGAAGGCTCGGACCAGCATCGCGGCTGGTTCCATTCCTCGCTGCTCGAAAGCTGCGCCACCAACGGCTACGCGCCCTATGCGAGCGTCCTGACGCACGGCTTCACCCTCGATGGCGAGGGTAGGAAAATGAGCAAATCGCTGGGCAACACCGTCGCGCCGCAGGACATCATCAAGCAGTTCGGCGCCGATATTCTGCGGCTCTGGGTGGCCTCATCCGATTACGCCGACGATCAGCGCATCGGCAAGGAGATCATCAACACCACCGTCGATGCCTATCGCAAACTGCGCAACACCATGCGCTGGATGCTCGGCAATCTGGCGCACTATTCCAAGGCGCAGCAGACCGGTCTCGACGCGATGGAGGAGCTCGACAGATTCATCCTCCACCGGCTGAAGCAGCTGGAGCTCGTCGTGGTCGCCGCCTATCGCGACTACGACTATAAGCGCGTCGTCTCGGCGATCGCCAATTTCTCCTCCAACGAGCTGTCCGCGCTCTACTTCGACATCCGCAAGGATGCCCTCTATTGCGACCCGATCTCGTCCAGAAAGCGGACCGGAGCGCTGACGGCGCTCAACCATGTCTGCGACGCGTTGGTGAAATGGCTGGCGCCGATCTTGCCCTTCACGGCCGAAGAGATCTGGCTAGAGCGGCATCCGGAGGGAAGTTCGGTCCATCTCGAACTCTTCCCCGAACTCTCGGAAGCCTGGATCGATGACGCGCTCGCCAAGCGCTGGGAAAAGCTCATCGCGGTTCGCCGTGTCGTCAATGGTGCGCTGGAGATCGCCCGCCGCGACAAGGTCATCGGCTCGTCGCTCGAGGCGGCGCCGCAGGTTTTCGTCGCTGATTCGGAATTGCTCCGGACGCTCAAAGACGTGGACTTCGCCGAAATCTCCATCACCTCGGCCATAAGTCTCAGCGAGGGCGAAGCGCCGGCCGAGGCGTTCCGGCTCGACGATGTGTCAGGCGTTGCGGTGGTCTTCGCCAAGGTTGAGGGCAAGCGCTGCGCCCGCTCGTGGAAGTACACCGGCGATGTCGGATCCGACCCCGATTATCCCGATCTGTCGGTCCGCGACGCCCTGGCCATGCGCGAGCGGAAGCTTGCAGGGCTCGACGCGTGAACCGCAACGGGCTGCGGCTGTCGTTGCTGCTCGGGCTTCTCGCCTTTGCGCTCGACCGCGCCCACAAATATGTTCAGGTCGAGCTGCTGCACTGGCCGGTCAGCGAATTCCGCCCGGTCATGCCGTTCTTCGATATCGGGCTCGTCTTCAATACGGGCATCTCCTATGGATTGCTCGGCTCGGTGCCGCTTTGGGTTATCGCTCTCCTGGTCGCGGTCGCGATGATCGCTCTGGCGATCTGGTGGGCGCGCGCCCCTTCGCGGCTGGTGCGCGCAGGGCTGGCGCTATGCATCGGCGGCGCCCTCAGCAACGCGCTCGACCGGGCAATCTATGGAGCGGTCGCCGATTTCTTCTGGCTGCACTGGGGCGATGTGTCGTTTTTCGTATTCAACCTTGCCGACGCGTCGATCAGTCTGGGAGTGTTGCTATTGATCCTCGATTTCCTGGGAATCGGCCGGGCCCCCGCCCCAAACCCGGCGTGAACCAATTGCTGCCAGAATCTGGCCTTAGGCGGCTCACTGGGCTATAAGCCGACGCGCGCGGGGATAAAGGGAAGTTTCATGGCGTTTGACTTGACCGTGCGGCGGTCTGTGGTTCTTGCCGCGCTCGTCCTGGCCGCTAGCGGGCTGTCCGCTTGCACCACGACCGAAGGCACCAGCGCCCTGGGCGATTTCCAGGTCTTCCAGGAGGAAGTGCTCGATTCGACCGCCGTCGGCCTCGGCCTCGTCCCCAAGGATGTTAAGCCCGACCCGACCAATGCGCGGGGACCCCTGGTGTTGCCGCGGGACGAAAAGTCGCTGCCGCCGCCCGAGGAGGCATCGACAGCAGTTGCGGCTTTGCCCGCGGATTCGAATGGGGTGAAGATCAATTCGGCGGGTCTCACCGAGGACGATCTGCGCCGGGTGCGCGACGCCCGCATTGTCGACGTGACCTCGCTCACCGGGCGCCCGCTTACGGAAAGCGAAACGCGCGAGCTGACGCGGCGGCTGAAATCGGCGCGGGCGACCAAGACCACCCGTTCGATCTTCCTGCCGCCGGCCCAGTATTACCAGACGGTGCAGAACGCTTCCGACCTGGTCTGCCTCGCGCCCAATGGCGATCTTGTCGCCGTCAACGATCCGGCCTGTCCGCCGGAAATCCAGAAGGCGCTGCTCAAGAAGTAGCGTTTCCAACTCGATGATGCGCTGACGAGGGGAACCGGTCAGGAAAAGCTGCAGGCTTTTCCAGCGCGACCGGGCGAACCCAAGCGTCCCGCAGGAGTGTCCGAATGTCCGAAAGCTTCGCCGGCGACAGGCTCGCCAAAGTCATCGCCCGCGCCGGTCTCTGTTCCCGACGTGATGCCGAGGACTGGATCCGTGATGGCCGCGTTGCGGTCAACGGCAAGACTATCCGCACACCTGCGTTCAACGTCACCGACAAAGACCGCATCGCCATCGACGGCAACCCGCTGACCGCAAGGCAGGGGACGCGCGTCTGGCTCTATCACAAGCCGGCGGGCCTGGTCGTCACTGAGAAGGACCCCGAGGGTCGTGAAACGGTGTTCCAGAGCCTTGAGGCGCACGGTCTGCCGCGCGTGGTTTCGATCGGCAGGCTCGACATCAATACCGAAGGCCTGCTGCTGCTCACCAATGATGGCGGGCTGAAGCGCGTGCTGGAATTGCCGGCGACCGGCTGGCTGCGCCGCTATCGCGTCCGCGCCTTTGGCGAGGTGACGCAGCCGCAACTCGATGCCCTGAAGAGCGGCACCGAGATCGAAGGCGTGCAATATGGGCCGATCGAAGCACTGCTCGAGCGCCAGCAGGGCAGCAATGTCTGGCTGCAGGTCAGTTTGCGCGAAGGCAAGAACCGCGAGGTCAAGAATGTGCTGGCGGCGCTCGGCCTCCAGGTCAACCGGCTGATCCGCGTCAGCTTCGGCCCGTTCCAGCTCAACGATCTGCCCATCGGTGCCGTTGAAGTGGTGAAGGCACGCATCCTGCGCGAACAGCTCGGCAAGCGCCTCGCCGACGAGGCGGGCGTCGATTTCGACAGCGAATTGCCTGAACCGGCGGCGATCAAGCTGGCGCGCACCGCCGCCAATCCTAAGCTGCGTACCGCAGCGCCCGGCAAGGAGGCGCGGCCGCAACGAAAATCCGTGGCCGCCAACAATGAGCGCTTCCACTTTATCGATCGCGCCGATCGCGGTCCGCGCGAACTCCGCGAGGAGGACCGTGCGCCGCGCCAGGACCGCCCCGGTGGCCGCACCATCGCGCGCCCGCCGCGTCCGGCCAAGCGCGAGGAGATCGTGGACGCTGGCCCGCCGCGCAAGATTCACTTCACTGACGGGCGCGACGCCGCGGATTTTGCCACCAAGACCTATGGCAAGAAGCCGGGTCGGGGCGCCAAGCCTGAGGGTGGCAAGCCGCCCTTCAAGACTGATGGTGAGAGGCCCTTCAAGCGGAGCGACGCCAAGCCACGCGATGGCGCGGCGCGGCCGAAAAGTGACTTCGGCAAGCCCCCCCGTGGGGATTTTGGGGACAGGCCGAAGCGGCCCTATGCCACCCGCTCGGCGGCGGATGGCACGGAGCGCCCAAAGCTTGACTATCCGGATAGGCCGAAGGGTGACTTCGGCGATCGCCCCAAGCGACCCTATGCGGCCCGCTCGGCGGCGGACGGCGCGGAGCGTCCAAAGCGCGATTATGCGGATAAGCCGAAGCGCGACTTCGGCGATCGCCCCAAGCGGCCATACGTGGTCCGCCCCGCGGCGGATGGCGCCGAGCGCCCAAAGCGCGATTATGCGGATAAGCCGAAGCGTGATTTCGGTGATCGTCCGAAACGGCCCTACGCGACGCGTTCGAGCGACGCCGCAGATGGCCCCAAACGCAGCTACGCTCCGCGCACCAAAGATGATGCGGGGCGTCCCGCGCGCAGCTTCGGCGGCAATCCAAAGGCCGATTTCGCCGGCAAGCCGCGCGGGCCGCGCCCGGCGGGCGACAAGCCCTTCGTCAAGCGTCCTCGCGGATCAGGTCCGGGCGGCGATCGGCCACGGCGCCCGCACCCACCGAAAGCCTGATGCGCATCATCGCCGGCAGGTTTCGCGGCAAGCAGCTGCTCTCGCCGGAGGACGAGTCCATCCGCCCCACCGCCGACCGCGTTCGCGAGTCGGTGTTCAACATTCTCGCGAGCCGCCTCGGGCCGAGCCTGGATGGCTTGCGGGTGCTCGATCTGTTTGCCGGAACCGGCGCGCTCGGGCTCGAGGCGCTGTCGCGCGGCGCGGCAAGCGTGGTGTTCGTCGATACCGCAGCCGAAGCGCGCGGTCTGATCCGCGACCACATCGAGGCCTTTGGCGCCGGCGGAATCGCCAAGCTCCTCCGCCGCGACGCGACCGCTCTCGGCCCCGCCGGAACGATGGGGCCGGTCGACCTCGTGTTTCTCGATCCGCCCTATGGCACGGGCCTCGGGGAGAAGGCGCTTCGGCCGCTCCGCGACGGCGGTTGGCTGAAGCCGGAGACGTTGCTGGTGCTGGAGGAGGGCAGTGACGTCGCGATTGAGCTGCCACCGGGTTTCACGCTTGAGGATCGCCGCGAATATGGCGCCGCGGCGGTGCATTTCCTCGCGCTCGCCTAGCGCGTCCGACCGAACATCCGCTCGAGATCGGCCTTCTTCAGTTCGACATAGGTCGGGCGGCCGTGGATGCACTGGCCCGAATGCGGCGTCCGCTCCATTTCGCGCAGCAGCGCGTTCATCTCATCGACACGCAGCACGCGCCCCGAGCGCACCGAACCATGGCACGCCATGCGGCCGATGATGGCGTCGAGCCGGTCGCCGAGCATCTCGATCGTATCCCACTCGGCGAGCCCGTCGGCGAGATCGCGAACCAGCCCGTCAATATCGGCTTGACCGAGCAGGCCCGGCGTTTCGCGCACGGCGATGGCGCGCGGACCGAAGCGTTCAAGGTAAAGTCCCAGTCGCTCCAGCGTCGGCGCCGCCTCTTCGAGCCGGGCGCAATCCTCCTCGGGCAGTTCGATCACCACCGGGATCAGTTGCAGTTGGCTCGCGACCGGACCGGATTCGAGCTGGACCTTGAACCGCTCATAGACGAGCCGCTCATGCGCCGCGTGCTGATCGACCAGCACCAGCGAGTCGCCATTCTGCGCGACGATGAAATTCTCAAACATCTGCGCCCGCGCGGTGCCGAGCGGAAAGTTTGTCTCAGTTGGCGATGTGTCGAAAGGCTCGAAGCGGGCACTGGGTTCGGCGAGGCCGGCGAATGCCGCAGTCGGGTTCCTCTCCCGCGACGGCGGGGGAGGGGGACCGGCGAAGCCGGTGGAGGGGGCCGCCGCTTGCGCGAACTCCGCGCTCGCCATTTCAGGGACGCGGAAGGCCGAGAGAATATCGTCCGCCACCGTGGACGAGGCCCGATAGCCCGCCGCCTCGAGCGCTTCGGTGACGGCGCGGATCACCGCCGACCGAACCCCACCGGCATCCCGGAAGCGGAGTTCCGCCTTGGCAGGGTGGACGTTGACATCGACGGAATCCGGTTCAACCGACAGAAACAATGCGATGGCCGGAAAGCGGTCGCGAAAAATGAAATCGGCATAGGCCGCCCGAACGGCACCGAGCAGCACCTTGTCGCGCACCGACCGGCCATTGACGAAATAGAACTGGCTCAGCGAATTAGCCCGCGAATAGGTCGGCAGACCCGCAAGGCCGGCGACCACGACATTGTGGCGCGTCGTGCCGAGCGGCACTGCGTTTTGAGTAAAATCGGCGCCCATCGCCTGCGCCACACGCGCACCCAGAGCACCGGGCCCCTCGGCGCCCGGCCAGTTGGTCGGCGAGCGGTCTGCACCATCGAGGACGAAATGGATCGCCGGATTAGCCATTGCGAGCCGCTTCACCACATCGCCGATTGCCGCGCCTTCGGCCCGGTCCGACTTCAGGAATTTGAGGCGGGCTGGGACGCCGGCAAAAAGGTCCCGCACCTCAACGATGGTGCCGCGATTCATTGCCTGCGGCAGCGGTCCGCGCTTGATGGATTTGTGCACCTCAAGCCGCAGACCATTGGCAGCACGGGCGGCGCGGCTCGCAATCGACAGCTGCGCGACCGCGCCGATCGAAGCCAGCGCCTCACCCCGGAAGCCGAGCGTGCGGATGTCGTCCAGCCCATCATCGGCGAGCTTGGAGGTCGCGTGGCGCTCGACCGAGAGCAGCAGATCGTCGCGATCCATGCCCGCGCCATCGTCCTCGACCCGGATCAGGCTGCGCCCACCCCCGCCCGTGGTGACTACAATACGCGTCGCGCCCGCGTCGACGGCGTTTTCGACCAACTCCTTGACCACGCTCGCCGGGCGCTCGACCACCTCGCCCGCGGCGATGCGGTTGATCAGATCCTCGGGCAGCTGGCGGATGGGCAAGCGGATTCTCCTCCGACGGCGGCGGGCGAACTGCCTCGGTTCCCAGTTTCGCCCGCGTCCGATTCCAAGCTTAGTTTAGCCGCCCGGCGAAAGCTGCTACCACCGGGAAATGCCCCAATCCCCGCAATCCCCGATGGATGGTGCCCTGGCGCTGGCCGAAGCCGCCGCTGCCGCAGGCGAAGCGCCGGTCGGCGCGGTGGTGATGGAGGGCGAGACCGTGTTGGCCGCAGAACGCAACCGCATGCGGGAGTTCAATGACCCGACCGCTCACGCCGAAATGCTGGCGATCCGCGCCGCACTGGCGAAACGGGGTACCGGCCGCCTCGATGGCTGCGACCTATATGTAACGCTCGAGCCCTGCGCCATGTGTGCCGGAGCGATGGCGCATGCGAGGCTGCGGCGCGTCACCTATGGCGCTGAGGATGCGAAGGCCGGGGCCGTGGACCATGGCATACGGTTGTTCGAGAGCCCCAATTGCCATCACCGGCCCGAAGTGGTTTCGGGCATCGGAGCAATTCGGTCGGCGGAACTGCTGAAGGCGTTTTTTGCAGCGCGGCGCTAGGCCCGCGTAATGCCCGCCGCATTCATCAGGAACGCCTCGACCTTGCGGTGCATCTGACGCTTGAAATTGTCTTTCTCCTTATCGGCTGCGGCAAGGATTTCGCGGACCCGCCAGAATTCGAGTGCGCCAAAGACATTGAGGTGCGGCCGCACATAGATGTCGGGCGGATAAGCCCCCATCATCTGCGCCGTCAGCGAATGCATCATGATCTGCGCCGAACCGAACCACACATCGAGGGCGCGGAAATCGGCGCGGTTGAGCTGCAGTGACGGATCGCCATTGACGTCAATGCCGACCAGGATGTCGCACTCGGATGCCTGGTCGAGCGGCAGCGGATTGACCACGCCGCCATCGACCAACAAATGATTGGCGAAGGCCACCGGTTTGAACAGCGACGGAATGGCGATGGAGCCGGCAATCGCCGGCCGCAGCGGACCATTGTGGAACACCGCCTGATGCCAGGACTGGAAATCGGTAGCGACGACATAGAGCGGGATCTTCAGATCCTTGAAGCTCTCGGGAAAATCTGCCGGCAGGAATGCATCGACGACGCGGTGGGCGTCGAGCTGCATGTTGAAGCCATTCTGTAGCAGCCCGCCCAGATTGCGGATCTGCGCGCCCCAGAGGCGCGAAGCGATGAGCCTCATAGTGCCGAGCACGCTGACTGAATGCTCGCGCAGCTCTTTGCCGCTCATGCCATTGGCCCACCCCGCGCCGACCAGCGCGCCGATCGATGTGCCGGCGATGATCGAGGGCCTAAGCCCCATCTCATCCATCGCCTCGATGAACGGGATATGGCTGAGCCCCCGGGCCGAACCGCCGCCCAGTGCCATGCCGATGCGCGGCATGTTGCCATCTTCGGGAGGAAGCAGCGGTGGGGCAGGCTCGCCGGCACGCAGCCGGTCAATGAGTTCCTGTCCCCGGCGCTCGATTGGGGTGCGATCGTCATCCATGATCGGATCGCGGTCCATGCTTTAATGTATGCCTAGGGAGCCATCTTGGTAAGGGTCTAGCCATCCTATGGCTAACGATCGAACACGGCCTTTTGTTCACGCGCGATCTGCCGCCAGCCAATGTCGCTGCGGCTGAAGCCCCCCGGCCAGCCGATCTGCGCGATGGCGGCATAGGCACGGGCCTGCGCCTCCGCCGTGCTGGTGCCGAGCGCGGTGACATTGAGGACGCGGCCGCCATTGGCAACCAATTGGTTGCCCTGCCACGCGGTGCCGGCGTGGAAAATCATGAGCGTATCATCGTCAATCGGGAGCGGGCCGATGACGCTGCCTTTGTCGTAGGCGCCGGGGTAACCCTTGCTGGCGACGACCACGGTCAGCGCTATCTCCTCACGCCATTCGGCTCTCTGGCCGGCGAGCGTCCCGGTGGCTGTGGCGAACAGCAGATCGAGGAGTTCCGATTTGAGCCGCGGCATCAGCACCTGCGTCTCGGGGTCGCCGAAGCGCGCATTATATTCGATCAGCTGCGGCCCATCCGTGGTCAGCATCAGCCCAGCATAGAGTACACCCTGATAGGGCGTGCCGCGCGCCTTCATACCGCGCACCGTCGGCTCGATGATCTCGCGCAACGCGCGCGCAATGAGCTCGGGCGTCATCATCGGCGCCGGGGAATAGGCCCCCATGCCGCCGGTGTTTGGGCCGGTGTCGCCGTCAAAGGCCCGCTTGTGATCCTGCGCACTGGCCAACGGCAAAATGGATTCGCCGTCGCAGAGGACGAAGAAGCTGACTTCCTCCCCGCTGAGGAAGTCTTCGATGACCACTTCCGTACCGCCGCTGCCCAAGGCACCGGCGAAGCAGTCGTGGATGGCCGCTTCAGCCTCGGTCAGGCTCATCGCGACCGTGACCCCCTTGCCGAGCGCCAGCCCATCGGCCTTGACCACAATGGGCGCGCCCTTGGTTCGCACATAGTCGAGGGCTTGGATTTCGCTGGTGAAGCGCCGATAGGCGGCAGTGGGAATGCCCATCTCGTCGCAAAGCGCTTTGGTGAAGGCCTTGCTACCTTCGAGCTGGCCCGCCGCTTTACTCGGCCCGAAGCAGGCGATGCCGGCGGCGCGAACGTCATCGCCGAGCCCCGCGACGACCGGCGCGTCCGGGCCGATGACGACAAAGCCGATGGCCTTGGCTTTGCAGAAGGCGACGACAGCCGCGTGGTCGGCGGGATCGAGTGCAACATTTTCTGCGATTTTTGCGGTGCCGCCATTGCCCGGCGCGACGAACAGCTTTTCGAGCTTTGGCGATTGGTTGAGCTTCCACGCCAGCGCGTGTTCGCGGCCGCCCGCTCCAATCAGAAGTACCCGCATTGCCAGACCCTTGCCCGCGCGGCGCCACCCTTGACCCAGTACGAACGAAAGCGCAACTGGAGGCGATGGAGTTGCCCCGGACCAACACCCCGGAATTCACCGTTTCCGAACTGGCGCAGGCGGTGCGCCGGACGGTCGAAGACGAATTCCAGTATGTCCGTGTGCGCGGCGAGATTTCCGGTTTCCGCGGCGTCCATTCCTCCGGCCATGCCTATTTCACCCTGAAGGACGACCAGGCCTCGATCGACGCGGTCGTGTGGAAGACGACTTGGCCACGGCTCCGCTTCAAGCCCGAGGAGGGGCTCGAGATCATCGCGACGGGGCGACTGACCACCTTCCCCAAATCCAGCAAATACCAGATCGTCATCGAGCAGATCGAACCCGCTGGAGCCGGCGCGCTGATGGCGCTCCTCGAAGAGCGGCGGAAAAAGCTCGCCGCCGAGGGCTTGTTCGCCAGCGAGCGCAAGAAGCCGCTGCCCTATTTGCCGCGCATTATCGGTGTCGTGACCTCGCCGACCGGCGCAGTGATCCGCGACATCCTCCACCGGCTGGAGGATCGCTTCCCGACCCGTGTCCTGGTCTGGCCAGTGCGCGTCCAGGGCGAGACCTCGGCGGCGGAGGTGAGCGCCGCCATCAACGGCTTCAACGCGCTGCCGGAGCGGGGACCGATCCCGCGGCCTGATCTCTTGATCGTCGCGCGGGGCGGCGGCTCGATCGAGGACCTTTGGAGTTTCAACGAGGAGATCGTCGTCCGGGCCGTCGCCGCGAGCCGCATTCCAGTGATCTCGGCCGTCGGGCACGAGACCGACACGACGCTGGTGGACTATGCCTCCGATTTGCGCGCGCCAACGCCGACGGCAGCGGCCGAGGCGGCGGTGCCGGTACGGGCCGAGCTCATCGCTTACGTGGACGATCAGGGCCAGCGGCTGCGCAACACGACGCGCAAGCGCCTCTCGGGCGACCGCGACCGGCTGCGCGCCGCTGCCGGGCAATTGCCCCGTCCCCTCGATCTGCTGAACATCGCGCGCCAGCGGCTCGACCATGCCGCGTCGAACCTTTCGGCCTCGCTGCGGCATCTGGCACAGCAAAAGCGCATCGCCTTCGGCCGCGCCGCGCCGCATCTGCGCCCGCAAATTCTGACGCAGCGCGCCAGCCAGCTCGCCCAGCGCCTCGGCGATTTGTCCCGCCGTTCCGATGCAGGACTCGTGCGCCTGGTCGAGCGCAAGGCCGCCGGCTTCGCGGCCAGTGCCAGAGTGCTCGACAGTGTCAGCTACAAGGCCGTGCTGGCGCGGGGCTTTGCGCTGATCAACAATGAGGCCGGCGAGCTGGTCCGCTCCAAGGACGAGGTGAAGCCGGGCGCCATCCTCGGGGTCGAGGTCTCGGACGGACGGTTCGGCGTCACCGTGGCCGGGGCGCCCCCGATGCGCAAACGCCGCCGCCTCGCCGAGGATGACGGCAACCAAGGCAAGCTGTTCTAACGCTGGCGTCAGCAGCCCGTTTGCTTCGGACCTGTTTGGTCCTATATCTTTGGTGCCATGAACATCTACGACAAGAATTTCACGCCGTCCGAGGCGACCATCCGTTACCTCGATGGCGACTATGTCGTGATCCGGCCCGGCAGCTTCGTGCGCTGCGCTATTACCGGCAAGCCCATTCCGATCGACGAACTGATGTATTGGAATGTCGACCGGCAGGAGGCCTATCTCGATGCCAATGCCGCGCTCGAGGCCCATAAGCGCCACGGCCTGTCCGCCAGCTAGATGGCGCTGACCCGGCGCCTGCTGTTCGTCTCGAACGGCATTGGGGAGGACACGATCGCCGCCGCGATTATCCGTCGCCTTCCCACCGGCATCGCCACCGCAGCCTACCCCACGCTCGGCGACGGCAACGCATTTCGCGGCGTCGCCGAACTGGTGGGCCCGCGGGCCGAACTTGCCTCGCGCGGTTCGCGCGCCTATCGCGGCGGCCTGCTGAAGGACATTCGCGGCGGCGTGCTGGGGACCGTGCCCGCGAGCATCGGGTTCCTGCGCCATGCCCGCACGCATTACGACCGGATCGTCGTCATTGGCGATCTGACGATGGTCCTGGGGTGCCGCCTCGCGGCGCTGAGCGGCATCACCTATGTCGATGTCTACCGCTCGGGCTATGAACGCTCTTACTGGGGCATCGAAAAGCGCCTGATGCGCATGACCTGCGCCCGCGTCTTCTGCCGCAGCGCAGCACTGGCGAAATCCTTGCGCGATGCCGGCATTGATGCGAGCGCCGCCGGCAATGTGATGATGGATACCATTCCGCGCGGCGACTATGACGCGAAAGCACGGCGCAGGAGGCCGCTCGCCGTGACCCTGCTGCCCGGCAGCCGCGACACCACTATCGACAATTTCCGTATCCAGGCGGCGGCCCTTCGCCTGCTGCCCGAGGCCTTGCGCCCCGATCTCTTCCTCACGCTCTCAGCCGGCGTCGACCCGGTAGCGCTGGCAGAGATCGCAGGCCTTCGCTTCGTGCCGGCGGCAACGGCGGAGGCAGGTGATGCCGGCACGCTGACGGGTGATCTGACGGTGCATCTGAGCCGCGATGTTCTCGGCAATCTGCTCGATGCCTCCGACCTCGCGCTGTCGCAGGCAGGGACCGCCACCATTCAGACCATCGGCAGCGGCAAGCCGGTGGTCACCATGCGAGCGAAGCGCAATCGCGGCGCGCGCATCAAGGGCATCAGCGCGCTCTATGGCGAGGCCCGCATTCTCGTCGAAGCCGAGCCGGCCGCCGTGGCATCGGCATTGCAGGAGCTGCTCGCCGATCCGGCCGAACGGGCACGGCGCGCGGCCATCGGTCGCGAGCGCATCGGTCCGCCCGGCGCCATTGCAGCCATCATCGCGGAATTGTCGCGCTAGGCATCGGCGAGCACGAAGGCCTTCTCGAGCACGCGATCGAGGCTCGCCTTGAGCCTCGCGGCATCGTCATCTTCGGTGGCGCTGGCGCCGACAAAGAACGGCCCCTCGGCGACCACCGCGATGCGTGAAAACGGCAGAGGGAACTGCATTCGGTCCCACATCCGATCGAACACGCGGCGCCGCGAGCTGACCAGCGCCACGGCAAAGATCGGCCGCCCGGAGTGGCGCGCCATGGCCAAGAGGCCCCGGCTGACATTGCGGCCCGGCACTGGCGGAATGTCGGCCGTGGCGATCGTCGATTGGCCTCCGGCAAGAACACGCAGCGTCTTGCGGAAGGCGCCGACCCCGCCCGTGCCGTAACGCTGCCGCTCGCTCGCCCCCGAACCCTCGACCACGCTGAAGCCGAAGCTTTGTGCGATGCCCTGGGCGATCTGCCCGTCCGGATGGGTCGAGATCATGATGGCGAAGCGTCTGGGCTCAGGCCATGTCGAATAGATGAGGTTGGATTGACCGTGCCACGAGGTGACGATCGCCGGCCAATCCGCCTCCATCCGGGTCCAGAAATCGGGCGGGTCGTAGACCACGCGAGAGGTGACGCGCACCAGGCGTAGCCATGGTCCGAGCACGGCCCACCCGGCGGCACGGCGCAGCCACAATGCAAAAGGCCCCGCCTGAGGGGCCTTTGCCTCGCTCACGAATGGTCCTCGTCCGGCTCGAGCAGCCGGTGCAGATGCACGATGAAATAGCGCATCTGCGCATTGTCCACCGTCATCTGCGCCTTGGCCTTCCACACAGCCTGCGCCGCGGCATAGTTGGGATAGACCCCGACCAGATCGACCTTGCTCAGATCCTTGAACGTGATGCCCTCGATATTTTCGAGCTCGCCGCCGATGACCAGATGCAACAACTGCTTCTGCGAGTCTTTCGCTGGCGCCTTCAAATCGTGCTCCGTTCGCGGCCGGCTTCGATCCCCGGGCAGCCATAGACCCGGATCAGCGCGCCCGTCAGCCATTGTCTGAGCGAACCCTGGGCGAAGGCGGCAAGCGCTCCATGGCGCACGTCGGGCTTGTTGAATTGCATGGCTGCGCCACACGCATCGACGAACGTGATGCCGCATTCGCCCATGATCACCGCCGCGCCCGCAATGTCCCAATCCTGCGCCCCCCGCCGCACGACGGTGGCGTCGAGCTTGCCGGTCGCGACCTGCGTCAGCCGGTAGGCGAGCGAGGGGTAGGCGGGGCCACGGGTATAGTCGAGCCCGGCCGCCTGCAGCTCGTGATGCACTGCGCCGGGCGCCGGGATCAGCGGCGAGATCCGGTCGGGCGGGGTCTGCCGCAACAGCGGCGCGCCATTGATGCGCGCCCCGCCGCCGAGCAGGGCCTCGTACATCTGGTCGCGCGCCGGCGCATAAACGACGCCGACCACCGGTCTGCCGTTCTCGACAATTGCGAGCGACACCGTCCAGGAATCCTCGCCATTGATGAAGCCGCGCGTCCCGTCGATCGGGTCGACAATGAAACAGCGCTGCGTGTTGAGGCGCTTGGGGTCGTCGGCGCTCTCTTCGCTCAGCCAGCCATAGTTGGGCCGCGCCGTGGTGAGAGCCGAGAACAGGAATTTGTCGAGCACGATATCGGCTTCGGAAACTGGCGAGGCATTCTCGCCCTTGGTCCAGTTCTTGACGTCGCGGCGAAAATACGAGCTCGCAATGATCCCCGCCGTGACGGCTGCCGTACGCAGCAATTGCAGATCGTCGGCATGGCTCGTGGCGGTCGGTTCGGTCATCGGCATCGTGTCTGTTTCGCGGGCCTTCTAGGCGCATCTAGAGGCCCGGTCCAGCAGGCTTTGCTTAACTCTGCCATGCCGCTGGTCACCCCCCGCTAACCCTTGCCAAAACTACCTAAACTTAACCCAGTTTCTTAAGCGCGGCAGAAAGACGGGCGGGTAGATTGGCACCCATAAGAGGGCACCAAAAAACCAAGCTCTCGGGGTTAACAGGAAGGCGTCTTACAAAATGGTCCAGCATCTGGGGCTAGAGGGTTCGTCGGTTGTCGTGCTCTTTGGTACGCGCAGCGCGGCAAAGGTCGCGGCCGCGCCGTACACGGCAAAGAAATTCGGCCCTGCCAACGACAATGGACCCAGGGATCCGGTCAAGACCGTCACAATCCGCAAGCAGCTCGAGAAATCGGGCGTGGTGATCAAGGTGAAGGTGCCGGTAACCGAATTCGTCGGCGTTGCCGTTTCGACCCGCATCTCGGAAGAGGGCGTGCTGTCGAGCACGATCGAACTCGTGCATGGCGATCCCGATCTCAACTACCAAGTGTTCGAGGAACTTGGGAACGCTAACGTCGTCGCCGAGTGGCAGAACTGGGGCAAGAAGCTCCGGTTGCCGCTCTATATCAAGGCCGGCGACGGCTCGATGCTGCCCTATAGTCAGCAGGTCGATGGCGTCGTGCTGGGCCTGTCCTCGGCCCGTCGCAAGATGGCGCATGACAATGAGCGTCGCCCGCGCTTCCTCAATCGCCGCAAGCCCGGCGAATCGGCTGGCTCGTAAGCCATCCAAAATTTTCCGTCTCGGGTTGCAACCCTTCCGGGTTGACCCCCGTTAGTCCAATGCCGGCCGCGCTTTGCACCAAGCCACGCCGGCAGCCCCGATAGCGACCTCC
>JBDSEK010000054.1:0-17640 GCA_039920085.1 Devosia sp. | reverse complement strand
CCGCGGGCCGCACAGGCAACGCACTCATTGCCCGCGTCATGCTCGTGCAAAGCCGGCTCAAGGTGCAGCACCTTTGCGCCGGGATCGGCGGCGACGGGCCCCTGGGTCACGACCGTTACCGGGATCGACAGCGGTGCGGGATCGAACGGGCTGGTCATGCCGCACCCTTGTCCGCCGCCGGGATGTAGTTGAGGACGGGCCCAAGCCAACGCTCGACCTCTCGCACGGCCATGCCCTTGCGCCTCGCATAGTCCTCGACCTGGTCGCGTTCGACTTTGGCGACGCCGAAATAGTGGGCGCCCGGATGGCTGAGATAGAGACCACTCACCGACGAGCCGGGCCACATGGCATAGCTCTCGGTGAGCTCGACACCGATCCGTTGCTTGGCGTTGAGCAGGCGGAAGAGAGTGGTCTTTTCGGTATGGTCGGGCTGCGCAGGGTAGCCCGGCGCCGGGCGAATGCCGCGGTATTTTTCCTGCAGCAGATCGTCTGGCGAGGCCGCCTCATCCGGAGCGTAGCCCCAGAACTCCTTGCGAACGCGCTCATGCAGCGCCTCGGCAAAGGCTTCCGCAAAACGGTCCGCTAGCGCCTTAATGACGATGGCGGAATAGTCGTCATTTTTGCGCTCGAAGCGCTCGGCAATGAGTTGCTCCTCGAGCCCCGCGGTAACGACGAAGGCACCGACATAATCGGGCGTGCCCGGCGGCGCGACGAAATCGGCAAGCGCCAGATTGGGCCGGTCCTTTTGCTTCGAAAGCTGCTGGCGGAGCGTGTAGAGCGTCGCCAGTTCTTCGGCGCGATCCTCGCCAGTGAACAGCTTGATGTCATCGCCAGCCGCGTTTGCAGGCCAGAAGCCGATCACCGCCTTGGGGCGGAACCAGCTCTTCTGCAACACCTCGCGCAGCATGGCCTGGGCGTCGTCCCAAAGCTGGCGGGCGGCAGGACCCTGTTCCGGGTCGTCGAGCAGCGCCGGATAGCGCCCCTTCATCTCCCATGCCTGGAAGAATGGGGTCCAATCGATGTAGCGCGCGAGTTCGCTAAGGTCGTAGCTCTCGAACACCCTGGTGCCGAGGAAGCTTGGTCTCGGCGGCGTGTAGCTCGTCCATTCGGTCTTGAACGCATTCTCGCGCGCCGCGCTCAAGGACAGACGCTGCTTGTCGCGCTCGCTCTGCGCGTGCTTGGCCGCGACCTTTTCGTATTCGGCTTTTACGTCCGCGACATAAGCGGGCCGCTGCTCCTTGCTGAGGAGGGCCGAGACCACGCCGACGGCGCGGCTCGCATCGTGGACGTGGACAGTCGGGCCGTTTGTGTATTGGGGATGGATTTTCACCGCCGTATGGACACGGCTAGTCGTCGCCCCACCGATGAGAAGGGGAATGTCGAACCCTTCGCGCTCCATCTCGGAGGCGACGTGAACCATTTCGTCGAGCGACGGCGTGATGAGACCGCTCAGCCCGATCACATCGACCTTCTCGCGCCTGGCGGTCTCGAGAATCTTGGCTGTGGGCACCATCACCCCGAGATCGATGATCTCGTAGTTGTTGCAGCTGAGAACCACGCCGACGATGTTCTTGCCGATATCGTGAACGTCGCCCTTGACCGTCGCCATCAGGATCTTGCCGGCGGATTTGACGCCCTGCGCATCGCCATTGGCGTCCTTTTCCGCCTCCATGTAGGGCAGCAGATGTGCGACGGCCTGCTTCATCACACGGGCGGATTTGACCACCTGCGGCAGGAACATCTTGCCCGAGCCAAACAGATCGCCGACGACGCTCATGCCGGCCATCAGCGGACCTTCAATGACGTGCAGCGGGCGGGCGGCCTCAAGGCGCGCCGCCTCGGTGTCTTCGTCGATGAACTCGGTGATGCCGTTGACGAGGGCGTGCGAAATCCGCTCGGCGACGGGCTTGGTCCGCCAGGTCAAATCCTTGACCTTGCCCTCTTGTGCCGCGCCGCCTCTGTATCGCTCGGCAAGCTCGAGCAGTCGCTCGGTCGCATCCTCTCGGCGGTTGAGGATCACGTCCTCGCAGGCCTCGCGCAGCTCCGGGTTAATCGACTCGTAGACCGCGAGCTGGCCGGCATTGACGATGCCCATATCCATGCCCGCCTGGATGGCGTGGTAGAGGAACACAGCGTGCATCGCTTCGCGCACCGGCTCGTTGCCGCGGAACGAAAAGCTGAGGTTGCTGACGCCGCCCGAGATGTGGACATGGGGCAGCGTGGCTTTGATCTTGCGGGTGGCTTCGATGAAATCGACGCCGTAGTTGCGGTGCTCCTCAATGCCGGTGGCCAAGGCAAAGATGTTGGGGTCAAAGACGATATCCTCGGCCGGGAAGCCGACCTCTTCGGTCAGCAGCCTATAGGCCTTGCTGCAAATCTCGACCTTGCGCGCTTCGGTGTCGGCCTGGCCCCGTTCATCGAACGCCATGACGACGACTGCGGCGCCGTAGCTGTGCACCAGCCGGGCGGTTTCGAGGAATTTCTCGACGCCCTCCTTCATCGAGATCGAGTTGACCAGCGGCTTGCCCTGCACGCATTTCAGCCCCGCTTCGATCACCGCGAACTTTGAGCTGTCGATCATCAGCGGCACGCGCGCGATATCGGGCTCGGCGGCCAGCAAATTGAGGAACTCGACCATCACCCTTTCGGAGTCGATCAGGCCTTCATCCATGTTGACGTCGAGCACCTGCGCGCCATTTTGTACCTGGTCGCGGGCGACATCGAGCGCCGCCATATAGTCGCCGGCGCTGATGAGCTTGCGGAAGCGGGCGGAGCCCGTGACATTGGTGCGCTCGCCCACATTGACGAACGGAATCTCCGGCGTCAGCGTGAAGGGCTCCAGCCCCGACAGACGGAGCCGGGGCGCAATCTCGGGCAGCCGGCGGGGCTTGTGGCGCGCCGCGACCTCCGCAAACGCGCGCGTGTGCTCCGGCGTCGTGCCGCAGCAGCCGCCGATGATGTTGACCAACCCTTCGCGCGCAAAGACGTCGAGCTGGCGCGCCATGAATTCGGGGCTCTCGTCATAGCCGCCGAACTCATTGGGCAAGCCGGCATTGGGATAGGCCATGACGAACGTATCGGCGACATCGCTGAGTTCGGCGATGTGCGGCCGCATCGCGTTGGCGCCCAGAGCACAGTTGAGTCCGATGGTGAACGGGTGGGCGTGACGGATCGAATACCAGAACGCGGACGGCGTCTGTCCGCTCAGGGTCCGGCCGGAGAGATCGGTGATTGTACCCGAAATCATGATCGGCAGCTCAAAGCCGCGCTCGGCGAAAATACGTTGGGCAGCAAAGATGCCGGCCTTGGTGTTGAGGGTGTCAGTAATGGTCTCGAACAGCAAAAGATCGGCGCCGCCATCGATCAGGCCATTGATGGCCTCGGCGTAGGATTCCGCAATCTGGTCGAAAGTGATGTTCCTGGCGCCCGGATTGTTGACGTCGGTCGACATGGAGGCTGTCTTGTTGAGCGGGCCAAGTGCGCCGGCGACAAAGCGGCGCTTGCCGTCCTGGTCCTGCGCCAGTTGTGCCGCCTCGCGCGCCAGCCTCGCGCCCTCGAGATTGAGCTCATGGGCCAGCGCCTCCATGCCGTAATCGGCCTGAACGATGGAGGTGGATGAAAACGTGTTGGTCTCGACGATGTCCGCGCCCGCGAGGAAATAGCCCAGATGGATGTCGCGGATGGCGTCGGGCTGGGTGAGGATCAGCAGATCATTGTTGCCGCGAATGTCCCTGTGCCAGTCCTTGAACCGTTCGCCGCGATAGCCTGCCTCGTCCAGCTTCAACTGCTGGATCATCGTGCCCATGGCGCCGTCCAGCACGAGAATGCGCTGCGAAGCGGCCGCGGTGAGGGCGGCCCGAGCGTCGTTGTGGGGCGGCAATTGCTTCATTGGACGAACCTCTCGCAGAACGACCTGCGGCGCAAAACCAGGTGGCGGGATATAAAGATATCTTTATATGATTGCCCATCCCCCGGCAAGCAAGGGCGTTGTAGCGCGCATGCAGGCCGCGAAACACCCAAGGCGGTGCGTCTGAAGCCGCGGCAACTCCATCCTCCGCAATTCGACTCAAATTAACCCAGCCGCAACCACGATCGCGCTCTGTGCCGCTGCGTGGGCGACGGCTCCGCTAAAGTGGCATCGATTGCCTCGAGGTGTGCTGGTTTGGTTTTGCGTTCGAGTTTTTGGCGCGCTCTTGCGCTGGTTATCCTAGTGGCACCGATCCTCGCCGCCTGCAGCAGCGGCGTGGGGCATTCGGGAGTCACGCGCTCCGCGTTCACGTCCAAGGAATATGGCGTCGCGGTCTCGCCGCGCGTCACCAAGGCGAAGTTTCCCAAGCGCGGCGGCGGGCGGGTGATGCCGCTCAAGCCTTATGTCGTTCACGGCGTGACTTACCGGCCAATCGAGGGCCCGGGCTACGTCGAGCGGGGGACTGCCTCGTGGTACGGACAAGATTTCCATGGCCGCCGCACCGCCAATGGCGAAGTGTTCGGCGCCTACTATCTGACCGCGGCAAGCCCGGTGCTGCCGATCCCGAGCTATGCCCGGGTCACCAATCTCGAGAACGGGCGCTCGGTGATGGTGCGGATCAACGATCGCGGGCCCTACGTATCGGGCCGGATTATCGACCTCAGCTACCAGGCCGCGGAAACTCTCGGCTATCGCGCCAAGGGGAGCGCCCGGGTCGAGGTACGCTATGTCGCGCCGGCGCAGCTCAATGTCGATGACAACAAGATGCTGATGGCGTCGGTCAACACGCCGACCAAATTCGAAACCCAACTCCAGACCCCGGACTTCGCCCGAGAGGTCCAAATGGCCTCCGCCGAGGCGGGACGGGTCAATCTGGGCGATGTCGACGAGGGCGGGCCGACGAGCCGCGATCCGCTTTCAGGCGGACTGATTGGCGATCTGATCGGGCTTTTTGCGTATGCCGATAGCGAGCAGGCAGGGGCCGATGTAAATGGCGCGATCGACGCCGCCAACGCCATGGCCACCCGCTCCGGCGCATTGCAGGACTGGGTCGGGGCCGTCGACGAAGATGCGCGCAAAATCCACCTGCAGCTGGGAATATTCGAGAACGAAGCCGCCGCAGAAGAGGTGGCAATCGCCTTTGCCATGCTGGGCGCCGTCAACGAGGAGCAAGTTAGCCTCGGCGACGGAATCGCCACGAGATTGACACTGACCCGACTTAAGCCCGGCGTTGCACGGTCAGATCTGCTGCCTCTCGTGCGGGAACTTGGCCTTACCGACATAGTTCTCTATTAGTCGGGGCTTGGCGCCGCGGCGGCGCTTTGTTGGTTGAGTCGATGCAATCTTTGCTGCGCGTTTCGCTGCTGCTTGTCCTTGCGGCCCTTGCCGCGAATTCGTCTGCGCTCGCACAGGACTTCGACACCAAAGCCCGCTTTGCCGTCCTGATGGACTACGAATCCGGCTCGCTCCTGTTCTCAAAAGACGCCGACTTGCGGATGGAGCCGGCCAGCATGGCAAAGCTGATGACCATTGCGGTGGTCTTCACTTATCTCCAGCAGAATAAGCTTCGGCTCGAGGACGAATTCTTCATTTCCGAGCACGCCTGGCGCGACGGCGGCGCCGCGTCCGGCGGCTCGACGATGTTCGCCGAGCTCAATTCCAAGATCAAAGTCGCCGACCTGATCCGCTCCGTGATCATCCAGTCGGGCAATGACGCCGCTATCGCTCTGGCCGAAGGGATCGGGGGGACCGAGCACCAATTCGCGCGCATCGAGAATTCGCTGGCCAAGAATATCGGGCTTGTCGATTCGAACTTCGTCAACGCCACCGGCCTGCCGGATCCGGACCAGTATGTGACTGCCCACGATTTGGCGCGGTTGGCCCGCTACATCATCCAGAGCTTCCCCGAATATTACCCGATCTTCTCCGAGCCCGAATTCACCTGGAACAAGATCCGCCAGCAGAACCGAAACTCGCTGGTCGAGATGGGAATCGGCGTCGATGGGCTCAAAACCGGCCATACCGAGGCCGCCGGTTATGGCACAGTCGTTTCCACAATTGGCGCCGGACGCAGGCTGATTGCGGTGCTGCACGGTCTTAGCTCGATGTCGGAGCGAGCCGAGGAAGCGCGCAAGCTTATCACCTGGGGCACACGCGGCTTCGAATTGCTGCCGGTGTTCCCCGAGGGGAAGACCGTCGCCTATGCCAACGTCTATGGCGGTGCCGAGGCGCAAGTGGGTTTGGTCGGGCAGGGGGCGGTGGATTTGTTCATCCCCAAGGGGGCGGAGAAGTGCCCGGAGGCAACCGTCACCTACACTGGTCCTCTTATACCGCCGGTGCTTAAGGGCACACGGATCGGCACCCTCAATGTCTATTGCAGCGACAAGATCGTGCAGACCGCACCGCTGTTTGCCGCAAGCACCGTCGAGGTCGGCGATTTGCCGCATCGCGCGACAGATGCCTTGAAGCATTTGCTGCTCGGCTGGCTCCCGCTCTGATGCTCGATCGCACCGCTAACCCCCCGGCCCGCTTTATCACCTTCGAGGGCGGCGAGGGGGTCGGCAAGTCCACGCAGGTGAGGCGCTTGGTCGGAGCGCTGAGCCGCCGCTCGATCGCCGCCGTGCGGACCCGGGAGCCCGGTGGCACGCCGCGCGCGGAAGCCGTGCGGGCCTTCATCTTGCAGGGACGGTCCGAGCAATGGGGGCCGGGGGCGGAGGCCGTGCTGTTCGCCGCCGCCCGGCTCGATCACGTCAATCAATTGATCGCGCCCAATCTGGAATCGGGGCGCTGGGTGATCTCGGACCGGTTTGCTGATTCAACGCGCGCCTATCAGGGGCTGACCGGCGGGGTGGACGACAAGCTGATCGGGGCGCTCGAAGACCTTGCGCTCAATGGCCACAGGCCGGATCTGACCATCATCCTCGATATGGACCCGGAGGCGGCGTTCCACCGCGTCAACCAGCGCGAGACGGAGGCGGCGCTCGCCGCAACTGGCGATCGTTTCGAAAAGGAAGATCTCGAATGGCACGTACGGCTGCGCGAAGCCTTCCTGGCCATCGCCCGCAACAATGTCGAGCGATGCATCGTTATCCCGGCGGCGCAGACCGAAGAGGCGCTTGAACAGGAAATCTGGGACGCGCTCGCCCGCCGCTTTCCGGAATTGGCGAGCGGGCCAGCCAGTTGAGCGACGATGATCTGCGCGAGCCTGACGGCCTCACCGGTGTTCCGGCGCCTGAAACGCAGCCGCGCGTCATCGGCCATGATGCTGCCCTCGCTGCGATCATGGAGCAGCTCGAGCGCAATCGCCTGCCGACCGGCATCTTGCTGCACGGGCCGCGCGGCATCGGCAAAGCCACCCTGGCCTTTGAGGTCGCTCGCAGTGTCTTCACCCGCACCGGCGACGAGTCCTCCGCACATGTTGCGGCGCAAGTTGCGTCGGGCGGCTACCCCAATCTGCGCGTCCTGCGTCGGGCGCAACGCGACAGCGGCAAAGGCTTTTACACCGTCATCCGCGTCGAAGAGGTGCGCAGCTTCGTCGAAGAGCTGAGGATGACGCGTGGCCGCGCCGGATTTCGGATCGCCATCATCGACTCGATCGACGACTGCAATCCGAACGCCGCCAACGCGCTGCTGAAGATCCTCGAGGAGCCGCCGTCCGAGACTCTGTTTATCCTCGTGTCGCATCGTCCGGGCGCCTTGTTGCCGACGATACGCTCCCGCTGCCACGCTGTGGCGCTCCGCCCGCTGGGCGATGCGGGGCTGCGCGAGGTTCTGCTGTCCAACGGCGCCGATCCAGACCGGCTGGACGCAGCGATTGCACTCGCCGCAGGGCGGCCGCGCCGGGGCTTCGAACTGTTGGCCCTTGGTGACGACAAAGCGCTCATCGACCTGCAGGATTGGTTGGTGGCGCCGGCCAATGGGGCATCCGGACGGGCGACCGGCCTTGCTGAAATTCTAGCCGCGGATCGCGACGGCGCTGCTTTTGCGTTCGCGCAGCAGATCGCCCTCGACTGGATCGCCCTCGAGGCGAAAAAAGCTGCGGAATCTGCGGCCAAGGCCCGGCTTGCCTCGGCCGGGGAGCTATGGGACAAGGCCACCGCCCAGTTTGCCGACGCCGAGGAATACAATCTCGACGCGCGGCAGACCCTGACCGGCGTGTTGGACGCCATCAGACGGCACGCCCAAACCCATCTCTCCCTCGTCGAAGCCCAATGAGCCGCAACGCCTACTACCTCACCACCGCGATTGCCTATCCCAATGGCGAGCCCCATATCGGCCACGCCTATGAGATGATCGCCACCGATGCCATCGCCCGTTGGCGGCGGATCGAGGGTCGGGACGTCTTTTTTCTGACCGGCACTGACGAGCACGGTATTAAGATGGTGCAGACTGCTGAGCGGGAAGGGCTCAGCACCCAAGCGCTCGCCGACCGCAATTCGGCGCGGTTCCGCGAACTCGCGGCACGGCTCAATCTGTCCAACTCCGACTTCATTCGTACCACCGAGGAACGTCACGTCAGGTCGTGCCAGGAAATCTGGCGCCGGATGGCGGCCAGCAACAATGGTGACGTTTATCAGTCGACCTACAAGGGCTGGTACTCGGTCCGCGACGAGGCCTATTTCGACGACGGCGAACTGACCGAGGGCGAGGGCGGCAGGAAACTTACGCCGTCCGGCGCGGAAGCCAGCTGGGTCGAGGAGCCAAGCTACTTCTTCCGCCTATCGGCCTTTCAAGAGCGGCTGCTGCAATTTTATGACGAGCATCCCGATTTCATCGCGCCGAAGGAGCGTCGCAACGAGATCGTCAGCTTCGTCAAAAGCGGTCTGCAGGACATTTCGATCTCGCGCACGACCTTCGACTGGGGCGTTCCCGTGCCGGGTGCACCTGACCACGTGATGTATGTGTGGATCGATGCGCTCACCAATTACATCACGGGCGTTGGCTTTCCCGACGACAAGAGCGAGCTGTTCCAGCGCTATTGGCCGGCGGATTTGCATGTCATCGGCAAGGACATCATCCGCTTCCACACCGTTTATTGGCCGGCCTTCCTGATGAGCGCGGGCTTGCCGCTGCCCAAACGCGTCTTCGCGCACGGCTTTCTGACGTCGGAAGGCAAGAAGATGAGCAAATCGCTCGGCAATGTGGTCGACCCGTTCGGCCTTGCCGACGAGTTCGGCGCCGACCCGATCCGCTGGTACTGCCTGCGCGAGATCAGCTGGGGCCAGGATGGCGACTGGGGGCGGGAGAAATTCGTCAACCGCAACAACGCCGACCTGGCCAACAATTTCGGCAATCTGGCGCAACGCTCGCTGTCGATGATCGCCAAGAACTTCGCCGGGCGCATGCCTGCACAGGCCGCCACGGAAGCCGACAGTACGATCTCGCGCCAGGCGATCGAGGCGATCGGCCGGATGCAAATGGCGATGGAAACCGAGCAGGTGCATGAGGCGGCGGCCGAGCTGATCGCCGCGCTGAGCGCCGCCAATCTCTATTTCGCCGAGCAGGCTCCTTGGGGTCTTAAGGACAATCCGGCACGGATGGGAGCCATTCTCGCGACGACCGCAGATGTGTTGCGGCGCTGTGCGATTGCTGCGCAGCCCTTCGTTCCCGAAAGCGCAGAGCGGATCCTGAATTTGCTGGGCGTGCCGCCGGGTGAGCGGTTGCTGGCGTATGCGCTCGACCCGGCAGCAGCGCTTCCCGAGGGAGCAATCCTTCCGGCGCCCGAGCCGATCTTTCGCAAGTTCGAGACGGCGAAGGCCGGCTAACGATGCTCGTCGACAGCCATTGCCACCTCGATTTTCCGGAGCTGGCAAGTGAACGCGCCCAAGTGCTGGCGCGGGCTAAGGCCAATGACGTGATTGGGCTGGTGACCATTTCGACCCGCGTCAAACGCTTCGACGAAGTTGCAGCGATCACGGCGCATCCCGAGGTCTGGTGCTCTGTCGGCACACATCCCCATCACGCCCACGAGGAGCCGGACATAACCGCCGACCAACTCGTCACGCTAGCGGAGCATCCGCGCTGCGTCGCCATCGGTGAGGCGGGGCTCGACTACCACTATGACGGCGACTACGCCGCCCAGGCCACCGGCTTTCGCCGGCATATCGCGGCGGCGCGCATGAGCCGACTACCGCTCGTCATCCATTCGCGCTCGGCCGACGCAGACACGGCAACCATTCTGGAAGAAGAGACTGCGACGAGCGGCTCGTTCCCCTTCGTACTGCATTGCTTTTCAGCCGGCGAAGACCTGGCAAAGCGTGGGCTGGCGCTCGGCGGATACATCTCGTTTTCGGGCATTCTGACCTTCAAAAATGCCGACGACATAAGAAAGGTGGCGGCGACCGCACCGGCTGACCGTATCCTCGTTGAAACCGACGCGCCCTATCTCGCGCCGGTGCCGCATCGCAGCCAGAGCAATGAGCCGGCCTATGTGCGGCATACGGCGCAAAAGCTGGCCGAGGTGAGGGGAGTCTCGCTGGCAGAGATCGGCGACGTGACGACCCGCAATTTCGCCCGGCTGTTCTCCAAAACCGGGCTGAGCCTTGGCTGAAGCGACCGAAATCATCGCCACGATCCTCGGCTGCGGATCCTCGGGCGGCGTGCCGCGCATCGGCGGCAATTGGGGCGTATGCGATCCCAAAAACCCCAAGAACCGCCGCCTGCGCTGCTCGCTGCTGATCGAGGGTCGAACCGGCGACAGCGAGCCGACACGCATCCTCATCGATACGGGTTGCGATTTGCGCGAGCAGCTCCTTAACGCCAATGTCGATCGCCTCGACGCCGTTCTCTACACGCACGAACACGCCGACCACACGCATGGGATCGACGATCTGCGCGTTCTGGCGCTCAATAATCGGCGGCGGGTTGATGTCTATTTCAGCCGCGAGGCCGGCCAGCGCATCGTTTCGGCCTTTGCCTATTGCTTCACTGCGCCGCCCGGCAGCGGCTACCCGCCGATCCTCAACCAGCATTTGATGGCCGCCGGCGAAACCCTCGTGGTCGATGGCCCGGGCGGCACTATTACCGTGCTGCCATTCAAACAGGACCATGGCGACATATTCTCGCTCGGCTTCCGCGTCGCCGACTTTGCCTATTCCTGCGATCTGAGCGGCGTGCCGGAAGAATCGATGCCCACGGTTCAGGGCCTCAATGTGTGGGTTGTCGATGCGTTGCGTCCCACACCGCATCCGAGCCATCTAAGCCTGCCGGAGTCACTGGCGCTGATCGAGCGGCAGAAGCCGAAACAAGCGGTGCTGACAAACCTCCACATCGATCTCGATTACGTACAAACCGACGCGCAGACTCCTTCAAACGTCAGACCGGCCTACGATGGCCTCAGGATCGATGTCCTCGAGGGCGAGGTTCTCAGCCCGCGCTGATCGCGGTGAATTTGATCAAATGCCGACAAGATGCATCCAATCGCTCACATCAAATTGTTCCATAATATATCTTATGCGAATCACCTGGGTGGGTGAGCGGGTGGCGTCCTTTCGCTAGAATGCTCTCCCCGACACCCGAGTCCCCGATGCAGCCATCACGCGATATCTCTCGACTGATCGAAATCATGGCGGCGTTGCGCAATCCCGATGGCGGGTGTCCGTGGGATCTCGAGCAGGACTTTTCGACCATTCGGAACTATACGATCGAAGAGGCCTACGAGGTTGCCGACGCCATCGAGCGCAATGATTTCGACGACCTCCGCGACGAACTCGGCGACCTCCTCCTCCAGCCCGTCTATCACGCGCAGATGGCAGCCGAGCGTGGGTTGTTCGAATTTGGCGATGTGGTCGAAGCGATCACCACCAAGCTCATCCGGCGGCACCCCCATGTCTTCGGCGAGGATGCTGCGAAGAACGCCGACGGGGCGAAAGCGCGCTGGGATGAGATCAAGGCGGCCGAGCGTGCCGGCAAGGCCGCAGCCAAAGGCACCGCGCCGCTATCGATACTGGATGATGTCCCCAAGGTGCTTCCCTCCCTGGCCCGCGCCGACAAGCTCACCAGGCGGGCGGCGGAGGTCGGTTTCGACTGGCCAGACGTTCCTGCGGTGGTTGAAAAGGTCCGCGAGGAACTCGATGAAGTTCTGTCGGCGGCCGATGATGCCAGCCGGCAGGAGGAAATCGGTGATCTGCTCTTTGCCGTCGCCAACCTAGCCCGAAAGCTAGGCGTCGATCCGGAAGCGGCGCTGCGCGACGCCAATCTGAAATTCAACCGGCGCTTTTCCCATGTCGAGGCGCGCGCAGCGGCAGACGGGGTGCCCCTGGCGGAGGCCGGGCTTGAACGCCTCGACGGCTACTGGAACGAAGTCAGGGCCGCCGACAAGGTCAATCGCTAGTCGGCCTCGATCCGGCCCGCGAAGCGTTCCGAGAATGCGGATCGATGGCGCGGCTCGACCCGGACTTCATAAGTCTGACCCTCCTCGTCCGGCTCTTCGCGATTGACGATCTCGGCGTGTCCATAGAGCCAGCCGACATCCGCCCCGTTGCTGTGCGGGATGCGCACTCTATAGGTCGCGCTTTGTGCGCCCAGCGCGCTCTCGATGCTCGCCAGCAGCGCATCTATGCCCTCGCCGGTCTGGGCGGACACCGGGACGCTCGCCGCCACCTGTCCCCTGGGCGAGACGATCTCCAGCGCTTCGCGGCGGCCATTCTCGTCAGCCTCGACGAGGTCGATCTTGTTCCAGACCTCGATAATCGGCGTCTTGTCGGCCGAGACCCCGAGATCGCCGAGAACCTTCAACACGTCCCCCGCCTGGGCCGCGTGATCCGGATTGGCGACATCCCGCACATGGAGGATGATCTCGGCCTCGGTCACCTCCTCCAGCGTGGCACGGAATGCGGCGACCAGTGTTGTCGGCAGATCGGCAACAAAGCCGACGGTATCGGAGAGCATGACTTCACGCCCATGCGGAAGCTCGATCTTGCGCATCGTCGTATCGAGCGTCGCGAACAGCAAATCCTCGGCAAACACCCCTGCCCCCGTCAGCCGGTTGAACAGGCTAGATTTGCCGGCATTGGTGTAACCGACCAGCGCAACCACCGGGAATTTGGCCGCGTCGCGCTTCCCCTTCTGTTGGCTTCGCGTCCGGCGCACCTTCTCGAGCCGTTCATTGAGCAGCTTGATCCGATCCTCCAGCAGCCGCCGATCGCTTTCGATCTGCGTTTCGCCCGGCCCGCCAAGAAAGCCAAAGCCGCCCCGCTGCCGCTCGAGATGGGTCCATGAGCGTACGAGCCTGCTCTTTTGGTAGTTGAGATGCGCCAGTTCGACCTGCAGGACGCCTTCGCGCGTCGCCGCCCGCTCGCCGAAAATCTCGAGGATCAGCCCCGTGCGATCGAGCACCTTGGCGCCGGTCTCGGTTTCGAGATTGCGCTGCTGCACAGGGGCCAGGGCACCATCGAACAGGACCAACTCGACGTCGCCCTCTTTTACCCGGGTCTTGATTTGTTCGAGGTGGCCGCCACCAATAAACGTCCCCGGTTTGATCTCGCGAATTTTGACGATCTCGCAGAACACGACAGTTGTGCGGATAGCCCCGGCAAGACCCTCGAACTCGGCCTTCCGCGCTTCAGGGCTGTGCCCCGACACGATTTGGCGCGTGTCGGGAATGATCAGCCCGACGCGGGTGGGCGCGGCACGCGTATCGACAAAGGGCTGCGGACCGCCGGCGCGGTCGTCATGATCTTCAAGATCGGACATTGGCCTGTTTAGTCGTCCGCGTGTTCCGGATCAAACAACTGGATCGGTGCGCCGGGCATGATCGTCGAGATCGCGTGCTTGTAAACTAGTTGCGATTGCGCATCCCGCCGAAGCAACAGACAGAAATTGTCAAACCAAGTGACGATACCCTGAAGTTTTACCCCGTTGACCAGAAAGATCGTCACCGGGACCTTTTGCTTGCGGACGTGATTGAGAAACGCATCCTGTAAATTTTGTGCCTTTTCGCCGGGCATCTGTGTGGCCTCTTGTCGCTTTCGGCGGCGTCAAGCCGCCAATATTGTCAGGTGCAGGAGCGCTATTCGCGCCTCCGTTCAATCGTGTTGTCGATCTTTGGGATCGCGACTATGCCATATCGTACCGGGGCTGCCTACCCGCGACCCTTAAAGCCCCAATGACTTGATCTTGCGGTGGAGCGCGCTGCGCTCCATGCCGACAAATTCGGCCGTCTTGGAGATGTTGCCGCCGAAGCGCTCGATCTGGGCGACAAGATACTGTCGCTCGAAAACCTCGCGCGCCTCGCGCAACGGCAGGCTCATCAAATGCGCCGAGGCATCGGTATCGCCCACTGTCGGCAGCACTTCGCCGATGTCGGAGGGCAAAATCTGCGCGGTGATCACGCCATTTTCGGGAGGACTGTCCTTGATCAGGATCAGCAGACGCTCGATCGAATTGCGCAGCTGCCGGGCGTTTCCGGGCCAATCCTGCCCCTGCAGCACGGCCATCGCGTCCGGCCCGATGGTCAGGCTCTTGAGATTATGCATCCGGCAGATCTGATCGAGAAACAGCTCGACCAGCGGCGGCACGTCCTCGCGGCGCTCCTTGAGCGGCGTGAGGTGCAGCGGGACGATCGACAGCCGGTGGAAAAGGTCGGAGCGGAACAGCCCACCTTCGATCAGCGCCGCGACATTCTGCGAACTGGCCGAGATGATGCGAACGTCGATCGGCACCGGCACGGTGCCGCCAACCCGATTGAAGCGGTTCTCGACCAGCGTCCGTAGCAGGGCGGCCTGGGCCGCGACAGGTAGCGCAGCCACCTCGCTCAGATAGAGAGTTCCGCCATGAGCCTTTTCGAGGGCGCCCACTTCGGTCCGCAGCGTACCGGTTTTCTCGCGCGCCTCACGGCCGAACAGCACCACCATCACTTCATCCGCCGAATAGAGCGAACAATTGATCTCGACGAAGGGCGCTTCGGCGCGTGGCGAACGTTGGTGGATCAGCCGCGCCGCCAATCCCTTGCCGGTGCCCGACGAACCCGAGATGAAAATGCGGGAATTGGTCGGGGCTGATTTCTCGATCACGCCCCTCGCCTGCTGCAGTGCCGGCGAAGTCCCGACCATGTCGACTGATTGCGAATTGGAGCGGCCACGCAGTTCCTCGACTTCGGACTTAAGGCGGGTCGCCTCCATCGCGCGCTGCGTGATGAGCAGCAGGCGGTCGATCTTGAACGGCTTCTCGATGTAGTCATACGCGCCGCGCCGGATGGCCGAAACCGCCGTTTCGATATTGCCGTGGCCTGAGATCATTACAACGGGCATATCGGGGTGCTGGCTCTGGAACACGTCCAGCAATTGCAACCCGTCGAGTCGCGAGCCCTGCATCCAGATGTCGAGAAACACCAAGCTCGGACGCCGCCGCGCGATTTCGTTGAGGCCGGAATCCGCGTCGTGCGCTTGCCGGGCTTCGTAGCCTTCGTCCTCGAGAATACCCGCGATCAGATCGCGAATATCATCCTCGTCATCGATGATCAGAATATCACGCGCCATAGACTGCCTCTAAACCGCCTCGACCGGCGGCTCCTCCTGCCGGGACGCTTCGGGCGCTGACTCGCTCGCTTGCGCCTGTTGAACCGGCTGTTGTTGCTCGGGAACGGCCGCCGCGGCCTGCTCCTCGTCGCTCTCGGCCGCATTGAGCGGCAGAGTGAAGGTAAAGCACGCACCGACCCGGCCATTGGTATCGGGCTCGGCGTCGATCAGATCGACCACGCCGCCATGCTGTTCGATGATGCGCGCGACGATAGCGAGACCGAGGCCGGTGCCCTTCTCCCGCGTCGTGATATAGGGCTCGAGTAGCCGCTGGCGGTTCTCCTTGGGCCAGCCTTTGCCATTGTCCGAAATCGATATGCGAGCCTTTGGGCCGTCGAGCTTCAGTTCTACCCGGATCACCGGCTCCTTGATCGCCTCGAGCCCGGCCCCTTCGATCGCCTCGACCGCGTTTTTGATCAGATTGGTGAGGACCTGCGAGATCAGCCGCTGGTCGAAGAAAGCATGCGCCGGCTCATTGGGTGCATCCACCTTGATGGAGATTTCCGGCAGGCGGACGCTTTCGAGGAACACGGCGTTCCGAACCGCGTCGCTCAAATCGGCCTTGACCGGCTTGGCCTCGGGCATGCGCGCGAAGGACGAGAATTCGTCGACCATCCGCCCGATATCGCCAACCTGCCGAAGGATGGTGCTGATCGACTTGTCGAAGACCTCGAAATCGTCCTCGAGCTTTTTGGCGTAGCGGCGGCGCAGGCGCTCGGCGCTGAGCTGGATCGGCGTGAGCGGATTCTTGATCTCATGCGCAATCCGGCGCGCGACATCGGCCCAGGCGCCTGTGCGCTGTGCCGACAAAAGATCGGTAATGTCGTCGAGCGTCACCACGAAGCCCTTGGACTCGGTCATCGAGCCTTCCCGCGTCAGTTGCACTTGATAGGTGCGATAGTCAGGCCCCGACCCGATTTCCACCTGGTCGCGAATCTGGCCGCGGCGCGACGATTTGGTGCGCTCGAGCACCTGCGACAGCGGCGGAACGACCTCGCCGATCGGACGGCCGATGGCCGAGAGCTCATCGAGCCCCAGCATCTCGGCGGCACGCGCATTGACCAGCGTGATGGCCCCGAACGGGTCGAGGCCGACAATGCCGGCGGAGACGCCCTCCACCACCGCCTCGGTAAACTGCCTGCGCTTCTCGTTGGTCTCGCTCGCCGCAACGAGCGCAACGTGCTGCGTCCGCAATTGTCGTGTCATGGTGTTGAAGCGATTAGAGAGGTCGCGCAAATCGCCCCGGCCGGGCTGCACCGGCACCTGCACATCGAGGTCGCCGTTCGACACCCGGCTCGAGGCGATCATCAAATTGCGGATCGGATCGACGAAGCCATTGGCGAGCGCGATACCGATCCAGAGCGCAGCCAGCAGCAGCACCAGCGCGAGGCCCAGATACATGATGGTGAAGGTGATCTGAAAGACCAGGCGGTTCGATTCATACTGGCGGTAGGCGGTGACATTGTCGTCGGTCAGCCGCATGAATTCGAGCACTTCGGCGTTCACCGGGCGGGCGACGAAGAGCAGGACCTGGTCGTAACCGCGAAGTTTCACCGCAGCACCAACCAGATTGGTATCGCCCGGCGAGATAAGTGCAGGAGCGCCCTCCCCCACCTGCGCGCCAAGCCCTTCGGGGAGCTGCGGCGCGGAGCCTTGAGCGTTGATCTGGGCCGTCATCAGCGACGTGCCCTCAGGGGTAACAAGGGACGCAAACGGCAGCGAGCGGGTGATTGCCAGCGCCGTGAAGATGCGCTGGAACTGCGTCCGATCGGTATCGAAGGTTGCGCGTGTGCGCTCTAGCTCGCCCGCCACCCAGACGATGTCGTCACGCAGCACCTGAGCGTGCTCCAGCATGTAGGAGCGGGCGACGAGACGCGAACTTTCGACCATTGTCCGCGTTCGCTCGGAGAACCATTGGTCGAGCCCCTGGTTCAGTGAAATCGTCGCGACGATCGCAACGATCGTCGCCGGGACGGCCGCTGCCACGGCGAACATGGTGACCATGCGGACCTGCAGCCCCGAGCCCGCCTGGTTCAATAGTCGCGACTGCAGCAGCAGCATCGCCTCTGTGACCACCAAGGCGACGACCAAAAGCACCAGGACGCCGTTGACGATCCAGATGACCGTCCAAACCTGAGGCGTCGGCTCGATGCTGGT
>JBDSEK010000053.1:0-19248 GCA_039920085.1 Devosia sp. | reverse complement strand
AGCTATCTACTCGCTTGAGCAATCGTCTGTCCGCCTGTCTGTCCGTGGAACATCGCCTCCGAGCGAGCCCCGAGAACAGCCACTGTTTTCCTGTCTCCCTCTCCGCCACTTCCGCCATCGCTGTGATGCTCTGAAATGCTGCTAACCCGCCGTAGAGCTGGTTTCTTTTTTGCTTAGGCGTTCCAGGCGCCTGGCGGACGGTCCGTGAGCCGGTTTCCGGTGCTAGCAGCATAAAGTGCCCAAAGACCTATCTCAGTCACGGCAACGCGGCGTTTAAAGCCAACAAGTGACTCCGGTTTGGTCCACAACCGCCGAGGCGTCGACATCGAATTAGCCTGGAGACGAGACGGATTGTTTGACGAGCCAGTTAGTAGCGGACCTCGATCATTTCGTGTCCCGTGACCGATGGGACGGTGAAGTTCAACCGGCCATCGCGCTCGGAGTAGCTTATCGCCTCGCCGGACGGGATAAGCCTTACCTCTTTGACTTTTGATCGAGGCAGCAGCGAGACCATGACGTCGTGTAGTGTAATGAGATCCTGGATGGGTTGGACGGGCGCCCCGCGAGTAGTTCCGCGCAGCGCAGGCGTTGCGTGTAGCAGGTGGACGACATCCCGCTTTTTAGCCGATTGCGCACGGACTGTGACACGGCCCGCTTGAGGCAGCGTCGTCGTGATGAGGCGTTCGTTACCCAGAGCGGTCTCGATCAGGCGAACGGCTATTTCGAGCATCGCGACAGCGCCTACCTCATGATAGCACGAGAAAATCGGGAAGCTCAGATAGGTGAAGGCGCCCTTGGCACTGCCAGCGGCGAACCCTGAGGCGTCCGGCTTGCTCGGTGCGTTGACGTGGCCGGAAAAATGCCGCGGCGCGCGGTCGAAGTACGGCTCGAACACCTGCCCGAGCGATTTGCCACCCCTGATGCGGATGCGCTCGGCCGGCTGGTACATGAAGAGTGGATCGTCGATCAGGCTCGCGCGCAGCGCCTTCGCAGGCAGCAGATAGTCACCGCCTTGGTTAGGCGACGTGCCCTTCCATTCTGCTCCGATATCGAAGACGAACTGACCGTCTGCGCCCAGGCCGCTCTTACCCGTCAACATTACCCGGCCGCCTTTGGCGGCGAATTTGTCGATCTTTGCCTTGAGCTTTTTGTCCACTGAGATCACGTCGGGCAGGATGAGGAGGGCGTACGGGGCGAGGTCGCTCTCGAGATCCACCACGTCGAACGCGAATTTACCCTCCAGCAGCACCCGCACCGCACCTTCATCGGCGCCCTCATGGTGGCCCGGCACACCGACGAGGCGCGGACGCCCTGCGGCCTCTGCCGAGAGAAGCGCGATCTGCGCCCGGTTGGTCGTATCGACGGCCCACGGTTCCCGTTCAGCCACCCATTTGTAAGCTGGTGCGATCGTCCGCATCGTCGATTGGTCGATCTGTCCCGTCGGATGGAGATGATCGCCGATGGAGCAGCGGGCGCCTTGCGCCAGCATTGCGCCGCACTCGTAGATCAGCGCCTCGGGCTTCTTGTAGCCGCCAACTTCGCCCCAATGGGTGTGGAATTTGCCGGTCATGCCGAGGAACGGAATGCCAAGCGGATCGATATAGCGGGCGCTGATGGGGAAATGCTCATAGCCCCATCCCGCTGTGGGCAGGCTCTCAACTTCCAGATGCGTGTAATAGTCAGAGTAGTGCTTGCGCAGACCCCGCCGCATGTGGCCCGAATTGAAGAACAGCTTCATCTTGGGGTCATGCTTGCGAACCGCGTCACGGACGCGGGTGAAGTAATTGTCGACGGCGTGCTCGGTGAACGTGGCGCGGTCGTCCGGACTGGTCCAGTCGAGCCCCATTGCGTCCATTTTGGTGCGCGCCGAAGAGGAGATGGAAGGGAGCTGGAACGAAATGTCCATGAAGATCCCGTCGGCATCGGGATAACGCTGCATCACCTCCTCTGTCTGGGCGCACAGGTAGTCGAGATAAGGCGTCGAGAAATCGAGATAAGCCCAGCCGGCGCCGTTCCCCCACTCTGACCTGAAGCTTGGGAAACTTCCGTCGGGCGATATGGTTCGCCACTCAGGATGCTCGAACGCCGCGAGCTCGTCCCACGTCGCGGTCAAATAGACGGGGGCGTTGATGCCGACCTTATGAAGTGCATCGATTTGAGCGCGCAACAGGTCGAATTTGAGGTGTGGATGCTGCTTGCCAACTTTGGTGGGGTGGTAGCTCACGCCGTGGTGACACTTCGAGAACACCGTGACGCTGTCGACATAGGCGTCCTTGAACGCTTGAGCGAACGCTTTGCCATCGAAGCGCGAGCCGATGCCGGGGATCGTCTCATTGGTGTGGAAGTCGAGGTGTATCTGACGGAAGCGCATGTGAGGCCTTTGGGTGATGCTACTTGCCGAGGCCGGCAAGCGAGCGGACGAAGTACTTTTGTGCGAAGATGAAGATTGCAAGGATCGGTAGCGTCGCGACAGCGAGGCCCGCCATCACGGCCGGCCAGTCAGACGTGAATTCGCCCTGCAGCTGCAGAATTCCGACGGGCAGCGTCTTGAGCGCCGGCCTCGTCAGCATGAGCATGGCCAATAGAAATTCGTTCCAGATAAACACGGCCTGAAAGATCGCCGCGCTGGCGACCGCCGGTCCCGAGAGCGGAACGATGATCATGAAGAAGATCTGCACGTGCGAGCAGCCGTCAAGGCGCGCCGCTTCCTCGAGCTCGCGCGGAAAATCGAGGAAGAAGGCGTAGAACAGAATGGTCGTGAACGGGATGCCATAGGCTGCATAGGGCAGAGCTATGGCTAGATGGTTGTTGAGGAAGCCAGCTGCGGAGACCATCTGGTAGAGCGGTACCAGCACGGCCGTCACGGGAACGGCGAAGCCGGCAACGATCAACAGGTAGATGATCTGCAGCCATTTGTTGGTGGATCGCGCCAGCACATAAGCGGCCATCCCGGCCACGGTGATGATGATGCTCACCGAGATGAGCGTCACGAACGCCGAATTGAGCATGAACTGGCCGATGCCGACGCCCCAGGCACGTTCAAAGCTGGCAAAGCTCAGGCTGTCGGGCAGACCCATCGGATCGGTGAAAATCTCGCGGCGGGTCTTGAACGCGGCAAACACCATCCAGAGCAGCGGCAGGAGCACGAAGACGCTCCATAGCGACACCGCGCCATAGAGGATGATTGTGGTGAGGCGGAAGCGACCCATCATGCCCGCCTGCTCGCCTTGAGCTGCAGCCAGCCCAGCACCACAGCAATCACCAAAAGCACGACGGAAATAGCGTTGGCGTAGCCCATATTGGTGAGGTTGAAGGCTTGGAGATAAATATAGGTGCCGAGCACCTGCGTGGCGTTGGCCGGCCCGCCCTGGGTCAGGACGAAGACGAAGTCGAACACCTTGAAGCCGCCGATGGTTGTAATGAGGACGGCCACGAGCAGCACGTTGCGGATCGAGGGCAGCGTGATGTACCAGAAGGCGCTGAGCCCTACTGCGCCGTCGATGGCGGCCGCCTCATAGTGCTCGCGTGGGATGCCCTGCAGCCCAGCGAGCACCAGCACCATCATGAAACCGGTGTATTGCCAGGCCGCGACGACAAGCACCATCCAGATCGAGATGTTAGGGTCGCCCAACCAGCCGCGCCCCGGCGGCATCAGCCCGAGGCCTTTTACGATGGCGTTGAGGATGCCGACGTTGGGATCGAAGATGATCAGCCAGATCAGCGCCACCGCGACGGCCGAGACCACCATCGGCATGAAGATGATGGTGCGAAAGAATGTCGATCCCGTCGGCAGCCCGCGGTCGAGGATCGCTGCGAGGATCGTCCCAATACCCACCTGGAGGACGATCGATCCAAGCACGATGATGACATTGTTGCGCAGCGCTACCCAGAAGATCGGATCGGCGAGCGCCTGGCTGTAGTTGCCGGTACCGACCCACACCCAGTTCTGCGAGGTGAGGCCGAAGCTGTAGAATGAGCCGACAATCGTCAGCGCTGCCGGCGCGAAGATGAAGACGCTGCACAGCAGCAGGGCGGGCGCGAGCATGAGAGCCGAACTCGCCGCCATCGACATCGACCGGCGGGCCTCAATTCGAGGGGTCGTAACGGCACCGGAAATGGCGGCGTCCTCGAGCATGGCACTCATGATGTTGACAGATGGCAAAGTGTCCGCACGGCCGGATCGAGCCGTGCGGACTTAAGTCTCTTGGGAGACCTTACATCTTTGCCTTGGCCGCGAGAGCCACGGCGCGGATATCGTCCATTGCCTGCTGCGGCGTCTTGGTGCCGTTGAGGATCTCGACGCCCGCGTCGAGATAGGCATTGGAGACCGAGGCCTCGAGCAGCACGTCGAGCACCATCACGGAGCCAGTTGCGGCCGCGATGTCGCTGACGATCCACTTATACTGATCAGTGCCTTTGACGGTATCGATCAGCTTGGCGTTGGACGGGATCGCTCCCATTGCCTCTGCGAACTTGGCCGCCATCTCGTCGGACACGAGGAAGCTTGCCCATGAGGCGGCTTCCGCCGGGTGCGCCGTCTTGGCGGACACCATGAGGCCCTGCGGCACGAGGAAGCCGGCGCCTGGATCGCCCTTGCCACCCTCGATCGACGGGAAGCGGAACATGGCGAAGTTGCTGAAGCCCTCGCCGATGAAGATGTTGGCGCACCAGGTGCCACAATAGATCATCGGCGAAACCTGGCTGGCGAACATCGAACGTGACGCCTCGGGCGATGTCGCGTTCGGAGCGTCCTGGAAGCAGCCGGCTTCCTTGAGGTCGACCACCTTTTGCCACGCCTCGACATAGCCGGGGTTGGTGAAGAGCTGGTCGTCGGGGGCCGTCAGAGCGTAGTCGGCGGCTGTCGCATCGGCACCCAGCACGCGCTCGTTGAGCATGGTGATGACATGGTTGAGCTTCCAGCGTTCCGAATTGCCGAGCGGCCACGGCACGATCGACGGATCTATAGTGCGGATCGCCTTGCAGAGATCGAGCAGACCGCCGAACGTGGTCGGCGGCGTGAGCTTGTGTTCTGCGAAGAAGCCGATGTCGTAGTAGAAATATTTCGACACTGCGTCGGTCGGAATGCCGTAGTTCTTGCCGTCGTACTCGAAGGAGCTGAGCCAGCCTTCCGACAGGTATTTCTTAAAGCCGCCATCGACATTGCCATAAGGCGTAATGTCGAGCGCGAGTCCGTCGCGGACCAGACGGGCCGCGTCTTCGCCGGCCCAGTTGAAGAACACATCGGGTGGAGCTGATCCCGCGAGCGCGACCTGGATGGTGGTTTTGTAGGCCTCGTTCGGGAACTCCTCGAAGATGATGTTCACGTCCGGATGGGTCTTCTGAAACTCGGCGATCGCCATTTGGATGTATTGGGGGTACCCAACGTTGGTGAGCGCCCACATCTTGATATCGACAGCCTGAGCCGCGCCGGCGATCATACTTCCGATCGCGGTCAGTCCGGCCAGCGCTAGACGTAATCTATGATTCAGTGTCGGCATGAAGTCCCTCCCTGGGATCACTGCGCGCGGATCACGCTCCGCCGCGACATTCCTTTCCTCCCGAACCCCGCTCGCGGCCAAGATATCCACCAGAAGTGTCGTCTCGTGGCGCTGATCGAACCGGTTCGACGCGCAATAGGCGCATGCGCCCAGCGAGGATGTCAAGCGCTCCGTGCCCCCGTAGCCTCAAAGTGTAGTTCGGACTTCTATCCGCCGAAACGTTCGACTTGTTCGATTAGACTGGGCTTGACCTTCCGGGTCGTCTATCGAATGCGAACGTCGAAACGTTTTGGTGTTCGATAGCATGGCGACCATTCGCGACGTGGCCAAAATGGCCGGGGTTTCGATTTCCACTGTCTCATTGGCATTCAGTGCCAAGGGTCGGGTTAGTCCGGACACGCATCAGCGGATCTGGGCGGCCGCGCAAACCGTCGGCTATGTCCCCAATCCGCTGGCGCAAGGGCTAAAAAGCGGCCGCAGCCGGCTGATCGGAATGGTGGTCGGAGATATCTCCAATCCGTTCTTCGGGCGACTGCTGAAGGGCGTCGAGCGAACCGCGCTGGCGCACAATCACATGGTGATCGTTTCGGATTCCGATGCGGACGCCAAACAGGAACTTGCCATCATCGACCAACTGACCGAGCAGCGCGTTGCGGGGATCATTCTCTCTCCGCACGGCAATGCGCCGGACTACGTCGAACGCATCAAGGGCCTGAAGATGCCGCTCGTTATGGTCGATCACCGGGTGCCGAGTGTTGAGGCAGACTTCGTGGGTTCGGACAACGTCCTTGCGAGCGCCATGCTGACCGAGCACATGATTCGATACGGTCATCGGCGCATTGCACACATCGCCGGGCGCGCCGGCCTCTACACCACCAGTCAGCGGCTCAAAGGGTTCCTTGAGACGATGCAGGGCGCCGGCATCGAGGTCGACCAAAGCCTCGTCGCCGACGGCGACTATCGGGGCGAGCGCGCCTACGCGGAGGCGATGCGACTAATGACTCGCGCTGATCGGCCGACAGCGATCCTTGCGGCGAATAATGTGATGGCGCTGGGCGCGCTGCAGGCGATAAATGACCTAGGCTTCATCTGCCCAACAGACATCTCGCTGACCTCGATCGACGACGTCCCTTGGGGCAATGTGATCCAGCCGCGCATCACAATGGTGGTGCAGCAGGTGGACGAACTTGCTCGCATCGCAAGCGAATGGTTGTTGGAGCGGATCCGGGCACGCGGCGGCGATGCGATCCCGCCGCGCGAGCACATCCTCATGCCGCAACTCGTCGTCGGCCAAAGCTGCGCGGCCCCCTCGACGCAGTAGCCACCGGCTCGACTGCCCCCTTGTCCCCGGCAGAGCGGACGGAAGGCCGTTGAAGAACAAGCTGATATTAACCGCACTATGCCGGACGATCGCACAAAGGAACCTGAGGCAAGCGAAGTATTAACCAAAGACTTTTTCGCGAGGAGGAAGAAGGGCTGCCATTAAGAAACTTCCTACATCATCACAGGATGGCGCGGGCCACTGAACCTCAAGTCTCAAAGCGTGGAGATCCGATGTCGCCTTTGAGCAGCGATAGTCTGAAGCTAGCCGATATCGTTGAGGCCTGCGCGGTCGCGACGTTCTTGGCGGGGCCAGATGGGCAAGTCCTTCACGCCAACCGCGCTTTTGGAAAGCTTCTTGGTTACCTACCGACGGAAATCCTCCATCTGGGCATCGGGCAAATCGTTCACCCAGATGACGCCAAGAAGGCTCGCGAGCAGGCCGTAGCACTGGCCGCTGGAGACATCGATAGCTACAACGTGGAACGCCGCTATGTCCGCAAGGATGGCAGCCTTGTCTGGGTGATTGTTTCGGCGTTGCCACTCATCGACAAGCGTACCGGCAAGCTACGGTGCATTTCAGTGCAGGCGGTTGATATCGATCGCCAGAAGCGGGCCGAAGCGGCGCTTGAAGAGAGCGACAAACGCTGGAACCTCGCGCTCGAGGGCGCCGGACAGGGCGTGTGGGACCACGATCTCAGACACCGCACTGCCTTCTATTCACGCGTGTGGCGGCAAATGCGCGGCATCGGCCTTGACGAAGAAATCGATGCCTCCCGCGAGGCTTGGCTGGCGAGGGTCCATCCCGACGACCGCAAGCGCCTCCAGGATGAATTCTTCACAAGCAAATCGGCAGGATACCGGCGAGATTCTTTCGAGTATCGCGAGCGTCATCGCGATGGTCATTACATTTGGATCCTGAGCCGCGGCAGGCCGATGGAATGGATGCCGGATGGCAGGGTCGCGCGGATTGTGGGCACCGACACGGACATCACCAGCCTTAGGGAGCAAGAGGCACGCGCTGCCGAGAAAACCGCCGAAGTTTACCGCCAGCATCTCGGGGCGCTCGAAAAGGCGCAAGGGGCAGCCGAGGCCGCACAGGAGTTAGCGCAGTCACTGGCCAGGCATGATGCACTCACCGGCTTGCCAAATCGCAGGGTCTTCGCGGAAGCTCTGGACAAGGCAGTTGCCCGCGCCAATCGGGGTGCCGGCACATACGCGGTTCTTAGCGTCGATCTGGACCGGTTCAAGCCCGTCAATGACATTCACGGTCACGCTGCAGGCGACACTGTATTATGTGAAGTCGCGAGCCGTCTGCAAGGGGTCGTTAGAGAAAGCGACACGGTGGCGCGCATCGGTGGCGACGAATTCGCTGTCATTCTCGAATTCGGTTCGTCTGACGATTCGACCAAAGCTGCGGCTGATCTTGCCCAGCGCATGATCGACAGGATTCGAGAGCCGATCGATGGGCCTGAAAAGCGTGTGGTGGTAGGGGCAAGTATCGGGATCGCTATCTGCCCGACAGACGGTTCCGACTCGGAAACGCTTCTCCGGGCGGCTGACATGGCCATGTATCGCGCCAAGCAAGACGGAAGGGGCGGATTCTGCTTCTTCGAGCAACGTATGCAGATAGACCTTCTTGCTCAAGCGGCCCTCGAAGAAGACGTCCGACATGCTGTCGCCAACGAAGAAATCCAGCCCTACTATCAGCCGCTCGTGAAGCTCGATGAGAATCGCCTCGCCGGCTTCGAGGTGCTGGCGCGATGGCGTCATCCGGTGAGAGGGAACGTGCCGCCAGACGCGTTCATCCCCGTCGCCGAGAAGCTTGGCCTAATCGGCCAACTCACCTACTCGCTCCTGCGCCGCGCCTGTCTTGACGCAAGACACTGGCCAGAAGAGATGACAATCGCACTGAACGTTTCACCAACGCATTTCGCCGATCCCCTGCTGCCGGTGAAGTTTCTCGCGATCCTATCGGAAACCGACTTCCCGCCAACCCGGCTTGAGGTTGAAATCACTGAGACGGCACTGGTCAGCGATCTTCCGATGGCGCGGGCGGCGCTTCGCTCTCTGCAGGGTATCGGCATCAAGATCTCGCTCGACGACTTCGGAACGGGATATTCCAATCTCTACCACCTCCGCGAGCTTCAGTTCGACAAGATCAAGATCGACCGTTCGTTCGTGACGTCCATGATGAACGATCCTCAGCGGGCAAAGATCGTGCTTTCGGTCCTTGCACTGGCCAAGAGTCTTGGCATGACAACGATCGCGGAGGGTGTTGAGCACCTTCAAACTATGAAAGAACTGATCCAAGGCGGTGCCGAGTTCGGTCAGGGATATTATTTTGGCAAGGCAATGCCAGCCGACGCGGCCGATAAGCTGGTGCAAGAGGCCGCGCGTGGCGCGGCACCCCGTAGCGCAGCGTAGGGCCCAAGCTCCGCGCGCCTCTAGGGCCTCGAAGACACGCGAGCGGGCGAGGCCCGAATAGAAACCCAAAATCATTTGCTAGGCGATGCAACATGATCCGCCATGAAGCGGTAGCCAGTCGGATCATACTGACTTTACGAGGTTTTTGAGGTTCTCTGTGCACCCTACAGAAGGTGCCTGGTGCCCCGGAGAAGACTCGAACTTCCACGACTTTCGTCACACGGACCTGAACCGTGCGCGTCTACCAATTCCGCCACCGGGGCAGCCGGGGGCGCCGTTCCCCTAGGGCAAGGCCCCAACCCTGTCAATCGCGGCCTCGACAGGGTTTGGCGCTTGGCTGTAGAAGCAGCCGATTGCCGCACAGAGCTTCCGGAGCCACTTCATGGATACCCCGCAAACGGTCGCGATTTTCGGCGGCTCGGGCTTTGTCGGCACGCAGATCGTGCAGCTGTTGGCGCGTGCGGGCTATCGCATCCGAATTGCCGTGCGCCGGCCGGATCTGGCGGGTCATCTGCGGCCGCTCGGCGCGGTCGGCCAGATCGTTCTGGTGCAGGCCAATGTGCGCAATGCCGACTCGGTGATGGCGGCGGCGCGCGACGCGGATGTGGTGATCAACCTCGTGGGCATCGGCCATGAGCGCGGCAAGCAGCGCTTCCGCGCCGTTCACGCCATGGGCGCCAAGGCGGTGGCCGAGGCGGCGAGGGCGGCGGGTGCCAAGGCGCTGATCCATATGTCGGTGCTCGGTGCCGCCGCCAAGAGCCCAAGCACTTTCGCACGCTCGCGGGCGCTGGGCGAAGAACTGGTGCGCGAAGCGTTCCCGGCGGCGATCATCCTCAGGCCCTCGATCGTCTTCGGCAACAGCGATGGCTTCTTCAATTTGCTCGGCGCCATGGCGCGCCTGCTTCCGGTGCTGCCGCTGTTCAGCGGCAGAACGAGGTTCCAGCCGGTCTATGTCGGCGACGTTGCCGAGGCCGTCGCCAAGGCGGTGGCCGGTGCGGTCAAGCCCGGCCGAATCTATGAGCTGGGCGGGCCGGAAATTCTCACGCATCGGCAGCTGGTCGAGCGCGTCCTGCGCGAAACCAATCGTTCCAACCCGATCCTGCCGCTGCCGCGCTTTATCGGCTCCCTCCTCGCGATCCCGATTGGCCTCTTGCCGCGCCCGTTCGTCACGCGCGACCAGATCCGGCTGCTCGGCACTGACAATGTGGTTTCGGCCGAAGCCAACAAGGACAAGCGCACGCTCGCCGCCTTCGGCATCACGCCGCGGCCGCTCGAGGCGATCCTGCCCACATATCTCTGGCGTTTCCGGCCGCATGGTCAGTTCGACCGGCAGACCGCCTGAGGCTGCTCACCGTGGAGATCGTCACTACCGGCCGTGGCTTCCGGGGGACTCCCATGTCACCCAAATCGAAGGCAAGCCGCACGGCGCCAAGGTGACGGTGCTGCTCGAGCATATGCCGAAGGGCTCGGGACCGCGGTTGCACTGGCACCCCTATGGCGAGACCTGGGTGGTGGTCGAGGGGCGGGTGAGCTTTACCAATGGCACGCAGAGCGGCGAGGCCAAAGCAGGAGACATCGTGTATGTCGCGCCCGAGGAGCCGCACAAATTCACCGTGCTCTCGGAAGGGCGCGTCAAGATGGTATGCATTCACCAGTCGGAAAATTTCGTTACGCACTGGCTCGAATAGCCAGCCTCTAGCGGAACAGCAGGACGCCCCATAGCCCAATCGCGCCGACGAAAATCCGCCAATAGGCGAAGGGCGCAAAACCGTGCTTGCCGATGAAATCGAGCGCGACACGGATTACGAAGAACGCGACGAGGAAGGCAAGCGCAAAGCCGATGGCAATGCCGAGCCCAGCTTCAGACGAGATCAACTCGCGGCTTTTGTAGAGATCATAGCCGAACGCACCGGCCATCAAGGGAATTGCGACAAAGAAGCTGAACTCGGCGGCAGAGCGCTTGTCGGTACCGAGGAGCAAAGCGCCGACGATTGTCGCTCCGGAGCGCGATACGCCGGGCACCAATGCCAGCATCTGGAACAGCCCGATGGCGAGGCAGACCAGCGGGGGATATTGGTAGATATCGGTGTATTTGGGCGTCAGCTTCAGCTGATCGACATAGAGCAGCACCAGCCCCCCGACGATCAGCATGACGCAGATTAACAGCGGCGACTCGTAGATCACCGATTTGATGAAATCGTGCAGCAACACCCCGGCGACCGCCGCCGGCAGGGCCGCCAGCACAATGCCGAGGATGAACCGCCAGGCGCCGGCCGTGCCGCGCAGGGCATCGGCCGCGATGCGGATCAGCCGGCCGAAATAGACGACGACGATGGCGAGAATCGCGCCCAGTTGGATCAGCACTTCGAAGACCCGACCGGGACTGTCGAAGCCGAGGAAATGGCCGACCAAGAGGAGATGGGCCGTCGATGAGACGGGCAGGAACTCCGTCAGGCCCTCGATCACGCCCAGAATCGCAGGCACAAAAAGACCTTGATCCACGCTTGTCTTGTCTCCTACTCATCGCCGGGTCCGCGCCGCCTCAATATCGGGAAACGGCCTCGCCCGCCAGCGCACCGGGAGTTTTCGACCGCTTATGCCCAAACTGTTGCAGCACCGGCTCGATCCGGCCTCGCGCCTCGCCCGGCTGATGTTCGCCGAATATGGCATTGGCATCGAGCTCGAGGATATCAAACCCTGGACGCGCGATCCGGCGCTGCTTGAGATCAATCCGGCGGCGACGGTGCCGATTTTGATCGATACCGGTGAGCCGCCGGCCGTCGGGGTCTTGGCGGTGATCCATTCGATTGAGGAGCGTTATTCGCCGAGCGCGGTCGCCGGACTGTTTCCGGCGCAATCCAAGGACCGAGCCGAGATGTGGCGGCTCTGCGAATGGGTGCTGCTCAAGCTCAATGACGAAGTGACGCGCTATGTGATCGAGGAAAAGATCGTCAAGCGCGACCAGCGCGGTGCGACGCCCGACCCGGCCGTGCTGCGCGTCGCCAAGGCCAATCTGGTCGAGCATCTGCTCTATCTCAACTGGCTGTTCGCCACCCGGCAGTGGCTTGCCGGCGAGACGATGACGCTCGCCGATTTTGCGCTCGCGGCGCATTTGAGCAGTCTCGACTATCTGGGCGATGTCGCGTGGGAGACATCGGTCGAAACCCGCAACTGGTATGCGCGCATCAAATCGCGCCCGGCATTCCGAACGCTGCTCAGCGACCGCATCGGCGCCATGCCGCCCGCCCCGGGCTATGCCGATCTTGATTTCTGAGCCCATCGCGAGCGCAAGGCTCGCGACCGAGCTCCGGGCCCGCGCCAAATCCCTCGGCTTCTCCGCCTTTGGCGTTACCCGCCCCGATGCCCGGACCGATTTGCGGGCCAAGCTCGACACGGCGCTCGCGAACGGCTGGGAAGATGGCATGGGGTGGATGGCCGAGGCGCCGGAGCGGCGTTCCAGTCCAAAGAGCCTTTGGAGCGCTGTGCGCTCGGTGATCATGCTCGGCGTAAATTACGGCCCCGACAGCGATCCGCTGGCGAGCCTCGTTGAGACCGAGCGCGGCACGATCTCGGTCTATGCGCGCAATCGCGACTATCACGAGATCATTAAGGGCCGGCTCAAGGAGATCGCCAGCCTGATCAATCGACGCGGTCTTAAAGCCAAAGTGTTCGTCGATACCGCGCCGGTGATGGAAAAGCCGCTGGCGGAGGCAGCAGGCCTTGGCTGGCAGGGAAAACACACGGTGCTGGTGAGCCGAGAGTTCGGCTCGTGGCTGCTGCTCGGCGCCATCTTCACCGATGCCGAACTGCCAATCGATGTGCCGCATGAGGAGAGTTGCGGCACGTGCCATGCTTGCCTCGATATCTGCCCGACCAACGCCTTCCCGGCGCCGTTCCAGCTCGATGCGCGGCGGTGCCTCAGCTATCTCAACATCGAGCATAGCGGCCCGATTCCGGTTGAATTCCGGATCGCGATGGGCAACCGCATCTATGGCTGCGACGATTGCCTGGCGGTTTGCCCCTGGAACAAATTCGCCTCCGTCTCCCGCGAGGCCAAGCTCGTGGCGCGCGACGAACTCCGCTCTCCGGCGCTTGCCGATCTCGCCGCGCTCGACGAGCCAGGCTTTCGCGCCTTGTTCTCGGGCTCGCCAATCAAGCGGATTGGCCAAGCGCGGTTCTTGCGCAACGTCCTCATTGCCATCGGCAACAGCGCGTCGACGGCCTTGCTGGCCGTGGCGGAGGCGCGTCTCGCCGACCGCGAGCCGCTGATCCGCGGGGCGGCCATATGGGCCGTGCGGCGGCTGGCGGACGCCCAGCACACTGAGAGCTTGCGGCTTGCCTTTCTGCCGCGCGAGACCGACATCGATGTCCGGTCCGAGTGGACCCAGGATTTAGGCTGATGAATGTCTTCTTTTTCGGCATGGGCTACTCGTCGCTGGCGACGGCCCGGGCGATGCATCTATCGATTGACCCCAACATTCCGATTTCCGGCACGACGCGCAACGAGGAAAACATCGAGCGCTTTGCCGACAGCCCCTACCGGCTGCATCTGTTCGATGGGACGCACAAATGCGCGACGCTGGGCACCGATCTCAGGAAAGCGAGCCATGTGATTGTCTCCATCCCACCCGGCGAGGATGGCGATCCGGCCTACAATCTCCATCTCGATGATCTCGATGCGGCCTCCGATTTGCAATGGCTCGGCTATTTCTCGACCGTCGGCGTTTATGGCGATTTCGATGGCGCGTGGATCGATGAAAGCGCTCCGACGCGACCCGTCAATCCGCGCAGCAAGCAGCGGCTGATGGTCGAGCAGCAATGGCGCGACTATGCAAGGAAGCGGGGCGTTCCGATCTTCGTTCTCCGTCTCGCTGGCATCTACGGGCCGGGCCGGTCGGCCTTCGATAAGCTGCGGGAAGGCACGGCCCGCCGCATTGTGAAGCCGGGCCAGGTGTTCAACCGCATTCACGTCGAGGATATCGGCCGGGTCACAATGCTGGCGGCCGAGCGCAAGCTCGCCGGCATTTTCAACCTTGCCGATGACGAGCCGGCACCACCCCAGGATCTGGTGACCTATGCCGCCCAAAAGCTGGGCGTTCCGCCACCGCCCGAAATCGCTTTCGAGACGGCGCCGATGACCGAAATGGCGCGCAGCTTTTACGCGGACAATAAGCGCGTTTCGAACAAGGCGATCAAAGAGGCGCTGGGCATCGAGTTGCTTTATCCGACCTATCGGGAAGGTCTCGACGCCATTCTCACGGTCAAGGCGTGAAAGCCCCCGCTCCGGCCCGAGGCAGGCCACAGCCGATCGTCAGTACCGGCCGTTATGTGCAGCTCGAGCCCCTGGGTCCGCAGCACGCCGCCGATCTTTTCGCCGCCTCCTCGGTCGCGGACAGCGCCGAGCGCTTCCGGTACCTCTTGGGCGACGAGCCGCCGCGCGATCTGAGTGAGATGCAGCGCTGGATTGCGCTCAGGCAGGCCGACGAGGAGCGGCTGTATTTTGCCGCGGTCGATCGCGCGTCGGGGCGTTGCCTGGGGCGACAAGCGCTGATGAACATCGTTCCCGCGCATGGCACCATTGAGATCGGCTCGATCTATTGGGGACCGGAGATGGCGCGTACCCGGCTTGCGACGGAGGCGCTTTACCTCGCCGGCCGGCATGTCTTCGAAGATCTCGGCTATAGGCGCTTCGAGTGGAAATGCAATGCGCTCAACGTGCCAAGCCGTGCCGCAGCCCTGCGCTTTGGCTTTCAGTTCGAGGGCATTTTCCGCCAGCATTTGATCGACCGCGGCCAAAACCGCGATACGGCCTGGTTCGCCATGCTCGACGGCGACTGGCCGGGGATCAAGGCGGCGTATGAGCGCTGGCTTTCGCCCGATAACTTCACGGCCCACGGGACGCAGAAGACAAAACTGAGGATTGATCCGCAAAGCGCCTGATTCACCAGCGTATCCACGCAAGCGGCAGCTCCGAAGCAGAGACGCCGGCGCCCGTGCAGGTGATGCCTTCCGGCAACGAATCGTTAACATCTCGCTCCTCCCCTCTTGTGACTCTTGCCGCGAACTGGCCACGTTGCCGCCTTGGGTTGTGGGGGCGCGAAATGTCGCGGCTGGGTCGGCTTTCCGCATATCTATTGAGCAGCGTTGCGGCGCTCGCCTGGGGCGGTTCGGCTCAGGCGCAGTCTTTGCTGTCCCCGGTGCCGATGAGCGACCAGACCCAAGCGGTTTCGGCGTTCAATGGTCAATGGCGGCTGGAGCTCGGCGCCAGCGACTATGCCGGGGCGCTGTTCCGCGCCACCGGTTCGCTGACCACCCCCGTCGGCGATAATGGCTTCCAGGGCGATTTCAGCCTCACCCACAGTCAGGCCGGCGACGTCGTGTCGGCCACTTTCCACGCCTTCGCCCGTGACCCTTCGAGCTGGATGCTGGGCATCACCCAGGGCGTGGTGATTTCCAACGATGCGGCCCTTGCCGCCATCGGTATCGAGGGCGAACTCTATCTCGACCGTTTCAGCCTCGAGACATGGGCCGGCCTTGCCGGCGTCAACTATGCCGATCCTGGCCTCAGCGATACCGGCGGCCTGTTCTTTTTCGGCGATGCGGTGCTCTACGCGACCGAGGATCTGCGGCTGGTGCTCGGCGGCAGTTCGGTGCTGGGCGTCAACCAGCTTCATTTCGGCACTGAATACCTACTGCGTGATCTCAATTTGCCGATTTCGCTCGTGGCCGATGCGCGCGTCGGCAGCGGCGGCTCGATCTTCACCGTCGGCCTCCATGGCTATTTCGGCGGCGACGACGAAACCAAGTCGCTCATCCTCCGCCATCGCGAAGACAATCTGCGCCTGCGATCGCTCGATCTGTTCGGGGCCAGTGCCGATATCCCGTTCCGCGAAGCGGGCCCGCCGGATTTCGTCGATCCGGAGGTGTCGCAGGAAAACTGTGAGGTGATGGGCGGAGAGTGGTTTGGCAGTTTTTGTGATGTCACGTTCGTCGAGCAACCAGAGTGCGAATGGATCGCGGCGAACGTCCCGTTCTACGCGCAAAACGGCCTGTACTGGGACGAAAACGTCGATGAATGCCTGTTCGGCGGCGCCTGATCCCGCCTATTCGGCGACCTCATAGACATATTCAATGAATTTGCGGCCGTCAGGACGGCTGATATCGGCCCTGGCGCTGAACTGCACCTGCATGTTGGGGTGCGTCTTGTGTCGCAACACGCCGGTCAGATGCTGCAGCTGCGAGTCTCCCGGCCCCTCACCCAGCGGCACATAGCGCACTTCGATCCGCAGCGGTTCGATCTGGGCGATCTGCCAATAGCGCGCCCCGAACGCCGCCTGATCGTCGGTCGACATCGACAAGGCAATCTGCCTGCCATCGGGGAAGCGGAACATATGTGTGACCCGGCCGGCGAGGCGCTCGATCACCCGCAAGGTTCGCCCGCACGCGCAGCGAGGCCCCAATGAGGCGAGATCGCCCAGCTCATAGCGGATGAAGGGCTGCGCATAATTGTAGAGCGGCGTCACAACTACGCGCCCTGTCTCGCCCGGCGCACATGGCCGGTTGTCGGCGTTCAGAATCTCAAGGAAGACCGTCTCCTCGTGGATATGAAAATGCGTTCCAGTCGGACATTGCTGGGCGATGAAGGAGGCTTCGGTGGCGCTGTAGGGAACAATCATCGGGGCGCCGCCAAAAATGCGCGCGCAGTCGTCTCGCTCGTCCTGCCGCGCCCCGGTGTTGAAGGTAAAGATGCCGTCGAGCACGATATCGAGCCCCAGCCGCTCGGCGGTCAGCGCAGCAGAATGAGCCGCGCCCGGCCGTGCTGAGAAATAGCGAATGTTCTTCCGAGTGAGGAAATCCAGCACGTCCTCGGGACGGGTAAAGCGGTTGACCCGGTAGCGCTTGCCGGTCGCTCGGTCTGACCACGGCGGGCCCCACGGTCCGATGATATCGCCCTCGGGCAGGGCGCTCACTTCCGGATTGTCGCCGAACCAGACGAGCATGTCCTGCGACACATCCATCTTGAACCAGCGCTGCGCACGAAAGCGGTTCGCCGAATTGTAGATGCGCACCAGCTGCGTTTGCGCAACGCTGAGCGCCGGCCCAGTCGAGCCGCTGGTTTTGGACACGCGCACCACACCATGATGCGGTGGCAATCCGCCCGACAGCATCGCCTCGGTGTGGGCCAGTGCATCAGCGCGACTGAGGGTAGGCAACTCAAGCCAGCGGTCCCAATCGATCTGGCCGTCGGCCGCGAGCAACCCATCGAGCCGTCCCGCGTAATACGGCACATGCTCTCGCGCGTGTAGAACCAGCTGCGTCAAATATTTTCGCTGCTCGGTCCGGTGCCGCTCAAGCGGCCAATATTGGCTTTCGAGCAGATGGTCATAGAAATTCTTGAGCAGCGGCGGGTAGCTCATCGGCCGGCCTGCGCGGGGGTCCACTCATTGACATATTCCACCGTCTTACCGGCGCGCGACGGCAGCTCCGCGAGCCGCTTGAAGGAGATTTTCGCGTCGGAGAAATAGACCTCGCGGATGCGGTTCGCCATTGCCACTTCGTCGCCCTCGATGTTCCAATTGGCGGGAACATAGCGCACTTCAAATTCATGCGGGCCGGTCTGGGCGATCTGCCAGTCCCGGCAATTGAGGATCTGGCGATCGGCGAAATGGAGGAAGCCGGCACGGACGCGACCATCGGGGTGATAGAACAGCCCGGTACTGCGCCCGATCAAGCCGTTGAGGCGCGGCAGATGCCGACCGCAGGGACAAGGCGCCATCCATTCGGCAACGTCTCCCTGCTCGTAGCGGATCAGCGGCTGCGCCGCATTGAAGAAGGGCGTCACCACGATCCTGCCGGGTTGGCCCACCGAACAAGCCCTGCCCTCTGCATCGACAATTTCGACCAGCACGCTTTCGGCGTTGACGTGGAGGCCGGGCTGATCGGGACAGCCATGGGCGATCTGGCCGGCCTCCTTTGAACTATAGAGGGTCGAGATTCTCGCCCCGAATACCCGCTGCATCGTCTGGTGTTCGAGGTCGCCCACCATCGCCCCTTGTGGCAAGAGGGCTTCGATCTTGATGTCGGCTCCGAGCCGATCGGCTTCCAGGGCGATCGCCAGCGCTGTCTTAGGACCGGTCGCCAGATAGCTCGGGCGCTTGCGTTCGAGGAACTCGACGATCTTTTCATATTCCGTGAGGCGGTTGATGCGGATCAGCGCGCCGCGTTCATCTGCCGGTAGCCAGGGTGGCGCCCAACTGCCTACGACCTTGCCGTTTGGCCAAGACGAATCCGCCGGGTCCTCGCCGAACACGGCGCAGGAGAGACGGCTCCAGTCGATCCCGTGCCATTTGTAGGCGCGGAAGCGATTGGCGCGGAGCGCGACATGAGCCCGCTCGGTCGACATCACCCGGATGGGCACGCCCGTCGTGCCCGAGGTCATCGAAAAAGTGGTGTTGCCGTGCTCGGTCGGAAAAATGCGCGCCAATAGCTGCTGGCCATGCTCGGCCAGGTCCGACCGCCTGAGGGTCGGGATGTCCGTCCAGCGATCCCAGTCGACATCGCCATCGGGCTTGAATACCGCCTCGAGGCGAGCGGCATAGAATGGAACATTGGCGCGGGCGTGCTGCAGTAATTGCCGAAGCTGCATACGCTGATAGGCGGCCAGATCCTCCTCGGGCCAAGACTGGCTCTCCAGCAGCATTTCGAAGAATTGCTTTTGCAGCTCTTGCGGGCTCGTCGGCATGGATTCTCGTCTTGCGTCGCCCGCATGGGGCCGACCTAGTGTAGTTGCAGGGGACAATCCTAGCAGGATCGGTGGCGACTTTTGCAATAGCGGCGGAGCCAGGGCCGGATCCTATCGCTTTCAGGCTTGCCCGACTTGCAGCAAAAGGCCCGCTGCCGTTAAGTGCCGGTCCGATGGCCATCCATATCGCGCTCACTTTCGACGACAATTTCTGGGCGCCGGCCTATACCGTGGCGCGCTCGATCTGTCTCACCACCAAGC
>JBDSEK010000052.1:0-12351 GCA_039920085.1 Devosia sp. | reverse complement strand
ATGGCATTGGGGCCGCGGCTCGAGGTCCGGCAGACGCAGGGGCTGACGCTGACGCCCCAGCTGATGCAGTCGATCCGGCTGCTGCAGCTTTCCCACCTCGAACTCAATGCCTTTGTCGACACCGAATTGCTGCGCAATCCGCTGCTCGAACGCGAGGATGGCAGCGAGCCGTCCGACAACGAACCGGCCGAAGCCGCCGCCGAGCTCTCGGCCTATGAGGACACGGTCGACCACGCTGATCGCATCCAGTCTGCCGATTCGATCGCCAATTCCTACGATACCGAGGTCGAAAACGTCTTCCCGGAACAGGCCGGGCCAGACCGGCTCGACCCCGAGCAAAGCGCACGTGGGCTGTTCGAGCCGGGTGAAGCCGCCGACATTGATCAATATGTCGCCGCGCGCCCGACGCTCACCGACTACCTCAACGAGCAGATCGGCCACCTGATCACCGACCCGGCCGAGCGGCTGGTCGCCCGGTTCCTGACCGATGGCCTCAATGAGGCAGGGTACCTCACCATCGAGCTTGCCGCACTTGCCGAACAGCTTGGCGCGTCGCTCGCAGACGTCGAAGCGGTGCTGGTCAAGCTACAGAGCCTCGATCCGGTCGGCATCTTCGCCCGTTCGGTCAAGGAGTGCCTCGCTCTGCAGCTCGCCGACAAGGATCGGCTCGATCCGATGATGGCGCGGCTGCTCGAGCATCTCGATTTGATCGCAAGCCACGACCTCGTGTCGCTGGCTCGCCTCGTCGGCGCCGATCGCGACGATCTGATGGAGATGCTGTCGGAGCTGCGCGCCCTCGATCCAAAGCCCGGCCGTGCCTTCGAGCATGCACCGGTTGAGGCTGTAGTGCCCGACGTGTTCGTTCGGCAAGCCGGTGGCGTGTGGCAGATAGAACTCAATTCCGATATTCTGCCACGCTTGCTCGTCAACCGAACCTACTACGCAAGCGTCACGCAAAAGACCCGCGATCCGGCCGAAAAGAGCTTCCTTGTAGATTGCTTGCAAACTGCCAACTGGCTGACCAAGAGTCTCGACCAGCGGGCACAGACCATCCTCAAGGTCGCGGCCGAAATCGTCAAACAGCAGGACGCCTTCCTCCGTCACGGCATCGCCTATCTGAGGCCGATGACGCTCAAGCTCGTCGCCGACGCCATCGACATGCATGAGTCGACCGTGAGCCGTGTCACCGCTAACAAATACGTTTCGACACCGCGCGGCCTGTTTGAGATGAAGTACTTCTTCACCACCGCGCTCGCTTCTTCGACCGGCCAGGCGGACCATTCCGCCGAGGCCGTGCGCCACCGCATCCGCCAGCTGATCGAAGCCGAACCCGCGAGCGACATTTTGTCCGACGATACGATCGCCGAGATGCTCAATCGCGAGCAGGGGATCGAGGTGGCGCGGCGCACTGTGGCGAAGTATCGCGAGGGGATGAACATACCCTCCTCGGTGATCCGCCGGCGGCAGAAGCGCGCTTTGGTCGCGGTCCGCTAACACCTTACGATCAAATAAGGATCGGGCGCATTCGAACCTTTGGCAGTGATGCGCATTGCTCGCTCATGCGGGCGGGTCTAGTCTCGATTCCCGTCATCGCGACGGCCGTCTTCAATAGCGCAAGAGGAGCTCCATGACCCTACGTGTCTCAGGCAAAAATATGGAATTGGGCAATGCGCTAAGAACAAAGGCGGAGGGACATTTCGATACGGTCGTGAAGAAATACTTCGATGGGGGCTACACCGGTCACATGACGCTCGAACCCGAGGGTTCCGGGTTCAACGCGCTCTGCATGGTGCATCTCGATTCGGGCGCGGTACTGCAGGCGAGCACCTATGGTGGCGACCCGATTTCAGCCTATGAGTTGCTGACCGATACAATCGAGAAGCGGCTCCGCCGTTACAACCGCAAACTCAAATCGCACCGCCGCCACGCCAATGGCGATGATGTCCTCGAGGCTCAGAGTTATGTGCTTGCCGCGGGCGACGACAGTGACGAATTGGCAGAGGATTATTCGCCGCCGGTGATCGCCGAAACCACTCGCAGCCTGAGGCAGATGAGCGTCGAGGAAGCAGTGATGGAACTCGACCTGACGGGAGGCGATGTGGTGATGTTTCGCCATGCTGGACACGGTGGACTAAACGTGGTCTACCGCCGCGCCGATGGAAATATTGGCTGGATCGATCCGGCCTTGCGCGCCAACTAGCGCTTGTTTCAGGGACACTCCAGCGCGCCGGCGCAGCTTCTAACAGGGCACTTTCAACATGGAACTGGCCGATATCCTCTCCGAGGAGTCCGTGCTCATTTGCACGGGACTCAAGACCAAGCGCGACGTTCTGACCAAGCTTGCTGAAGCCGTCGCCAAGCAAACCGGCCAGCCCGCCACTGACATCTTCGACGCGCTCAACGATCGCGAGTCGCTCGGCTCGACGGGCCTGGGCAACGGCATTGCCGTGCCGCACGGCAAGTTCGCTTCGCTCAAATCCGTAATGGCGGTGTTCATGAAGCTCAATGAACCCATCGATTTCGAATCGGTGGATGATCAGCCGGTAGATATCGTCGTCATGCTGCTCGCCCCGATGGGCGCCGGTGCCGATCATTTGAAGGCCCTCGCACGCGTGGCGCGGGTGCTGCGGACGGAGTCAATTACAGATGCGCTGCGGCGCACCGACGACACGGCCAAGCTCTATGCCATTCTCACGCAGCACCTGCCGGCAACCAAGGCAGCCTGACGTCCGCGCGCCTGCGGCACTCTAATGCAGGGCGACGACGCCGAAATTCTTGTCGGCAAGCCACTCGACTACCGCCGCCTCGCTGTCGGCGACCAGTAGCGGCGAGCCATCGCCGGACATCACCAGCTGCAAATCCTCGTCGCTCCCCACATCGGCAGGGAGAAACTTGACGAGCTTTTCGCCCTTGATCGGACGGATGAACACCACTGCATTGCCGCCTAGCGCCATGAACTGGGCTGGGGTCAGCTCGCGTAGCGGGTTGTAAGTCGTTTCTTGTTCTGGTCTTTCTTGCATGATGTTCCCCTTCCTAGGCAGAACGGATGTCGATGCGGCGGGCGCGTTTTTCCGCCTTTGGCCTGATCACCGAGATGACCAGCATTCCGTGCTCGAGGACGGCGTCTTTGACCGTAACGCCGTCGGCCATGAGGAAGCTCCGCTGAAATTGCCGCGCCGCAATGCCGCGGTGCAGAAACTGCCGTTCGGCTTCGTTCGGCTGGCGGCCGCGCACGAGGAGTTGATTATCCTCCTGCGAGATTTCGAGGTCGCCGATGGCAAATCCGGCCACCGCGATCGAAATCACAAAGTGCTCGGTTCCATCGCTGTCCACGGCCCGCTCGATATTGTAGGGCGGGTAGCCGTCCGCTACCCGGCTCAGCCGGTCGATCCGCTCCTCATAGGCATCGAACCCCAGGAGGAACGGCGCCGAAAACAGCGATACGCGGGACATCCAATCCGTCCTTGTTCAAGCAACGTCACCCGCAGGCCCGAGTTTCAGTGGCGCCCGCGAACGGCTGAGATATGGGGCGACGCGGAGGGGGCTTCAAGGCCGCGGGGCACGGGGCTTTTGCGGTGAGCGGCACCATTGCGGTCGTGACGCCGGCCTATGCGGCCGAGCGCTGGATCGGCGCCTGCGCACGGAGCGTCATTGCCCAGACCTACCGCGATTGGCAGCACTGGATCATCGCCGATGACGGGCGCGACTATGAAGCGCTGCTCGAGCAAGAGGGACTGCGCGACGAGCGGCAAATATTTCTCGCATCTAACAATGTCGGCGGTGGCGCTTCGCGGGCGCGCAATGTCGCTTTGGAGCGGATCACTGCGTTCTATGTCGCAATCCTCGATGCCGATGATCGCTTCAAGCCGCACAAACTGGCGCAGGCCGCTGCCGCGCTCGAACATTTTCCGATTGTCTCGTGTGCGCTGGAAGAGTTCGACGAAACCGAACGGCATTTGCGGCCGGTGGGTGAGGGCCCCGACGGGGCCCTGTCGCCCGCGAACTATAAATGGACCAATCTGTCGATGGACTCGATGCTGCTGTGGGATCGCCGGAAAACCGACGCCCGTTACGATACCGAGCTCACCAACATGACCGATCTCGAATTGCTGCTGCAGCTTTATCGCAGCGTGCCTCGGAGTTTTCATCTCGGCACGCCATTGCACGATTACCTGAAACTCGGCGTGTCGATGAGCAACGGGCCCGGCGTCACCGAAAAGATGGTTCGTTCCAAGCGGGAATTGTTGCGCCGGCTCGAGGCTGGCTTCTACCCGATGGCCGATCCGGCGGGCCCAGCCGGCATGGCCGAGTTCCTGACGATCTCATTGGCCGCCGAACAGACCTATCCGGCGGCCCTGGCAACGACACCGGGACTGCTTTTCGAGGATCATATCGAGCCGCGTCTGAGGGCCAGATCAACCTCCTCGACCTGAGGAATCGCCGGCTGCGCGCCGCGTTTGAGACAGGCAAGGCTAGCGGCAATGGCGGCGCGGCGCATTGCCCCTGCCAGATCGTATTTGGCCTCGAGACCGGCCGCGAGATAGCCCACAAACGTATCGCCCGCCCCCACCGTATCGATCGGCACCACCTTGAACGCCGGCACATTGACCTGACCGCCATCCGGCGTCGCCGCACGCGCGCCTTCCGCGCCAAGCGTAACGATCACCGTCTGCTTGTGCGCCTTGGCCCAGTTGCTCATCTGGATAACGAGATCCCCCCGCCCGGCGAGAAGAGCGAATTCGGTCTCGTTGGCGACCAGATATTGCACCCGCGAAGCAACGCTCGACGTCGTCGACAGGAACGGCGCGATATTGAGGATCGTCGTCAGGCCCCTGGTACCGGCCATGGCCAGCGCATGATCCGTCACAGCCTGCGATACTTCCTGTTGCACCACAAGAACATCGTTCTTCTGCGCCGTCCGCATCGCCGCGTCGGCGTCCATCAGCGTCACGGCGGCGTTGGTCCCGGGCAGAATGCCGATAATATTTTCGCCACCGTCATCCACCATGATCATGGCGACGCCCTGCGGCATGTCGAGCCGCTTGACGCCGGCCAGGTCCACATCGCCGGCTTCGAGCAGCGCAATCGCCTGCTGGCCGAAATAGTCCTTGCTGGCGGCGCCAATCATGCGGACTTTCGATCCTGCGCGGCGGGCTGCGAGCGCCTGATTGGCCCCTTTGCCCCCCGGGGCTGTTGAAAAAAGCGTGCCCGGCACCGTCTCGCCCGGTTTCGGGATGCGGCTGACCCGGCCGATCAGATCGAGATTGATCGAGCCAATGACGATGATCATGCGACGGCTTTCAGGATCGTGTTCCAGTTCCGCGTAGTGACAAGCATGCCCTTGGGTAGCATTTTCTCGATCCCCAGCAGACCGGCGCTGTAGTTGCCATCTGGTTTGCGATACCCGATCATGGCGATCTCGCGCCTGTTGACGAGCGGAAACTCGTAATCGTTGGCCACGCCCTTGATGGTGAAGCCCTTCGGCAGATCCTCGGCGAACATCAGCAAATAGAGCTTCTTGCTGAAATCCTCGCTGGCACCTGAGAAAGGATCGGTGGCGACCATCGCGCGCAATTCATCGAGGCTGCGGAGCACCGTACCCACGACAAAGCCGAACTGGCTGTGCAATCCAGCTTCGATCTTGGTCTGCAGAGACTTGCTGGCCCTGGCGTCGAACAGCACATTGCCGCTGGCGAGCAGGGTTTTGACATTGTCGAACCCCATGGCCTCGAAGGCCGCTTTGAGCTCGGCGCTCTTGACCGTCCGCTTGCCCAGATTGACCCCCCGCAGGAACGCCGCGTAGCGCGTCATGCCTTCCGGCCCTTGCCATTGGGATAGATAGTCTCGCCCCGCTTCAGCATCGCCACGAAATCTGCAATGCGCTTTTTGCGCCCGGCCTCGGTTTTCATGTTGTGAGTACGGAAAGCAAGGGCAAAGCGGTTCTGCGAACTCAGCTGGCCGAAAAACGCCAGCGCTTTGGGCTCCGCCTTGATGGCGGCCAGCAAATCGGCAGGAGTCTCGAACTTGTCGCCGACTTCATAGGCTTTGTCCCAGCGGCCATCGGCCTTGGCACGATCGATCTCGGATTGTCCTTCCGGTTGCATGCGGCCTTCCTTGATCAGCCGCGCGACGTTCTGCTGGTTGCGCACGCTCCAGATACTGGTCTTCTTGCGGGGCGTGTAACGCTGCAAATAACTCTCGACATCGAGGCTTTTGCGGATGGCGTCGATCCAGCCCCAGCAGAGTGCGACATTGAGGGCCTCCTCGATAGTGACCGAGGGCACGCCCGAATCCCTCTTGTAGACACGCAGCCAGAGCTCGTCGGTCTCGGCATGGTTCTTCTTGTACCAGCCCTCTAGCGCCTTGAGGGTCTTGAACGCACGGATGCTCTGCGGATCGACCTTGACCGGCGCCATCACGCGGCCGCGGGCCGGAGGGCCTTTTCAAGCGCCGGGTCAAGCCGGTCCGTTTGCGGCAGCTGAATGCCGAACACCGTGGTGAGCACGTCGCGGATTTCGAGCAGCGTCGAAAGCGTCCGCGTTTCCGTCTCGCCGCCCGTATGGGTATTGAGCCGCGTATTGCGCAGATTGAACCGCTTGCCCGGCTCGCTCCGCGCCACCCGCAGATCGCCAAAAAAAGTTGGCGCGACCGCATCGTTCATTGCCACATAATCCTCAAGCGTCCGCTCCGTCATGTCGAAACTATAGAGCGGCTTCCACTCGCCCTTAATGTCGCTTTCGAGCCGCCAATCCGGGTCGCCGCCCATGAGCCGAAAGCGCTCATTGGGCGTTTCCTGCTCGAGCCCCGCCACCAGCCGCAGCGGCGCGGTTAGCACCTGACCGCCAAAACCGACATCGGCCAGATACTCCGTGCCATCCGTCTCGACCGCCAGCACCATGTGGTTCAGTGGCCGCTCCTCGTCCTCGCCATGCCCCCACAGCACACGCGCGGCGAGAGGCTTGACGGTGAAGTCCATCGCTTCCAGGACCGCCTTGAACAGCAGATTGTGCTCGAAGCAATAACCGCCGCGGCGTTCGACGATCAGTTTCTGCTCGAGGTCCGAGAGCTGCAGGCGCACCGGCAGCTCCATCAGCGGATCCAGATTTTCGAACGGGATCGCAGCCGGGTGCAGCTGGTGCAACAGCGCCAGGGTCTCCGCGACCGGTGCGATGGAGCCGGAGAAATTGAGTCGTTTCAGATAGGCGTCGAGATTGGCCTCTTGGCTCACCCCTTGTCCCCGCCGCGATTTCTGGGACACCCATAATGGGCAAGCCCGCCTGCTTTGTCACCTGAGCCGCAGCCTCTGGGGTTCGAGCATCAGGCATTCGGGCTGAAAGCGCAGCATCGCGCGCAATTCCGGCGGCAGCGGAGGCACCGGTCCGCTAGGCCGCATCAGCGCGATGTGCTCGGAGCGGTTGCGGCGGACCGGCACAGCAGGGAACTCGTTTTCCATCTCGAGCGTCGCAAAACTCGCGAACGGGTCCATTCCCGCTTTGCGAAGGAACAGTCGCAGCCAGAGATGATAATTGCCGATCTGCTCCTGAAACCGCAGCTCGGAGATGATCGCGAGACAGGCGCGGGGTGCGGGGCCAAGTCGCAATCCGCCCGGATTGAGCGCGCGCATCAGATGCACGCTTTCGTCGGCGATGGCGTCGCTTCGCTGCCGACGCAGCATGGGCCAGCCGGGATCGGCATAGGCGGCCAACAGCGCGCGCCGGCGGTAGGCCAGATCGGTGTAGCCATTGATGGCCATCAGGCGGTCGGGAGTCTCGGCGACAGCAAAATAGACGCTCGTGTCATGACCCGGCACGATAGGAAGCAGATCGGCGGCGCGTCCGCGCTCCACTCGGATATTATGGAACTCGACGATGTGACTTGCCGCGCCCGCTCCGACCCATTGGACGTTCATTTTCTCTCCTCCCGCGCTTTCTTTTCGTGCGGCCAGAGCCTACCACTCTAACCCTGCCATCCGATGTCAGGCTTTCTGGCATAGAGTGAAAATATGCGCGCAAGCCGCCTTCTTACCCTGATGATGATGCTGCAGACCCGCGGTCGGTTAAGCGCCGAAACGCTGGCGCGCGAACTCGAAGTCTCGGTACGGACGATCTATCGCGACATCGACCAGTTGAGCGCCGCCGGTGTGCCCGTCTATGCCGATATTGGCCGCAATGGTGGCTTTGCGCTGCTCGACGGCTGGCGCACCCGGCTCACCGGGTTGACCGCGCCCGAAGCCCGCGCGCTATTCCTGGCGGGGCTGCCCGGTCCCGCCGGCGAGTTGGGCCTCGGTGACGAGGTGCAGGCGGCGGAGCTGAAGCTCCTCGCGGCGCTCCCCGCCGACTGGCAGGACGAGGCGCGCCGCATGTCGTCGCGCTTTCACCTCGACCCCAAGGGCTGGTTCGCCTCCGGTCACAAGCCTGACTATCTGAAGCTGGTTGCCGATGCCGTGTGGGGCGAGCGGCGCTTGGCCATCCGCTATGACAGCTGGACCAAAATATCCGACAGCGTGGTCGAGCCACTCGGCATCGTGCTCAAGGGCGGCACCTGGTACCTCGTCGCGCGACGCGATGCGGCGTTTCGTACCTTCCGCCTGTCGCAGATCGTCACGCTCCTCGCGATGGACGAGCGCTTCGAGCGGCCTGCCGATTTCGATCTGCCGAAATATTGGGAGGAGAGCACGGCGCAATTCGAACAGGATGTCTATGTCGGGACCGCTCGCGTGCGGGTCACCAAGACAGGCGCGTCGCGGCTCAAGGACATCAGTCCCACGGTGCGCCGTGCGGTGGATGACGCAGCACCTCAGTTTAATGCGCAGGGCTGGGCCGAGCTCGACGTACCGATCGAGGAAGAACGCTGGGCCAGCCGCGAAATGACGCGCATCGGGTCCGAGATCGAAGTCCTGGCGCCCGCAACGCTGCGGACGCGCATGGCCGAGATCGCTGAACGGTTGGCCGGCTTCTATCTGGGCGACGCTACCAGGTGACGATGCGGGCCTTGGACATCAACATGCCGTGCTCGCCACTCTCGGTCTGGCACAAGAGCCCGATCGTTTCCGAGTAGCAGACGAAGCCATCGAGCGTCAGCTCGTTGTCGTATTGGAGGATGTTGGTCGCGCCGCAGCACGATTGCTCGCCCGGATCCTCGGTTGCGCCTGCCTCGCCAGCCGGCCCTAGCAGGACATTGACATAATCGGGTTCGACCCGATCGCAGCTGAGTTCGGGACCGCCGTCGACCGGCTGATAAATATCGGTGCCGCCTTCAGGCGTGTAGATGCAGCCGATATTGCCCGACGGCGTCGAGAACTCGACCTGGCCCATATCGTTGGGCTTGATCTTCTGCGACTTGGCGAGCACGGGCGCAGCGAGCAGCGCGGCGATGGTCAATCCCAAGGCGATAGACTTCAGCATGATCCCCTCCTGAGGCATGCTAGGAGCCTGCATGCGCAAGGCTGAAGCGGCGATGAACGGACCTACGGGATGAGCTGCCGCATCCGAGAAATGAAAAAGGCGCCTCGCGGGCGCCTCGATCACATCAGGGACTGGTGGAGCCAATCGGGATCGAACCGACGACCTTCTGAATGCCATTCAGACGCTCTCCCAACTGAGCTATGGCCCCGTGAGTCCCTTGGGAAGCTTCAGCAGCAGTCGCTGAAGCGCGGTGATGTCTAGTGCAGAGCCTGCGCGGGTGCAAGACGCTTCTGCGCTCAACGCTCGTCGCCACCGCCGACGTCGAAATCGAGATTTTCGTCCTCGTCTTCATCTTCCTCGAGGAAGGCATCGGTGTCGTCTTCGCCGATATCCTCGGCTTCCTCGACTTCCTCGACCTCAGGGATTTCTTCCTCGGCGCCAGCCTCCTCGGCGTCCGCCTCTTCCAGAGAGACGATCTCGGGTGCGCCAGGCGCGACCGCCTCGACCACTTCCTCGACCTCTTCCTCCTCTTCCTCTTCGCGCGCTGCTGCCTTCTTGGGAGCAGTCTGCTCGAAATAGGAGCGCGGATACGACTTGCCCGTATAGGGCGACACGATCGGATCCTTGTTCAGATCGTAGAATTTCTTGCCGGTTTCGGGGTCTTCACGTTTGGTACCGCGAACGTCTTTGGCCAAGGTTCGAACCTCTGTTTCACGAAATTGCGGGCTCCCGCACCACCTGCCATCCGGGCTCGGAAGCAAGCGCCGGACATCCGCGGAAAATCGGCCACGGCCCGGCTCATCGGGATAGGCGCTCTAGGGGCAAAGCTAGAGGCTGTCAACGCAAAATGCATTGCCTTCGCGGGCGCGATTGGCGCGCGCCGGGAGCGCATGCTAGGCCGGTCCAGCGCGTCTCACCCAGCTCGGCGTCCGGAGCCTCGCCATGATCATCGCCGTTGATGGACCAGCGGCTTCAGGCAAGGGCACGCTCGCCGCGGGTCTTGCCCGCCATTATGGCTTGCCGCATCTCGATACCGGTCTGCTCTATCGCGCCGTTGGCTGGGCGGCGCGCGACGCGGTCGATACGCCCGAATTTGAACAGCGCGCCATCGCGGCGGCTGCGGCCCTTGATGCCGGCCATCTGCGCGACCGCGAACAATTGACCACTGCCGATGCCGGCGCGCTGGCAAGCAAGGTTGCGATCATCGACGGCGTAAGGCAGGCATTGCGTCAATATCAGCGCGATTTTGCCCATCGCCCTGGCGGCGCCGTCCTTGACGGCCGCGATATCGGTACCGTCATCTGCCCCGACGCCGATGTGAAGCTGTTCATCGAAGCCGACAGCAAATCCCGCATGGAGCGCCGCGCCCGCCAGCTCGAAGGCAAAGGGCTGCACGTCGATCGCTACGCCCTCTACCACCAGATCGAAGAACGTGACGCGCGCGACCGCGGCAACCCGCATGGCGGCTTTTACCCCGCTCCCGATGCCCACTTGCTCGATACCACGCGTTTGGATATAGAAACCGCACTCCGCGCAGCCGTCGCACTTGTCGACGGGGTTATGGCGAAGAAGGCGGGCTCCACAAGGCCCTAATCCAACCTTCCAAGACCACCCCTTCGGCATCGTATTTGGCCCGGCCCGGACATCCATCAAATACGTTGGCTCGCGCCCCGCGCACCGGATCGTTTTGGTTTTGGCCAAGACGATGGGACGCCGAGCCCCTCACACCAACCGCCGGGCGCATCGGAGACAAGTTTGGCAACCCAAACCGCACTGAAAGAAGATTTCGAGTCCCTGTTGATGGACTCGTTCAATGACAACGAGCCGCTGGAAGGCGCCGTCGTCAAAGGCATCGTGGTCGGGATCGAAAAGGATCTGGCCATTATCGATGTCGGCTTGAAGACCGAGGGCCGCATCGCCCTCAAGGAATTCGGCGCTGCCGGCCGCGACGGCACCATCAAAATCGGTTCGGAAGTCGAGGTCTATGTCGACCGCGTCGAGAACTCGCTCGGCGAAGCCGTGCTCAGCCGCGAAAAGGCCCGCCGGGAAGAGAGCTGGGTCAAGCTTGAAGAGATGTACAACAAGAACGAGCGTGTCGAAGGCATCATTTTCAACCAGGTCAAGGGCGGTTTCACCGTCGACCTCGAAGGCGCCGTTGCCTTCCTGCCGCGCTCGCAAGTCGATATCCGCCCGATCCGCGATATCGGCCCATTGATGAATGTGCCGCAGCCGTTCCAGATCCTCAAAATGGACAAGCGTCGCGGCAATATCGTCGTGTCGCGCCGTGCCATCCTCGAAGAGAGTCGGGCAGAACAGCGTTCCGAAATCGTCCAGCAGCTCGAAGAAGGCCAGGTGGTCGACGGCGTAGTCAAGAACATCACCGACTATGGTGCGTTCGTTGACCTCGGCGGCATCGACGGCCTGCTGCACGTCACCGACATCGCCTGGCGCCGGGTCAATCATCCGACCGAAGTGCTTTCGATCGGCGAGACCATCAAGGTGCAGATCATCCGCATCAACCATGAGAGCCACCGCATCAGCCTGGGTATGAAACAGCTCCAGGCCGATCCGTGGGACGGCATCGAGGCGAAGTATCCGCTCAGTGCCAAATTCTCGGGCCGCGTCACCAACATCACCGACTATGGTGCGTTCGTTGAACTCGAGCCGGGCATCGAAGGTCTGATCCATGTCTCGGAAATGAGCTGGACCAAGAAAAACGTCCACCCCGGCAAGATCGTCTCCACCTCGCAGGAAGTGGAAGTGATGGTGCTCGAGGTCGATCCCGAAAAGCGTCGTATCTCGCTCGGCCTCAAGCAGACTCTCGCCAATCCGTGGGAGAGCTTCGCCGAGAAGTTCCCGGTCGGTTCGACCATCGAGGGCGAGGTCAAGAACAAGACCGAATTCGGCCTCTTCGTTGGCCTCGACGGCGATGTCGACGGCATGGTGC
>JBDSEK010000051.1:0-3143 GCA_039920085.1 Devosia sp. | reverse complement strand
AGCAAGGCGATAGACTCGCCGCGACGATCGGGCAGGGAGCCGCCGGGCCGGGCGGCACAGGCATGTTTTCACGCGACAGGAAGACTCCGCTCGCCGAGTGGTGGTGGACGGTTGACCGGCAATTGCTCATTGCCCTTATCCTCCTGCTGCTGGTCGGCATGGTGCTGAGCTTTGCGGCTAGCCCGCCGGTGGCGGAGCGGCTGGGCCTTGGGCCGTGGCACTTCATCATCCGTCACGCGCTGTTCGGGCTGCTGGCTCTGCCGGTGCTGATCGCCACGTCGTTCCTCGGGCACCGTCAGGCTCGTTTCGTCGCGCTGGCTGTGCTGGTCGCGTCGATCACCATGCTGTGGCTGACGCTGAAGCTGGGCGTTGAAGTCAAGGGCGCGCGCCGCTGGATCAGCTTTGCCGGCAACACCATCCAGCCATCGGAATTCGTGAAGCCTGCCTTTGCGGTGATCGGCGCGTGGTTGTTCGCCGAGAGCATGCAGCAAAGGGGGGTGCCGGCGCGCCTCATCGCCACCGCGATCATGGGCGCCATTGTCGCCGGGCTGCTGTTGCAGCCCGATATCGGCCAAACGGCGCTAGTGCTCGCGACGTGGGCGGGGCTGCTGTTTCTCTCCGGCATTTCGTGGTTTCTGATCGCCGGGCTGATGGCGTCGGGCGTCGGGCTGCTGTTCGGCGCCTATATGATGTTCCCACATTTCGCCAAGCGCATCGACAGCTTCCTCAACCCAGAAGGCGGTAACACCTACCAGGTCGACAAGGCGCTCAACTCGCTGCTCGAAGGCGGCTGGTTCGGCCGCGGCCCGGGAGAGTCGCTGGCCAAGAAAGTCATTCCAGACGCACATGCCGACTATGTGTTCTCCGCCGCGGCGGGCGAATTCGGCATATTGTTCTGCCTTTGCCTCGTGACGCTGATCGGCTTCATCGTGGTACGAGCGCTGAGCGGGGCGCAGCAACAGACGAGCCTCTTTACCCGCCTCGCCGCATCGACGCTGGCGATACAATTCGGGCTCCAATGCGCAATCAATCTGGCGGTCAACCTCAATCTCATTCCCCCCAAGGGGATGACGCTGCCCTTCGTCTCCTATGGCGGCACCTCAATGATCGCCATCGCCTTCGGCATGGGACTGATGCTGGCATTGACGCGCAAGCGCCCTGAAGAACGGATGGCGACGGGACTGCCGGCCTATCGCGGCGCGATCCCCGTACCGGCCGAATGAGCGTCTTCGTCCTGATGGCGGGCGGCACGGGAGGGCATCTCTTCCCGGCCATGGCGCTGGCCGAGGAACTTCGCCGCCGCGGCCACATCCTCCATTTGATGACCGATCATCGTGCCGGCGAGTATGGTCGCGACTTTCCGGCGCGCGAGACGCATATCGTGCCGTCGGCGACGCCGTCGATCGGCAACCCGCTGAAATTCGCGGGTGCGGCGTTCACGATCCTTTGGGGCACAATGGTCGCTTGGGGGAAATTGCGCGGGGTCAAGCCCGATGCAGTTGTCGGCTTTGGTGGCTACCCGATCTTTCCGCCATTCCTCGCCGCGCGACTGTCCGGCATCGCCGGACTGTTGCATGAGCAGAATGCGGTGATGGGCCGGGCCAATCGCGCGCTGGCGCGCTGGGCCAGCAAGATCGCACTGAGCTTCGGCAAGACCAGATATGCCGAGCCCTTCGCAAGCAAGTCGGTGCTCACCGGCAATCCGGTTCGCGACAGGGTGCGCGCCGTGGCTTTGACGCCCTATCCCGAATTGACGGCGGATGGTCCAATCAGGCTGGTCGCGTTCGGCGGCAGCCAGGGGGCACGAGCCTTTGCGGATTTCCTGCCGCCGGCCATTGCGGAGTTGCCGGCAGAACTGCGCGCGCGGCTCCGCATCGCGCAGCAATGCCGGCCCGAGGATCTCGACCGAGTCGCCGCCGCCTATCGCGCTGCACATGTGAATGTCGAACTGCAGCCGTTCTTTGCCGATCTGCCGGAGCGGATGTCGGAGTGCCATTTGGTGATCTGCCGTTCGGGCGCTTCGAGCATCGCCGAGCTCGCGGTATTGGGGCGGCCGGCGATCCTTGTGCCGCTGCCGGGGGCGCTCGATGCCGATCAGCGCAACAATGCGCTGGTCATGGAAGCGGCCGGAGGCGGCTGGATCCTGGAACAGGCCCAGATTTCGCCGCTTTCGCTCGCCACGCGCTTGACCGAGTTGCTGGGCGATCCCACAAGGCTCAAGGCCGCCGCGGCAGCGGCCAGAGCGCTGGGCCAGCCACGGGCAGTGGAACAACTCGCCGATTTGGCAGAGAGTCTCGCGGGCAGGGAGAAAAGACCATGAAGATGCCGCGCAATATTGGTCCGGTGCATTTCGTCGGGATCGGCGGCATCGGCATGAGCGGCATCGCCGAAATCTTGCACAATCAGGGCTACAAGGTGCATGGCTCCGACAGTGCCGAGAATCCTAATGTGCAGCGCCTGCGAGCCATGGGCATAGACGTCGCAATCGGGCAGAAGGCCGAGAATTTGCGCGACGCTGCAGTCGTAGTCATTTCATCGGCGATCAAGCGCGGCAATCCTGAACTGGCCGTCGCGCGCTCGCGCGGCCTGCCGGTTGTGCGCCGCGCCGAGATGCTGGCCGAGATCATGCGGTTCAAGAACGCCATCGCTGTCGGCGGCACGCATGGCAAGACCACGACGACGACGCTGGTCGCAACGCTGCTCGACGCGGCCAATTACGATCCGACGGTGATCAATGGCGGCATCATCAATGCCTATGGGACCAATGCGCGGCTCGGCGATGGCGAGTGGATGGTTGTCGAGGCCGACGAGAGCGACGGGACTTTCGTCAAGCTACCGGCCGATGTCGCAGTGGTCACCAATATCGATGCAGAACATCTCGATCACTACAAGGATTTCGAGCACGTCAAACGGGCCTTCCTCAACTTCGTCGAGAACGTGCCATTTTATGGCTTTGCCGTGATGTGCACCGACCACCCCGTGGTTCAGGAGATGGTGGGGCTGGTGCGCGATCGCCGGGTCATAACCTACGGTACCAATCCTCAGGCCGATGTGCGGCTGACCGAGCTCGAGATCATTGACGGGCAAAGCCATTTCGCGGTCGAGATCCGCGACCGCATCCGCATGACGCATTTGCGCATCGA
>JBDSEK010000050.1:0-16339 GCA_039920085.1 Devosia sp. | reverse complement strand
CCGGGCGAGCGAAAATATCACCCCGGCTACTACGCCGCGTACTTGCTCGATCCGGACGGGCACAATGTCGAGGCCGTCTATCACGGCCCAGGCAAGAGATCGGCGGATGCCGTGACGATCGACGCCTGACGGTCAATCGGCACCGCCGTCCGACCCGCCGCTGATGTTGTTGTCGATGCCTGAACTTTCAGACCCGCCGTCCGTGGGGATGCGCGTCGAACGCCAGAAGAAGGCCACAATACCAATGGCGACGAGTGCAACAAAGGTCAGCGCTAGCCAAAGGTTCATTAGTTCGCCCTAAAGCATCTTAGCGAACGCCACGGTCACGTCGCACATGCGGTTCGAGAAGCCCCACTCATTGTCGTACCAGGCCATGATGTTCACAAAATTGCCATCGAGCACCTTGGTTTGATCGAGCAGGATCGTCGCCGAATGCGGGTCGTGGTTGAGGTCCGACGACACCAGCGGGTGATGCGTGAACGTCATGATGTTTTTGAGCTTGCCTTCGCTCGCCGTGATCAGCGCGTCGTTCACTTCCTGCGGCGTCGTCGCGCGCTTGGAGATAAATTTCAGGTCGACCAACGACACGTTGGGAGTCGGCACGCGGATCGAAATGCCGTCGAGCTTGCCTTTGAGTTCGGGCAGCACCAGCCCGATGGCCTTGGCCGCACCGGTCGAGGTCGGGATCTGGCTCAGCGCCGCGGCACGGGCGCGATAGAGATCCTTGTGCATGGTGTCGAGCGTCGGCTGGTCACCAGTATAGGAATGGATGGTGGTCATCATGCCCTTCTCGATGCCCACCAGCTCGTTCATGATCATCGCCATCGGTGCGAGGCAGTTGGTGGTGCACGAGCCGTTCGAAATCACCACGTGCTCTTTGCCGAGCTTATGGTGATTAATGCCGTAGACTACCGTGAGGTCCGCCCCCTCGGCCGGCGCCGAGACGATCACCTTCTTCGCCCCCGCGCTCAGATGCGCCGACGCCTTCTCCTTGCTGGTGAAGATGCCCGTGCATTCGAGCACGATATCGACGCCCAGTTCCTTATGCGGCAGCTGCGCCGGATCCTTCACCGCCGTAACCTTGAAGGTTTGCCGATCGGTCGAAATCCGGTCGCCCTCGACCTTCACCTCGAACGGAAATTTCCCGTGCACGCTGTCATAGCGGAGCAAATGCGCATTGGTCTCGACCGGCCCCAGATCGTTGACCGCAACCACCTCGATCTCGCTGTCGCGGTCACCCTCGACGATAGCGCGCAAAATGTTGCGCCCGATGCGGCCAAACCCATTGATTGCGACGCGAACGGCCATAACGGCTCCTTGGAATCCTGAGAAGAACGGCGGGTCTTACAACTGCGCCATGACGGCTTCAACCACTGCCTTGGCGGTGATGCCGAAATGCTCGTAAAGCGCCTCAGCCGGGGCGCTGGCGCCGAACGAATGCATTCCGACGAAGCGCCCCCTCTCGCCCAGCAGTCTGTTCCAGCTGAGCTCTATCCCCGCCTCGATGGCCACCCGCGCCCTAGGCTTGCCGATCACGTCGGTCTTGTAGGCATCTGGCTGTCCGCTGAAGGTTTCGAGCGACGGCACCGAGACCACCTTGGCCGAGATGCCCTTCTCTTTGAGGAGCGACAGCGCCTCGACCGCGATGGCAACCTCCGAGCCGGTCGCGAAGACCACCGCGTCGGCCGTCTTGTCGCCCGCAATCACATAGCCGCCCTTGGCGCTCAGATTGTCCGCCACATGGGTCGTCCGCAGCGCCGGCAGATTCTGCCGCGACAGCGCCAGGATGGATGGCCGGTCCCTTGTCTCGAGTGCGATCTGCCAGCACTCCAGTGTCTCGACTGCATCGGCGGGGCGCAGCACCAGGAGATTGGGGATGGCCCGCAGCGCCGCCAGATGCTCGACTGGCTGATGCGTGGGTCCGTCCTCGCCCAGGCCGATCGAGTCATGGGTCATCACATAGATCACGCGCTGTCCCATGATGGCGCTGAGCCGGATCGCCGGTCGCGCATAGTCGGTGAACACCAAAAACGTGCCGCCATAGGGAATATGACCCTTGTGCAGCGCGATGCCGTTCATGATCGCCGCCATGCCATGCTCGCGAATGCCATAGCGCATGTAGCGGCCGCTGCGGTCGCGATCGGTAAAAGGCAGCGTCTCGGCTGTATTGGTGAGATTTGAGCCAGTGAGATCGGCCGAGCCGCCCACCGTCTCGGGAACCACCTTGTTGATGACATCGAGCGCCATCTGGCTCGATTTACGCGTCGCAACCTTGGGCTTGTCGGAAGCAAGCTTCTTCTTATAGGCCATCACCGCCTGGGCATAATCCGCCGGCAGCTCGCCCTTGATGCGCCGCTCAAATTCGGCCCGCTTATCCGAGGCGAGAAACCGTCCCTGCCAGTCGCCGAACGCATTGGCCCAGCGCTTGCCCGCGGCACGCCATACCTCCAGCGTGTCCTTCGGGATCTCGAACGCCGGATAGGTAATGCCGAGCTTCTCCTTGGCCGCCGCCAGCTCTTCCGCCCCCAGCGGGCTGCCATGCACCTTCTCCGTCCCCGCCTTCTTGGGCGCGCCGAAGCCGATGGTAGTCTTGGCCGCAATCAGCAATGGCCGTGTCGCTTTGCGCGCATCGAGCAGCGCCTTCTCGACCGCCGCCTGATCGTGTCCGTCGATTGCAATAGTGTTCCAGCCCGAGGCCTCGAACCGCTTGATCTGGTCGGTCGAGTCGGCATTGGAAACTTTGCCGTCGATGGTGATGCCGTTATTGTCCCAAATCAGCGTCAGCTTGTTGAGGTTGAGGTGCCCGGCCAAGGAAATCGTTTCCTGGCTGATTCCCTCCATCAGGCAACCATCGCCCACCAGGACCCAGGTGTGATGGTCCACCAGATCTTTGCCGAACTCGGCGGCAAGCTTGGCTTCCGCCACCGCCATGCCGACGGCATTGCCGATACCTTGCCCCAGCGGCCCCGTCGTCGTCTCGATACCTTTGAGGAAGTGGTATTCGGGGTGCCCGGCAGTCTTCGAGTTGAGCTGCCGGAAATTCTTGACCTGATCGATCGTCGCGTCCTCGTAACCCAATAGATAGAGCGATGCGTAGAGCAGCATCGACCCGTGCCCGGCGCTCAGCACGAACCGGTCGCGATCCGGCCATTCCGGGTGCGCCGCGTCGAATTTCATGATTTTGGTGAACAGCACCGTGGCGATATCGGCGCAGCCCATGGGCAGGCCGGGGTGACCGGAATTGGCCTTTTCCACCGCATCCATGGCGAGCGAGCGAATTGCATTGGCCATTTCGTCTTGAGACTTGGAATTGGTCATGGAATCCGCTCGTTTGGTGAGGCTGGGTGAGGCGGCCGCAGGCGCCGAAAATGGCCTCGTCCCGGGCGGTCGTGAGGCTTAACAGGTTCACTTTGCCTGTCAATGACAGCCGGTTGGCCTCCCGCCCCGAAGGTCTATACTGCGCGTTGCAATCGGGTGATTCACGGGACATCCCATGGCTGATGACGAACTAAGTTACGAAGCCGCCGCTGCTCGGCTGGACCGGGCCATGGCGCGGCTCGAGGCGAGCGCCGACACTCTCGGCCGGCGCGCGCGCGCCCAGACCCGCAGCGACGCTGAAATGCAGCGACTGCTCTCCGAGCGTGCCCGTTTTGCCGCTGATCTCGACCGGATGACCGCCCGTGCAAGCCGCCTCGACGAGGGTGCCGCCGAAGTGGCGCGCCGTCTCGTCGGCGTAATGGAAACTGTCCGCGGCGTGCTGGTGAAATAGATGCCCGATGTAAATGTCGAAGTCGACGGCAAGAAATATCGCATGGCCTGCGAAGAGGGCGAGGAAGAGCACCTGCTCGGCCTGGCGTCGCGCCTTGACGCCAAAGTTGCCAAGCTCCGCGCCAGTCTGGGGGAGGTCGGCGATAGCCGATTGCTGGTCATGGCCGGGCTCGCCGCGATGGATGAACTCGCCGAAGCCGAGCGCAATATCGAGACGCTCAAGGCCGGTGTCACCGAGCTAACCTCCGCTGGTCGCGACCTCACGATCGAGGCAGAAGCCATGGAGCGGGGTTTCTCGCAGCGCCTCGCGGAGGCGGCGCGGCGGGTCGAATCGATCGCCAGCGCCATAGACGAGGCCGGGGCGCCCGCCACCACCTGACTGTCGGACAGTCTTTGACAATCTCGCCCACGACATGGCCCGGGCTCGGGCCGGACCATGCCGTCAACGACGCATCGCTTCTCTGATTTGCGTACCGCCTCCATCGCGCCTATATTCACCGGGCTGCCCGGTGCGTGCGGATCATCACATCCCCGGGGCCTTATCGATCCTTAAGGGAGCTGTCCCTGACCGGACCCGTGGGTTCGGACACACGGCGCCCACCTACGTAAGTAGGTTCCCGGGATCGAATATCCCACGGCCAGGGCGGCACCTGAATTGTGAGGCAGCGCAGTCGCGCGCAAAAGTGGATGCCGGTTTTGCGAGATCGCGACGCGCAAAAGAAAACCGACAGGAGGGATGTTTCGACTGAAACGAAACATCACTTCTGATGGCGGACCCACGGATCGAAGACGAGAAGGCGGCCCTCCGCATCAAGGCGCAAGCCGCTCGCGCCGCCATCTTAAACTCCACCCGCGCTGGCGCCGCCAAAGCTGCCGCCGATCACTTCTTTTCCGGCATCGTGCTGGCCCCGGGCGAAATCGTTTCTGGCTACTGGCGCATCAAGGACGAGATGGACTGCCAGCCCATCCTCATCCGCTTGATGGATACGCTACAGCCCGTCTGTCTGCCGGTCGTGATCGGCGACGATGAGCCGCTCGAGCTTCGCCTCTGGGAACAGGGCGCGTCGCTCTACGAGGCCGGGTTCGGCACCCTCGCCCCCGCCGAGCTGGCGCCGCAGGTGGAACCCGACCTGATCGTCATGCCATTGCTCGGCTTTGACGCCAGGGGTACGCGCCTTGGCTATGGCGGCGGCTATTACGACCGCACCCTCGCCCGGCTGAGCAAGAAGCCGCGCCTGGTCGGACTCGCCTTCGCCGCGCAGGAAATCGCCGAGATCCCGCGCGACGCCCACGACATCCCGCTCGACGCCATCGTCACCGAAAAGGGCGTACGACACTTCCCAAGTGCCGCCGCATGAAGCTGCTGTTTCTGGGCGACGTCGTCGGCCGTGCCGGGCGCGATGCGGTCGGCGAGCGTCTCCCGGCCCTCATTGTCCAATACGGCTTTGATTTCGTCGTCATCAATGGCGAGAATGCCAGCCATGGCCGCGGCTTGACCGAGCACCATTTCGCCGAGCTTAAGGCCGCCGGTGCTGACGCTGTTACGTTAGGCGACCATGCCTGGGATCAGCGCGACACTCTGACCTATATCGGCCGCGCGCCGACCCTCATCCGCCCCATCAACATGCCACCGGGCACGCCCGGATCGGGCGCTAATCTTATCACCGGCCGCAACGGCCACCGCGTGCTGGTCGTCAACGCGCTGGGCCGCGTTTTCATGGATCCTGCCGACGATCCATTCCGCGCCGTCGAAGCCGCCATTGCCGCCTGCCCGCTCGGCGAGCAGGCCGATGCTGTTATCGTCGATTTCCACACCGAAGCCACTTCCGAAATCCAGGCGATGGGCTTTTTCCTCGATGGCAAAGCGAGCCTCGTCGTCGGTACCCACACCCACATTCCGACCGCTGATCAACGCATCCTCAAATCCGGGACGGCATTGATGGCCGATGCCGGCATGTGCGGCGATTTCGATTCGATCATCGGAGTCGAAATCGACGAGCCGCTCAACCGCTTCCTTACCGGCGTTCCACAGAACCGCTTCACGCCCGCAGAGGGCGAAGCCACCCTGTGCGGCGTCGCCATTGAGACCGACAGCAGAACGGGACTCACACTGTCGGTGAGTCCCGTTCGCATCGGTGGAACGCTGTCGCAGGCCCTGCCCGCGTTCTGATCCGAACCTCAGTGCCCGATCGTCGGGTTGAAGAGGCCCAGCTTTTTGACCTTAAGCGTCGCCTTGCAGCTGAACCCACCGGCACTCATGGCCTTCGAACCCTTGATCCCCTGGCTGGCGCCCGGCACCAAATCCTGGGTGATCTCGACCTGCTCCGTCGTGCCATCGGAATATTTGACGGTGATGATCGACCCGGCGGGAATGGTCTTGGTGCCAGTGTTCTTGAACCAGATCTCGGCCGCGCCGCTCTCGAAAGTGTTCGGCCAAACAATACACTCGACCGCGTACGGACTGACCGTCAACACTGGGTGAGAGACCTCCACCACGGCGCCATCCGGTCCGCCGCGCACGGGCGGTTCGTCATGTTCGACATGCCATTCGCCGTCGCCCCGGCCACCGCCGGGTTCGGTCGTGGGTTCGCCGCGCGGCTGGTCGATAAACACCGGATGGTTGAGCAACAGACCGCCGGCAAGGCTGGCAGTCGAGTTCAGCGTCAGTGCGGCCAATGTCAGCGCCGCCAACTTGATAGAGATCTTCATTTTCAAAGTCCTTTGTTGCGGCGCCTCGCGCCAAGCCCCCTGACTTGTCGGGCGGCCTTCTGATCCCCTTCCTTTGAACGTCTGGTGATCACGTCATTTATTGTCGGTTCACGAAACCGATCCAAATTGCCGCTCAATCGGCTCGCCGTCGCTGAGAGCACTGGCACAAACGAAAGGGGCCGCGCTTGTCGCGAGGCCCCTGCTCTCATCACTGGAATATCGTCCCAGCGTCGTCAGCGATCGTCGAATTCAAGCGATACTTGCCATCGCAGCACTATTGGAAAGAACAAGCGATGCGGTCATCGCGAGGACCGAAAGGGTCAGAATGAACCTCAACATTTTTCATACCTTTCAAACCGGCGCATCCGCGCCCGAGCCCCCAGCTCATGGTGTGGGCTTCTGATCCGTCAGTCTTGAACCTCCACTGATCCGCTCATTTATCTCGCGTTCACGGGAGCCGGAGGCCGGATGAAACCGGCATGGCCCGGCTTCCAGCACAATTTCCGACGGCCAGCGTCAGATTTTGAACACCGACGCCGCCTCGTTCTTGTGTTTTTGTTTGCTGCCGATCATCGCTTTGATCCGCGCAATCTCGCTCTCGAGCAAGACAATGCGGTCGGCAAGCTCTTCGACCGACATCGCATCGAGCGCCATGCCGATTTCGTGCGCCTTGGGCTTTTTCACATCGTCGTCGTCGAACATGTGGTGTTCCTTCCCACTGATTGGACGGAATTCTATCCCCCTCGGCTTGCGGGGCAAGCGTGCGCGCGTTCAACTACCCGATATGCGATCCATGAACGCCATTGCCGCTACCGCGCCCGGCGGCCCTGAGATGCTCCACTCCGTCGACACCTCCGTCCCCACGCCCCGGCCAGGCGAGGTGCTGATCCGCATAGCGGCGGCAGGCGTAAACGCCCCCGATCTTGCTCAGCGCCGTGGTGACTACCCGCCGCCTCCCGGCGCCTCGCCATTGCTCGGCCTTGAGGTCTCGGGTGAAATTGTCGAGGCGGCGGGGGAGTGGCAGATCGGCGACCAGGTCGTGGCGCTCACCAGTGGCGGCGGCTATGCCGAATATGTTGCTGTTGCCGCCGGCCAGGTGCTCCCGCTCCCGCGAAGCTGGACGCTCACCGATGCCGCCGCTTTGCCCGAATGCTGGTTCACCCTCACCCAGACCCTGATCATACGTGCCGCGCTCCAACCCGGTATGAGCGTGCTCATCCACGGCGCGGCCGGCGGCATCGGCGGCGCGGCCATCGTGCTCTGCAAGATCCTCGGTGCTGACCCGATCGCGGTGGTCTCATCGGAAGCCAAGGCGGACTACGTGCTGAGGCTCGGCGCCCGCGTCGCGATCCGTCACGATCTGGAGGATGTCGTGACCCGCACCCGGGAACTCACAGATGGCCGCGGCGCCGACCGCATCATCGACATGCAAGGCGGAGCGATGAGCGCGCGCAACATCGATGCCGCTGCTCGCTCCGGCCACATCGTCGTGCTGGCAACCCTCAGTGGCGGCGACACCACTCTGCCGCTCAACAAGCTCGTCGCCAAACAACTGACCATTTCCGGCTCGACGCTCCGCCCGCAATCGCCCGAAACCAAAGCCGCCATCGCCGCGCGGCTCCGCCGCGATTTCTGGACCGCGATTAGTGACCCGGGCGTGCCCCGCCCCCTCATCCGGCAATTTCCGCTGGCTGAGGCAGCCGAAGCGCATCGCGCCATGGAGGAGCGCGCCCATTTCGGCAAAATCGTGCTGGTGACTCCGTTCGGCGCCCGACAACTACGTTGAATATGGCTGGTTTTGGCCGTATATAGGCCGCCAGTCCCCCTCAGCATCGTGCCAGAGGCGGGGCGGCCGGGTGAAACCGGCCGCGCCGGAAAGCGAGTTTTATCATGGTCTCCCCATTGCTGATGCCCAAAGCCACCGCCGTCTGGCTGGTCGACAACACCTCCCTCAGCTTCGAACAGATCGCGGCCTTTTGCGGGCTCCATCCGCTCGAAGTGCAGGGCGTCGCCGATGGTGACGTCGCCGGCGGGATCATGGGTGTGAACCCGGTCCAGAACGGCCAGTTGACCCGGGACGAGATCGAAAAGGCCGAAGCCGACAAGACCTACCACATGCAGCTTTCCGAGCCCAAAGTGCGGGTCGCAGCCACCAAGCGCAAGGGCCCGCGCTACACGCCGATATCGCGCCGCAACGAGCGCCCCAACGCCATCCGCTGGCTGTTGCGAAACCATCCCGAACTGAAGGACGCGCAGATCATGCGCCTGGTCGGGACGACGAAGTCGACCATCGATTCGGTGCGTGACAATTCGCATTGGAATTCGACCAACATTCAGCCCATGGACCCGGTAACCCTTGGGCTCTGCAGCCAGATCGACCTCGATCTCGAGGTCAAGCGCGCCAGTAAGGGCCAGATCTCGCCCGATGAGGCCGATCAGGGCACCATGCTTCTGACCGCCGAGGAAGCATTGGCCAGCGCCAATGGGCGCACGGGCACCAATACGGCTCAACCCCCCGACGCGACGCGCCGCCCCGAGCAGGAAGAAGCGATCGACGCCGACTCGGTTTTCTCCAAGCTCAAATCGCTCAAGGGCGACGCCGCCGAGCAGGACTGATCCGCCTAAGGCCCGGCGCGCACGGGGAAATTCATGGTTGAACATCCCTTGCTTGCCATTCTGGTCCTCCTCGCCGTCTCGGTGGGCCTTGTGCCGCTGTTCAAATCGGCGGGCCTCGGCACGGTGCTCGGCTATCTCGTCGCCGGCATCCTGATCGGCCCCTATGGTTTCCGCCTGATCACCGATGTCGACACTATCCGCTCGGTCTCCGAGTTCGGCGTGGTCATCATGCTGTTTCTCATCGGGCTGGAAGTGCACCCGATGGAGCTCTGGCGGCTGCGTCACAAAGTGCTTGGTCTCGGCCTGACTCAAATGCTCGGCTCCGCCGCGCTGATCGGGGCCGCCGTGCTTGCCTTCGGCTTCGGTTGGCAGGCCGCCCTCATTATCGGCCTTGCTCTGGCTATGTCCTCTACCGCCATCGCCATGCAGGTGGTAGAACAACGCTCCATTACGCACACCGACACCGGCCGTGCCACGCTCGTCACGTTACTGGTGCAAGATCTTGCCGTCATCCCAGTGTTAGCGCTCATCCCCGTCCTCGCGGCCATGCGCAGCATTGCACCCAATGTTGGGGCTGATCTCGCCGAAGCCGCCGAGGCCGTGACCAATCCCTATGGCTGGTGGATAGCCCTCGTGATCGTCGGCGGCTTCGCTCTCACCGTTCTCGCTTCACGCTTTCTGATCAACCCGCTGATGCGCTGGGTGGCCATGACCGGCGTGCCGGAGGCCTTTACGGCGCTGGGCCTGCTCCTGGTGATCGGTGCCGCGCTCGCCACCGAAAGCCTTGGCCTCTCCCCGGCGCTTGGAGCGTTTTTGGCCGGCGTCCTGCTTGCCGACAGCGAATACCGGCACGAGCTCGAGGGCACACTACAGCCCTTCAAGGGCCTCCTGCTCGGCCTGTTCTTCATCTCGGTGGGGATGGGCATCGCATTCTCGATCTTGGTCGCCGACCCGGTTCGCGTCATCGGCCTTGCGGGCATCATCATCCTCATCAAGATCGGCGTCCTCTACGGGCTTGCCACCTTGTTCCGCATGCACATCGCCGATCGCTTGCTTTTGGCCCTGCTGCTCTGCCAGGCCGGCGAGTTCGCCTTCGTGATCCTGCAATTCGCCCAGAGTGCCGGCAGCCTCACCTCACGCGATGCCGAACTGCTCACCGTAGTTGTCGCTCTTTCGATGGCCGTGACACCCTTCCTGCTGCTGCTCTTCGACCGCTTCGTCATGCCGCGCTTTAATGCCCAGACCAGCGCCCCGGCCGACATTCCAGACGACATCACCCATGGCCGCAAAATCATCGTGCTGGGCTATGGCCGCTTCGGCCAGATCGTCACGCGGCTGCTGCGATCGCAGGGCCATTCGATGACCCTGATCGACGACGATCCCGCCCAGATCGAGCTGGTCAAGCGCTTCGGTGTCAAAGTGTTCTACGGCGATGGCGGGCGGCTCGATATCCTGCGTGCGGCGGGCGCGTCCGAAGCTGAGATGATCGTCATCGCGGTCGCCGGCGGCGAGCGCATTCTCGCCATCGCCGAGCTGATCCGACGCAATTTCCCCTATGTGAAGATCGCCGCCCGCGCCGTCGATCGAAGCCATGCCCATCAGTTGATGGCCATTGGCGTTGACACCTTCGAACGTGAGACCTTCCGAGCCGCGATTGCGCTGGGGGAGAAGGCCCTGACCGGCCTCGGCCATTCCCCCGAAGAGGCTCGGCGCCTGGCGAGTGCCTTCGAGCGCCACGATGACCGGCTGTTGCGCGACTCCTATGAACTGCGCGACGATCGCGACGCTTATGTCGGCTTTGTCCGCCGCTCGACCGAATTGCTCGACAAGGTGATGCAGGCCGACCGCGCTGAGGAAAACACGCTGAAATCCGAAGACAAATCCGCCGACGAAGCGGAGCCGGTTTCGAACGCGCTCAAGCCCTGAGGCCATCAGCGGACTTGATGTTGTGTCGGGCGCTCCAGCCCAGCACCCTGTCGCGGCCAGCGGCCTTGGCGTCGTAGAGCGCCTGGTCAGCCCGCCGGATCAGCTCGGTCGAGTTCATTCCGGCATCGCGCGGCTCGAACATGGCAAGCCCCACGCTGGCAGTCACGACACCCTTGTCGCCGCCGACATGCGGCATCTTCATGCCGCTCAGCGTCTCGCGAAAAGCATCGGCAACGAAGTAGGCCCCATCCTCATTTGTGCCGGGCAGGATCGCAACGAACTCCTCGCCGCCATAACGGGCCGCAATATCGGCCGGCCGCATCAGCGATTGCGTCAGGCATTGCGCCACGACCTTCAGCACCTTGTCGCCGGCCTGGTGCCCATAGTGGTCATTGTAAGCCTTGAAGCGATCGACATCGACCAGCAGCAGCGCCAACCCCTCACCGCTCCGCCGGCAACGCGACATTTCGGTTTCGAGCGCCTGATCGAAGGCGCGTCGGTTCGTGAGGCCCGTCAGACCATCGGTCGAGGCAAGCAGCTTCAACTGCTCGGTCATCGCCAACATCACCTGCTCGGCCTCCTTGAGCTTGGTGATGTCGGAAACGATCAGCAACGAAGACCCGTCGCTGGTGGGGCGCGTTCGGATCTGTAGCCACCCTCCGTCGACAAATTGCACCTCCTCGACGCCCGCAACGCTGAGCGAAGCGACAATCTTGTCGATCCATTCCTCGGCCCGTTCGGTCGGCACCCCCACCTGCTCGCCGCTGTCGACGACCGCGGCGAGAATGTCGCGGATGTGCTGCCCCGATCGACGGATGGCACCTGTCCGGGGAAACATGCTGGCATAGCGCTCGTTGCGATAGGCCAGCGTACCCTGCCGGTCGAACATCGCGATACCGTCAGACAGCTCTGAAAGGACGTAGGAAAGCTGATTGCGGCTTTCCACAACTTCTCGTTCGAGCCGCTTGCGTCCCGTTATGTCGCGCGTCCAGGCGGCGATGCCGATAATCGTTCCATCGATGTCACGCAACGGTACCTTGGAGGAAAGATACCAGATCTCGTCGCCAAGGGCGTCCAGCACCCGCTCTTCGAAATCGATTTTCGGCTGGCCGGTACGCAGGATCTTAAGATCGTCCGCCATGTTGCCGGCGGCGGAGCTGGCGTCGAGGATGTCGAAGTCGGTCTTGCCAACGAGGTCAGCTGGATTGGCAAAGCCGCTCCGTTCCGCAAGAACTGCATTGACCGCCACAAACCTGCTTTGTGGTGTCTTGATATGTTGGACGTCCGGGGACTGGGCGAACGCCGCCCGCAGCATATAGCGTTCGCGCTCGATAGCGCTGTGACGCAGCATGAAGAACGCCGCCACCAGCGTTGCCGCTCCATTCAACAGCGCAATTGGGAACGTCAGCGGACCAACTTCCCCCGAGCCCAGTAGGCTGAGCGTCGTACTGATCCCCAGCGTCACCGAGCTCACGCCGGCGGCAAGCGCAAGGGCGCTGAACAATGGATGTTGCCGACCCCTGACCAACCTTGCGATGCCGACGCCGATCAACAACGTCAGGATGATCGACGTCACACCGATGATGGCGGCCGACCCACCCACCGACAGCCGGTAAGCGATAGCCAGTCCAGCCGCGACCAGCCCCGCCAGCGGGCCGCCGAAAAAGCCGGCGATTGCGACGAGCACCAGCCGGAGGTCGAAGATCGCGCCGCCGATCGGCACGGCGAGCAGCATCGACAGGACAGCGCCGAGCCCCATGGCTGCGCCGAAAATCGGCGCACGCCAGGCGGGTCGCAGCCGTTTGACGAGAAATTGCCCCTGCGCCCATGCCAGTATGAACAGCGCGACAACGGCGAAATTGCCGATGAGTTGTTGCCAGTGCTCGACCATCGGGTCCGTCGACAGAGAATTCCGGCCCTCATCTTAGGGATACCGCGAGGACAGCCGGTTAATCGTCTCACTGGCGTTTTCCCGAGGGTTAACAGCAACCCAACAAGTCCGGCCGCCTTGACATTGCTTCCTGGCCAACGCACCCCTCGGCCTCACCCACCGAGTGCCAATCCATGCTCGATCTCTGGTTTTGGGCCATCGCCGTCCCGGCCGTGTTGCTTGTCGGGCTCAGCAAATCCGGGCTGATCGGGGCCGTCGGCATGGCGGCGGTACCGATCCTGGCGCTAGTGATGCCGGCTCGCGACGCGACGGGCACGATGCTGCCGGTGTTACTTGCTCTCGATGCGATCGCCATTTGGATCTACCGGCGGGACGCCGACTGGCACATTCTGAGGATCATGCTCCCCGGCGCCCTGCTTGGGACACTCCTGGGCTGGGCATTGTGGTCATTTGTTACCGACGCGCAGGTCCTGTTGGCGGTCGGCGTTGTGACGCTGCTCTTTACCCTCGATGCCCTGCTGCCCCTGCGCAAAAAGCTCGAAGGTCTTCCACCATCACGCCTCTGGGGTACGTTCTGGGGCGCCGTAGCAGGTCTCACCAGCTTCATCTCCCACACGGGCGGCCCACCCTTCCAGATTTACACCCTCCCGCGCCGCATGGAGCCGGTGGTCTTTGCCGCTACAACGGCGTTCTTCTTTGCCATCGTTAACACCCTCAAACTGGTCCCGTTTTACTTTCTCGGTCAGCTCTCAGTCGCCAATCTCGAACTTTCGGCGCTGCTCATTCCAGTCGGCCTGGTCGGTATGCTGATCGGCGTCTTTCTCCTCAAGCGCATCTCGACGGTTCTGTTCTATCGCATCGCTTATGTCTTGATCCTGCTGCTCGGCCTCAAGCTGACCTATGACGGCTTCGTTGGCACCTTTTTCCCGCCCGCTGCCTGAGCCCAATGAAAAAGGCCCGGGGAGGAGCCCGGGCCTTGATTCATTTGACCTTGAGCGGACTTAAGCCGCGCTCTGCTGCAGCTTCTGCAGCTCGTCCTTGATCTCAAGTTTCTTGCGCTTTAGCGACGCAACGACCAGATCGTCGTGGCTCAGATGGCTCATTTCGTCTTCGATCTGCCGATCGAGTTCCCGATGCCGGCGCTCCAGTGCCGCGATATGGCCTTCAGTCGTCATGACAACTCCTTCAACCGTTCTGGGGACGAATCGATGGTCACAAAAAATACACCTCTTGTCGACGCCCTCGCTTGGAAGTGGAAAAGCTGGTGTAAATCTTCGACTCCGTGCGTTAACGACTCCCGGCCGTTCCGGCCCAAATCGAAGGCAAACCGGCCCCGATGCTGCCTCTGACCAAGGAACAGGAAGTTGCGCTCGGCCTGGAATTGGCCACAAAACGCCAGGAGCACGCCGATCTCGATGCTGCGATCCACACATTGACCGCCTCTGGCCTGGCCGATCAGATGCTTTTGCAGCGACTCAAGAAGCGCAAGCTGGGCCTCAAAGACCGCATCGTCCAGCTCGAGAACATCCTCTTGCCCGACATCATTGCTTGAGCGAGCCGACTATTTTCGCTACAGCCCCGGCTTCCGGGGCTTAGGGGCGCGCCCATGCCAAAGACAATACCCGTCGCGATCGTCATGGGCAGCAAGTCGGATTGGGCGACCATGCAGCGCGCCGCCGAAACACTCGACCAGCTCAAGATCGCCTACGATGCGCGCATCGTCTCGGCCCACCGCACGCCTGACCGCCTCATCGCCTTCGCCAAAGGAGCTCGCGATGAAGGCTTCAAGTTGATCATCGCCGGGGCCGGCGGTGCCGCGCATCTGCCCGGAATGATCGCTTCGATGACCAGCCTACCGGTGTTCGGGGTGCCGGTGATGACCAAGACCCTGAGCGGCCACGATAGCCTGCTGTCGATCGTCCAGATGCCGGCCGGGATTCCGGTCGGCACCCTGGCTATCGGAGAGGCGGGCGCCGTCAATGCCGCCCTGCTCGCTGCTTCGGTCCTCGGACTGACCGATAAGAAGATCGAAGCCGCCCTTGAAAAGTACCGTAGCGCGCAGACCGCGCGCGTGCCTGGCTCTCCCCTCGATGCCTGAGGCGCTCCCGTTAGGCGCAACCATTGGCATTCTCGGCGGCGGCCAACTCGGCCGAATGCTGGCGCTGGCTGCCGCGCGGCTCGGCTTCAATACCCACATTTACTGCCCCGATCCCGACAGCCCTGCATTCGACGTCACGCCGCGCAAAACCATCGCAGCCTATGACGATGAGCATGCCCTCGCGATCTTTGCCAGCCACGTCGACGTCGTGACCTACGAGTTCGAGAACGTCCCGGCGCGCACCGCCCAAATTCTGGCTGAGCTGAAGCCGCTCCGTCCCGGTGCCAATGCCCTCGCCATCGCACAGGATCGGCTGGCCGAAAAAGCCTTCATCGCCAACCTCGGCATCCCGGTCACGCCCTATCGCCCGATCTACGCCGAAGCCGACCTCGCCCCCGCTCTCGCCGATCTTGGCGGTACGGGCGTCCTCAAGACGACCCGCCTTGGCTATGACGGCAAGGGCCAGCGCACAATCAACTCGCTCGCCCAGGCTGACGCGGCCTTCTTGGCGCTGGCGCCTCACCCGCTCGTGCTCGAAGCTTTCGTTCCGTTCGAACGCGAAATCTCGGTTGTCATCGCCCGCGGGGCCGATGGCGCGACCGCCGCTTTCGAGCCGGCCGAAAACGTTCACCGCAACGGCATCCTGGCAACGTCAACGGTGCCAGCGGCAATTTCACCCTCCACCGCAGCTGAGGCGGAGGCCCACGCCGCGGCCATCCCTGAAGCTCTTGGCTTCATTGGCGTGCTCGGGGTCGAATTCTTTGTGCTCGGTGATGGCAGTTTGCTGGTCAACGAGATCGCGCCACGAGTGCACAATTCCGGTCACTGGACGGAAGCGGTCTGTATCGCCGACCAGTTCGAACAGCACATTCGAGCCATCGCTCTCTGGCCGCTGGGCGACCCCCGACGGCTGGCCGATGTCGTGATGGAAAACCTCATTGGTGAGGAAATCGCTGCAATCCCGACGCGGCTCGGCCCAGGGGTCCGGCCGCACGCCTATGGCAAGGCCGAGTCGCGGCCCGGTCGCAAGATGGGGCATTTGAACCGCATCACGGCAAAAAACCCCCGGAAATAGGCGATTTTTGCGATGCGGGGCTGTGGACAAGCCCCCCCGCTTCAACTATAAGCCGCCTCCACGGTGACCAGCTCGGCTGGTCGGCGCGAAGGCCTATGGCGTTTGCGTTCACTTCAACCACTTATGACCATTTCCGAAGGGCGGCTCCGCTTGCAAGTAGTTGTTCGCGATAACAATGTTGATCAGGCGCTCCGCGCCCTGAAAAAGAAGCTTCAGCGCGAAGGCGTTTTCCGCGAGATGAAGCTGCGCAACTACT
>JBDSEK010000049.1:0-22178 GCA_039920085.1 Devosia sp. | reverse complement strand
AGCCGGATGTCCGAGGAAGCGCAGGTTGCGCTCAACTGGTGGTAGGTCTATTATATCGTTGAATTACGATAGAGTCTGAAATGGCCTTGAAGATCATGAGTCTCACCGATGCCGCCGTCGAGCGCATCCACGAGATCATCGAGGATAGCGACAAGCCCGTCTTCGGCGTCCGCGTGGGCGTCAAGAATGCGGGCTGCGCCGGCATGGCCTACACGCTCGATTATGTCTCCTCCCCGCCGCAGGGCGACGACCACGTCGAGGACAAGGGCGTCCACGTCTTCATCGAGCCCAAAGCAACATTGTTCCTGCTCGGGACGGTGATGGATTTCGAGGAAGACGTCCTCAAGTCCGGCTTCACCTTCAAGAACCCCAACCAGACCGGTGAGTGCGGCTGCGGGGAAAGCGTGACGCTGAAGCAGGCCGATCTGAAGGTTCTGTCCGAGGCCAGGGCAAGCGTTTGACCCCTGTCGGGCAAGACGAAGTTTCAAGATCGCTCGTCAGGCAGCGCCTCAGAAATCGAATATTAGAGTACCTTGAACTCGCAAGTTCTTTTGACGCGCAACGGAAGTACCAATCCGCCGCGCCAAACGTTCACGTCCCGAATGAGGTGATCAACCAGTGGGACGATTGGTACAACCCTAAACACTCGTCGGAGTATCCGCTGCCGCTCTACTCGCGAGAAGAACAGAGAGCGCTGCGTGACTTCCATCTCGTCTTCTTGGACGTGTGCGCAAACACGCCTGATCGGTTGCCTCCCCTTTACCTTCTCATTGACTCGAATGAGCAGTGGTCTCGGCTTAGGACGGCCGCAGAATTGGCGCTACGCATATTTGAAGTTCGAGGTAAGTTCGACGAAGACCGGATACATTTTCACTAGCGCCAAGCGTCAAAAGGAATGCGATGCCCCGATACGTCGTTCTCCTTCGCGGCATCAATGTCGGAGGCAAGAACAAGGTGTCGATGGCGGCGCTGAAGCAATGCGTCGAAGGCCTCGGCTGCTCAAGGGTCTCGACGCTACTCGCCAGCGGCAACATCGTGCTCGACTCGACTAAAAACGCGGCTGCGCTGCAGGGGCAGATCGAGAAGGCTCTTCCGCAAAGCTTCAAGCTTGATAGCGAACTCATCCGGGTGTTGGTTCTGAGCCGCGCCAAGTTCAGGGCAATGGTGATCGCCAAGCCGCACGGCTTCGGTGAACAGCCGAACAAATATCATTCGGACGCCATCTTCCTGATGGGGATCGCAGCGTCGAAGACGATGAAAGTGTTCGATCCCAGGGAGGGGATCGATGTCGTCTGGCCCGGAAAGGGCGTCATATATAGCCAGCGTTTGAGCGCCAAGCGCACGAAGAGCCGATTAAGCCGGATCGTCGCGGACCCCGCTTACAAGTCCATGACTATCCGCAGCTGGCAAACGACTCTCAAGCTGTTCGAAATGCTGGATAGATAGCGAGCCGTCACCCCGCCCGGATCAACGGCAGGGCCAAATCCTTGCGGAACAAATAGAGCAGGGTGCGGATGCCCTCGCCGCCCGGCCCGGTGAGCCCTGGATTGTCGCGCAGGACCGCTTTGGCATCATCATGGGCGTATTCGAGCAGATGCCGGTGTACGTCCGGGACGGCGAGGTGATAGCCCGGCATGCCGGACTGGCGCGTACCCAGCACATCGCCCTGGCCGCGCAGTTCGAGATCGCGCTCGGCGATAACGAAGCCGTCGTCGGTGTCCTTGATTGTATCGAGCCGCGCCTGGGCGACCTCGCCAAGCGGGCCCTTGTAGAGCAGCAGGCAGGCCGAGCGCTCCGTTCCACGGCCCACGCGGCCGCGCAGCTGGTGTAGCTGAGCAAGCCCGAAGCGTTCGGCATGCTCGACGATCATGATCGTCGCGTTGGGAACATCGACGCCGACCTCGATCACGGTCGTCGCGACAAGAATCTTGGTGTCATTGCGCACAAAGCGCTCCATCGCGTCCTGCTTGGCGGCGCTCGACATCCGGCCGTGTACCAGCGCCACCTGCTCGCCAAAGACCCGTTGCAGCGCGGCGAAGCGGTCCTGGGCCGAAACCACATCGAGCAGCTCGCTCTCCTCGACGAGCGGCGTCACCCAGAACGCCTGCGCGCCTTCGTCGATCCGCGCCTTGAGCCGAGCGATGACGCGGTCGTACTCGCCAATCGACAGCACTGCGGTGTCGATCTTCTGCCGGCCGCGCGGCTTTTCGCGCAAAATGCTCACCGACATATCTCCGAAATGGGTCAGCACCAGCGTGCGCGGGATCGGCGTTGCCGTCATCACCAGCAGATCGGTGTGATCGCCTTTCTCGCTGAGCGCCAGGCGCTGGTGGACGCCGAAGCGGTGTTGCTCATCGACGACCGTCAAGCCGAGATTGTGGAATTCGACGCCCGCCTGGAACAGCGCATGAGTGCCGATAACGATGCTGGTCGCCCCGCTGCCGATCCCTTCGAGCGCCGCGCGTCGTTCAGCGGAAGGTTGCTTTCCGGTCAGCAGCGCAACGCCGAGGCCGGCGGCTTCGGCGATCGGCTGGATGGTGCGGAAATGCTGTGCCGCGAGCAGCTCGGTCGGCGACATCAGCGCCGATTGCGCACCGCTTTCGGCGATGGCCGCCATCGCCATCAGCGCGACGACGGTCTTACCGGAGCCAACGTCGCCCTGCAGCAGGCGAGACATGCGGGTGGCAGTCTTGAGATCGTCGGTGATGGTGCCGAACGCATGCTTCTGGCTCGTGGTCAGCTCGAAGGGCAGGGCGGCTTCGACGCGCGCCGTGATCTCGCTGGTCAATGTGCGGGCGACGCCGCGCGGCGCAACGAGGGTGGAGCGGACGATAAGCAGCGCGAGCTGGCCGGCGAAATATTCGTCATAGGCGAGGCGCATACGGGCCGGGGCGGAGACCTCGCCCTCGTCGGGCCGCTCCGGCGCATGCACACGGCGCATCGACTCGAGAAAACTCGGCCAGCGGAACTGTTCGAGGCGCGGGGCGGGGATCCATTCGGGGAGATCGGGCAGGGTGTCGAGCGTCGCGCGGACCAGCTTGGTCAGGGCCTTTGAGCTCAGCCCCTGCGTCAGCGGATAGACGGGTTCGACCAGCGGCAGCGTGTTGAGCTTATCCGGATCGACGACATAGTCCGGATGGGTGATCTGCTTTTCGCCGTTGAAGAAGCCGATCGTGCCCGACACATAGCGCTCTTCGCCGACCGGCAACGCCTTTTCGACCCAGCCGCCCTGCGCCCGGAAATAGACCAGTTGCACCTCGCCGGTCTCGTCATGGGTAAAGACGCGGTGGGGGAGGTGAGGCTTACCTCGGGGCGGCGGTTGGTGGCGGTCGATGTGGAGCTTCAGCGTTGCGATGTGGCCGACGAAAGTACCGACGACGCCTTCCATGCGACGGCGATCGAGCACGCCGACCGGCATGTGCATCAGAAGATCCAGAGCGATCGCGTCGCCGCCTTCATTGGTGCCGAAGAAGCGGTTGAGCAGCGCACCCAGTTGCGGCCCAACGCCCTTGATCGAGCGCAGCGAACGGAACAGCGGATCGAGGGCGGTTGGACGAGGCATGGCGGAACCCTACCGAGAGTGTCATCTCCGCGAAAGCGGCGCATCATTTCCTGCTGCAAAGCCAGCCTCTCGCTGGTGTCGGGGATGACACCGTGGCGGGTTAGGTCTAGGAGTGCGGCACCAATCCCGAGACTCCCCCGCTCATGGCGCCCCAAAAAGCAGCCGGTGAAGATTTGCCTATGCGCAGGCGCAGATTGCGCTATCGCGCCTGGCACCGCGGTACCAAGGAAATGGACCTTGTGCTTGGCCCGTATGCTGACGCGCATCTGGGCGGCTTGGGCACTCCAGAACTGGACCGCCTCGAGGCCCTCATGGACGAGGAGGATACCGACCTCCTTAGCTGGGTGATGGGACAGGAGCCGGTTCCACCCAGCGTCGATGCCGAACTCCTCGACACCATCATCGCCTTTCGATTGCAGACAAGATGACCGAGCACTCCCGCCCCACTCGAACCATCGTCAATGTGCCCGACGGCATGCAGCCGCTGGTGCTTGCCCAATTGGTAGAGGAGCGACTGAAGGCCGCGCCGGAGGCGACGGTGGCCGCCATCTTCGTCGCTCGCGACGGGCGCCGGTTGCAGCGCATGGAGGATGTGGTGCGGGCTATGCTGCCCGGCCATACGATCCTTACCCTGCCGGCCTGGGACTGCCTGCCCTATGACCGGGTCTCGCCCAATGGGGTGACGATCGCGGCGCGAATGACGACGCTGTCGACGCTCGCCGACCCCACGACGCGCGGCGCCATTGTGCTCACCGCCGTCAATGCCCTGGTTCAGAAGCTGCCGCCCCGTGAAATCGTCGCGGGTATGAGTTTCGCCGCTGCCTCAGGGCAGGTAGTCGATAGCGAGAGGCTCATCCAATGGGCGGCGCTCAACGGCTATCTGCGTGTGCCCACGGTCCGCGAAACGGGCGAGTACGCGGTACGCGGCGGCTTGGTGGATCTGTTTCCCGCGAGCCTCGAAACGCCCCTTCGCTTTGATTTTTTTGGCAAGCAGCTCGAAACGATCCGCAGCTTCGATCCGGACACCCAGCGTTCCACTGGGACGCTGCAATCCGTTGCGCTGGCGCCCATGAGCGAAGTGCTGCTCAACGACGAGACCATCAAGCGCTTCCGCGCGCGCTACAATGCCGCCTTTGGCGGAAACACCGCCGACGATCCGCTCTATGGCGCGATCAGCTCCGGGCAGCGCTATCCGGGTCACGAGCATTGGCTGCCGTTCTACTACGATCATCTTGACGGACTTGGCGTCTACACCGGCGATGCGCCGTTGGTTTTCGACGACCAGGCGCGCGAGGCGTTCGCCGATCGCCAGGTTCAAGTCAGGGACTACTACGAAGCGCGCGAGACGGCACGCACCCAAAAGCAGGTGACGGCCGGTGCGCCCTACAAACCGGTCCCGCCGTCCCAGCTGTATGAGATCGACGCCCACCCCTATCGGCTCGCGGCAGCCTCAGCCATTCAGCTCTCGCCCTTCGCCCTGCCGGACGAGACCCGCACCGAGGATGCAGCGGGCCGCATGGCTCACTCCTTCGCCGCCGAGCGTCAGGCGCAGGACGTTAATCTGTTCGAGGCAGTGGTGGCGCTGCTCAAGACCGAGAGCCATAGCAAACGCCGCACCGTCATTGCCTGCTGGTCCGACGGCTCGCTCGACCGCATGGCGCAGCTGCTCGCCGATCACGGTCTTGCGCATCCGCGCAGAGCCGAAAACTGGGTCGACGCGGCGACCACATCGCCTAACACCACCGCGCTCGTCGTTCTGCCGCTCGAAAGCGGTTTCGAGACCGCCGATCTCGTAGTCCTTTCCGAGCAGGATATTCTCGGCGAACGCCTGCTCCGGCCGCAGCGGCGCAAGAAGGCCTCCGACGCGCTGACCGAGGCGACCAGCCTCGCGGCGGGTGATCTTGTCGTCCATGTCGATCATGGCATCGGCCGCTTCCTTGGTCTGAAGCAAATCGAGGCCATGGGTGCGCCGCATGATTGCGTCGAGATTCAATACGCCGCCGACACCAAGCTCTATTTGCCGGTCGAGAACGTCGAGCTCTTGAGCCGCTATGGCTCCGAAGGCGGCGAGGTGATGCTCGATAAGCTCGGGGGGGTCGCCTGGCAGGCCAAAAAGGCCAAGCTCAAAAAGCGCATCCGCGACATGGCGGAGCAGTTGATCAAGATCGCAGCGCAGCGCCTGATGGTCAGGGCTGAGCCAGTCGAAATTGCTTCGGGCGCCTATGACGAATTCGCGGCGCGCTTCCCCTATGAGGAGACCGAGGATCAGCTGACGGCGATATCGGCGGTCTTCGACGATTTGACCACGGGAAAGGTCATGGACCGGCTGGTCTGCGGCGATGTCGGTTTCGGCAAGACCGAGATTGCCCTCCGTGCGGCCTTTGCGGTGGCGATGTCGGGCAAACAGGTTGCGGTCGTCGTGCCGACGACGCTTCTCTCGCGCCAGCACTTCCGCAGTTTCAAAGAGCGTTTCGCCGGTCTTCCGGTCCGCATCGCGCAAGCCTCGCGGCTCGTCACCGCACCCGAAATGAAAGCGGCAAAGGAAGGGATAGCCGACGGCACGGTCGACATCGTCATCGGCACTCATGCTCTCCTAAGCAAGGGCGTCAGCTTTAAGGATTTGGGGCTGCTGGTCGTCGATGAGGAGCAGCATTTCGGCGTCGCCCACAAGGAGCGGCTGAAGGAATTACGCGCCCATGTGCATGTACTGACGCTCACCGCGACGCCCATTCCGCGAACCCTGCAACTGGCGCTTACCGGCGTTCGCGATCTGTCCTTGCTCGCGACGCCGCCGGTCGATCGCCTGGCGATCCGCACCTTCATCTCGCCCTTCGACCCATTGTCGATCCGCGAGGCGTTGTTGCGGGAGAAATATCGCGGTGGGCAGGCCTTCTATGTTGTTCCCCGGATCAAGGACCAGCCCGACATCGCCGAGTTCCTGCGCGAGCAGGTGCCGGAGGTGAGCTTCGTCATTGCCAACGGCCAGATGCCGGCGGGCGAGCTCGACGACATCATGAACAATTTCTACGACGGCAAATTCGACGTGCTGCTGGCCACGACCATCATCGAGAGCGGTCTCGACATCGCCAATGCCAACACTTTGGTCGTGCATCACGCCGACCAGTTCGGTCTTGCCCAACTCTACCAGATTCGCGGTCGCATCGGGCGCTCCAAGCAGCGAGCCTATGCGCTGTTCACCGTGTCGCCGCAGCGCAAATTGACCGACACCGCGGAACGGCGGCTGGGCGTGCTGCAATCGCTCGAAAGTCTCGGCGCGGGCTTCCAGTTGGCGAGCCACGATCTCGATATTCGTGGGGCCGGCAACCTGTTGGGCGAGGAGCAATCCGGCCATATCAGGGAAGTCGGTTTCGAGCTGTACCAAGCCATGCTCGAGGAGGCGGTGGCTTCGCTCAAGGATGGGTCCGCCGACTTCGAGCAAAAGGGCGAGTGGAGCCCGCAAATCTCGCTCGGCATGCCGGTGATGATTCCTGAACACTACGTGCCTGATTTGCAACTGAGGATGCAGCTTTACCGCCAGTTGGGCGATCTGGCCGACGCCCGCGAGATCGATGCCGCCGGGGCTGGACTGATCGACCGTTTTGGCCCGCTCCCGGACGAAGTCGAGGCGTTGCTGAAGATCATCCTCGTCAAGGCGCTCTGCCGGCAAGCCAATGTCGAAAAGGTCGAGGCCGGACCCAAGGGAGCGGTCGTGACGCTGCGCAACAACGAGTTTCCCAATCCTGCCGGGCTCGTTCAAATGGTCAGCGACCCGGCCATGCAGGTGCGCCTGAAGCCCGACCAGAAGCTGGTCTTTGCCCGCGACTGGCCCAACGCGCCTTCAAGGCTCAAGGGGACCGCCGCCATTCTCAGCCGCATGGCCAAGCTGGCGGAAGGCCAGGAGACAACCCGAGTTTAACCCCCGTAGGGTCAAATTGACGCCTGAAAAGTCTGACAGATTCGAACCATCGCAATGTACGCCGGGCGGCGTCATGCAGCGGGGCAACACTACCGGATGAAAGAATTGGAAAGCCTTTCCGGCCATGTTATTGCCCGATTTCGCTCATTGAAGGGCGTCCAACTGCCAAGTGACCGTGAGAGTCACGGCGAGCCGCTCGGGAACCCCAAGGACCATCTATGACCTTCAAATCGCTCCTTGCCGCAGGGCTGGCCATCGTCGCCATCTCGCTGGCGGTTCCGGCTCTCGCACAGGCTGAGGCGACCACGACTCCGGCGGCCGTCGAGCAGCCGGCAACGGTCCCTCCCGAACAAAACTGGCTCAAGGTCTGTTCCCCGCTCGCCGATGGCAAGCGTGCCTGCCTGATGCGTCAGGTGATCGTCACTCAGGGCAAGCAATTCATGGGCTCTTTCATCCTGCGCGATGATCCGGGCCAGCAGGCGCGGCTGACCGCTGTTGCCGCCGTGCCGGTTGGCGTGCTTCTGCCGATGGGCCTTTATTGGCAGATCGACGACGGCAAGCCGATCCGCACCGACTATTTCACTTGCGACCCGCTCTCCTGCTCGACCCAGCAATTCGTCAATGAGAAATACATCGACATGCTCAAAAAGGGCACGGTGCTGAAGCTCATCGCCAAGAACCGCAAGAACGAAGATCTGATCGTCTCGATCAATCTTGCCGGGTTCACCGCCGTCTATGACGGCGAAGCGGCGCTCACCTTCGACGAGCTCAACAAGCAGCAATCGGGCCAGGCGGCGCTCGAAAAGATGCTCCAGGACCGGGCCGAGGCCTTGCGCCAGCAGCTCGATGGCGAAGGGCAAACGCCTCCTCCGGCACAATAGTCCTGCTTTGAGGGCGCCCCGGTGGCGCCCTTTTCGTTTTAGCGGATGCCCATTCCGAGGCTGAACGCCGCTTTCCGCAAGGGCGGCAACGACTTCAGCGCCCACAAGCCACCCGCACGCAACGCCTGCGTCGGCAGGAAGTCGCTAAGAAGCGAGCGGAAAAGCCCGTCGACCATGGCGCCGGTGCGCATCAAATCCGCCGTCCTGCGGCGCGAATAGTCCTCCGAGACGGCAACGGCAGAGCCCGGATTGCTTCGGTCGGCGCCCTCGACGGCGAGTGCCAAATCCGCGACGTCGCGCAGCCCCAGATTGAGGCCCTGGGCGCCGATGGGCGGAAAGGCGTGCGCCGCTTCCCCAACCAGCACGATGCCGCCCCGCCCGGCATGCTCCACGCTGAGTGTCGATAACAGGAACATATGGGCGGGAATCAGCAGTTCGATGGCACCAAACAGGCCCTGCGACTTCTCCTCGAAAATCTCGCGCAGGCGCTCGCTGCCCCCCTCCTGCGCCACCTTGAGCACGGCCCGGTCGTCGATCCAGACAAGGTTGGCGCGGTTGCCGCCAGCCGGGACCAGCGTGAACGGCCCTTGCTCGTAGTGGAATTCCACCGACGTGCCGCCAAGCGGGGTCCCAAGATTGAGGTCGCAGACCAGCGCCGCCTGGGTGAAGCCAGATTCGCGCGCGCGAAACCCGCCCGACTCGCGAATTCTCGACTTCTTGCCGTCAGCGCCTACCACCAGCCCCACCGTCAGCATTTGGCCGTCGGCGAGCGACAAACGGTGGCCACCGGATGCGGATTCGATTTCGCTCACGCTCGTCTCAATACTCGACAGATTCGCAAAACCTGCCTTCGCTGTCTCGAACGCTTCGGTCAGCCGCACATTGGGAAAGTTCCAGCCGAACGCCGCAAGACCCGCTTCGGCACTGTCGAACAGCGTCTCTGGCGCGCGGATGAGCCGCCGCGTCGCATCGATGATCCGGATCCGGGTGAGGGGCTCGCCAATCGCCCCGGGCTCGGCAATCAGTCCGGCCGAGCGCAGGTAATCGACCGAAGGCTGCATCAGCGCCGATGTGCGCCGGTCAGGCGGTCCCGTGGGCACCACGTGGATGGCTGAGAGACCAGCCTTGGCAACCGCTACTGCGGCAGCCAAGCCCGACAGGCCGCCGCCCACAATCGCCGCCTCGAAATCGAGCCCGCTCATTGCGCCAGCGCCAGCCTCCGCTGGTGCCCGCTGGGAATGACGAACGCGCCGGCATAGGAACCCACAAACAGCGCCAGCAGGTAGACCAAGAGGTTCGGCGGCCAGAACGCAATCAGTGAAATCGCGGGGCCCGGGCAGATGCCGGACATACCCCAGCCGATGCCGAAAATCACCGCGCCAGCGATCAATCGCGTATCGACTTTGGTGAACTGGGGCTCGTGGAATTCAGTGGCGAAAACCGGAGTCTGGCGGCGCTTGCCAACCCTGAGGGCGATGAACATCACCGGAATGGCGCCGATCATGACGAGCGCAAGGCTGGGATCCCAGCCACCGGTTGGGATTGCCGTGAAATCGAGGAAGCGCAGGACCTTCAGCGGGTCGACCATTTGCGACACGTAGAGGCCGGCGCCGAAAAGCGCTCCGGCAACAGCGGCGGTCGCGAGATAGGGGAGGCTCAAATGCTTGCTCATCTTCAGACGATCCCGGTGATGGTGACGGTGAGGATGGCGACGCCGAAAAAGACCGCCACGGCAACGAACGAGCGCTTTGACAATCGCGCGATTCCGCACACCCCGTGACCGGACGTGCAGCCATTGCCGATCTTGGTGCCAAAGCCCGTGAGGAGGCCCGAAAGCGCGATCCAGACAACCGTGCCGCCGTTGAACCAGGCGGGCGGAGCTGCAAGTGCGGCGGGGCGGCCCGCAGGGCCGCCGACGCCGAGGCCCGGGATCAGATAAGCGGCCGCGAGGGCGCCTCCCACGAGCGCGGCGAGGAAGATGACACGCCAGAGCACGGTCGCGGCGGGCGGCAGCAATTGCCCAAAGATTCCCGAAATGCCGGCGATGCGACCATTGCCGAGCCATAGAATGGCCGACGCCAGCCCGATCAGGGCGCCGCCGAGCAAAGCGGGTAGAGGAGTAAAGGCGTCCATCGAGATGGTCCTTGTTACGATTGCTAGGATTTTAGCACTCCCTAGGCCGTATCAACCAGCTTTCGGGCGAACGGTTCATTCTCGCCCGGGGCGGAAGGTTGAAATCCGAAGCTGCGAATTTGCCTTCGTCTAGACTTTCGACTACCCGACAGGCCACTTAGATTGGCGCGACTAACCCCTTCTGGAGCCTTTGATGCTGGACCTTCTGTCCGATCCCGCCGTTTGGGCGGCCTTCGGCACCCTTACAATTCTCGAAATCGTCCTCGGTATCGACAACATCGTCTTCATTTCGGTGCTGGTCTCCCGCCTTCCCAAAGAGCAGGCGGACAGGGCACGCCAGCTCGGCCTCGCACTGGCGCTGGTCTTCCGCATCCTGCTGCTGCTCGTGCTCAGCTTCGTCATCGGGCTCGAAGCGGACGTTTTTACCGCCTTCGGAATGGGCTTCTCGTGGAAGGAGATCATCCTTCTCGCCGGCGGCCTGTTCCTGATCTACAAGGCCACGCACGAAATGCATGCCGAAATCGAGGAGCCGCACGACGCGACCCTCGCCCAGCAGGCCAAGGCGGCGTTTTCGTCGATCATCGTTCAGATCATCCTGATCGACATGGTGTTTTCGATCGACTCGATCATCACCGCCGTCGGCATGGCGCAACATGTCCAAGTCATGATCGCGGCGGTGATCGTCGCCGTCGGCCTGATGTTCGTCGCTTCCGGACCGATCGCCGGATTTGTGGCGCGCCATCCCACCACCAAGGTGCTGGCGCTCGCCTTCCTGCTGTTGATCGGCGTGTCGCTCGTGGCCGACGGGCTCGGGTTCCACATCGAAAAGGGCTATATCTACGCCGCGATGGCATTTGCGGTCCTGGTCGAGGCCGTCAACATCATCGCCAAGCAGCGCAAGCTCGCACGAGGCGGCGCCATGGCCCATTCGAGCGCGGGCAATCTCGTCCGCGAAGCAGTTGCTCACACTGGTCCGGCAGCGGTGGAATCGCCCGTTTCCCCGCCCAGACCAAGGCCCAAATCCACCGCGGCCGCCCGCGCGCAGTCCCGGCCCAAATCTGCTCCGCGAAAGAAGTCATGACCGACGCGCAGGTCGTACGGGAAACCGGCGGCCCCGAAGTCATGCACTTCGAGAGCCGTTTGGTCGGTGGGCCCAAGGCCGGCGAGATTCGCGTTCGCAACCACGCCATCGGCGTCAATTTCGCCGACGTGTATCAGCGCCTCGGCCGATACAAACTCGATCTGCCGTTTGTGGCCGGCAATGAAGGCGCCGGCGAAGTCGTCGCGGTGGGCGAGGGCGTCAACGAGTTCAAACTGAGAGACCGCGTCGGCTATACCGGGCCGCCCGGAGCCTATGCTGTGGAACGCCTTCTCCCCGCCGGCCGCGCGGTGCCGCTGCCGGAGGGCATCGATTATGAAACCGCTGCCGCCGTGATGCTGAAGGGCGGCACGGCGCAGTACCTGCTGTTCGAGTGCCATGCGGTCAAGGCCGGCGAGACGCTGCTGGTCCACGCCGCCGCCGGCGGCGTCGGTTCAATCCTCACGCAATGGGCCAAGGCTCTTGGCGCGCTGGTTCTGGCCACGGCGGGTTCCGACGAGAAAGTCGCGGCAGCCAAACAATCCGGCGCCGATGTCGCTATCAACTACCGGACCGAGGACTGGGTGAAGGCTGTTCGCGAAGCGACCGGCGGCACAGGCGTTGACGTCGTCTATGACGGGGTCGGCAAGGCCACTTGGGACGGCTCGCTTGATTGCATCCGGCCACGGGGTCTGATGGTCAGTTATGGCAGCGCCTCGGGAGTCGTCACCATTCCCGATCTCACAATCCTATCCCAGAAGGGCTCGCTCTACGTCACCCGGCCGAGCACCGGGAACTATCACGCCTCGACGGCCGACCTTCGCAAATCCATCGCCGCGGTGTTTGACGCCGTGCTGGCGGGCAAGTTCAAAATTGCCATCAACCAGCGCTTTCCGCTGGAAAAAGCGGCCGACGCCCATCGGGCGTTGGAGGCCCGGCAAACCACCGGATCGACGCTGCTCATTCCGTAAAAGTTGGCGGGCAGGGAGGATACCAATTATCCCCGGAAAGGTCGGCTTCACGTGAAGATGTTGCGCAGTTTGCTGCGCAGTCGGGGGTGGGCACTGTCAGCTCCTTTGCCCCCTGAACACAGACGCCGAAATGGAAGCGAAGACGACGGCTGGACGGGCTTGGTACATGTCCCCGGTCGATGGTAGTAGAGCGCCGGCCGAGGGACGCCGACGATGAGCGATGACGAAAAGTCATTCGGCTGGACGGCCGCCTACTTGGCGCTGTTCCTCACGATACTGACGTCGCGACTATTTCTGATCATCACCCATGGTCACCCGCTGCCTTTTTCGGACGAGTGGGATGCAGGAGCGGCTGGACTTTACGCACCGTACGCCGCTGGCACCCTGCGCTTTGAACAACTGCTATCTGCTCATAATGAGCATCGATTCCTGACGTCGCGACTTCTTGGCCTTCTAACCTTCGAGCTCGCCGGCGGTTGGTTGCCGCGCTTCCAGATGGTCGTCAACGCCATGATCTTCTCCGGCTTTGCCGTCTGGTCGACGGCGACGCTAGGGCGCATGGTGCGGCCCCAGGCCCGCCTGGCATTGGTTTTCCTGACGGGGTTGGCATTTTCACTGCCAATCGATTTCGAAGTCAGCCTCATGGGGATGAACGCCCATGTCTACTTCCTGATCATCTTTTCACTGGCGGCTCTCAAGCACTTTAGCCGAGCCGACGCGCTGACACCGTCGTGGTGGCTGGGTATTGTCTGGTCGGGACTGGCCTTTCTGTCGATGAGCTCGGCGGTAGCTACCCCCCCAATTGGGATCATCGTCACCGTCATACAGATGCTGGTCGCTGCGCGGCCTGCCAATCTTCGAAACTTTGCCGGTCTGGCAGTCCTCGGCGCCGTCACAGCCTTGATGGTGAGCTTCGTCCCAACGATCGACGGACATGACTTCTACCGTGCCCATTCCCTCTGGGAATTCCTTGTCGCGCTCATGGCCATCGCGGCGCTGCCGCTGATCTCTCCGTTGGGAGTCCTGTTCGTCCATTGGCCCCTGCTTGTTCATGTGATCGAGACGCTACGGAAGCGGCCCGCCATGGCGAGGGTGGAATGGTTTGGGATAGCCATGGCAGGGTGGATCGCCGCCCAGATGATTTCGGTCGCAATTTTCAGAGCCCCAACGCCCCTCTCGCCGCGGTATCTCGACTTTGTGGTGATCGCGCTTCCGCTGAGCGCAGCCGTGGTCCTGCGATATGCGCCGGTGAATCGGGGGTGGCTTATTGCGGGGTCCCTTTGGCTGTTCGTGGTGGTATCTACGACCAGCGTGCTTTCCTACGCCGCTACTCTGCGGGAAGCCGGTCATAGGCATGCAAAGCTGGATCGGGAACAGCCGCTAATAACCGGATTTTTAGCCACTGGTGACGCCGCGTTGCTCGCTCACGCGACGCTATCGTATCCGCGTGCCGATGCGCTCGCAGCCACGCTCTCTGACCCGGACGTCCGTTCTATTTTGCCGCCAGAGATTCGGCCACCCGACGCTCGAGAGATCGATGCGAACCGCTTATTGCTGAAAGGCGGTTTCCGATCACAGATTGAGGCGATTCTCGGCAATTTGCTGACCGTAGCCGTGGTGGCGGCTTGTCTTGCAGCATCGTTCGCTATGCTCGCCATGCTCCGTCTGGGAGCGGCATCGACGCGCCGGTGGGATGAGGCGGCTGGAACACCACGGGCGAGTGATAGCAGGCAGCACGGATGAAGTCTGCGGTACGCTCCGACTTCGCCTCGGCATGCTGGAAGCTGCCGAGCTCCGTGAAGTGCTTCGGAACACGGCAGATCAGGTACCCGTGCGTCCCGCCAATGCGGCTTGGCCGGGTGCGTGAAGGTCTTGGACCTTCGGAAACGTCAGCAGGCTTAGTAAACCGGCGGTCGGCGCGATAAACTGGCGGGCAGGGAGGGATTCGAACCCCCGGAACGCTTGCACGTTCGCCGGTTTTCAAGACCGGAGCAATCAACCGCTCTGCCACCTGCCCGACAATCGGGGCTTAGACAATGGCGGGGCCGTCGTCCAGATTTCGTTAACGCAAATCCGTCGGCGGGGCTTGGCGATGTGGCGGTGCTTTAGCCGAACTTAACGCCGAAAGGCGAAAGTGCCGGCATGCCTGTTTCCGCCCCTCGCACCGAGCTCGACGACGCACTCGCCGCGTGCCGTTCTTATCTGCTTGCGGCGGGTGGATTCAGCTTTGCAATCAACCTGCTCTATCTGGCGTCGCCCATCTCCATGCTGCAGGTCTACAACCGGGTCGTGAGCTCGGGCAGCCAGGTGACGCTGGTGTTGCTGACCGCCATCCTCCTCAGTGCTTTTGCAGCCCTGGCGGCGCTCGATGGGGTTCGGGCGCGGATCCTGAGCCGGATGGGCGTCAAGCTCGACCGCCTGCTGGCCGACAAGGTTCTGAGCGCGGCATTCCGTTCCCCCGGCGGCAATAGAGCTCAGGCCCTGAGGGACTTCGACACCTTCCGCCATTTTGTTTCGTCGCCTAGCCTGTCGGCACTGCTCGACCTGCCCTGGGTGCCACTCTACGTCGCGGCGGCCTTCCTGTTACACCCCGTGCTGGGCTGGTTCACGCTGGGAGCCTCGGTGATCCTGCTCGCTCTCGCGGTCGCGAATGAATTCCTGCAGTCACGGGCACTGCGCGAGGCCGGCGAGGCCGCCGGCAAGAGCCAATCGTTTATCGAAATGAGCCTGCGCAACGCCGAAGTGGTCAGCGCCATGGGCATGCTGCCGGGCCTGTTGGCCCGCTGGCGGCAGGACCGCAACCTTGTGATCCTCAAGCAAACGCAGGCCGCAGACCGGGCTGGCTCGGTTGGCGGCGCAATCCGCTTCCTCCGGCTGTCGATGCAGTCGCTGGCGCTCGGCCTCGGGGCGCTCCTTGCCATCGAACAATTGGTAAGTCTGGGCGCGATGTTCGCGGCCACGTTCCTGCTTGGCCGGGCGGTGCAGCCGATCGAGCAGATCGTCGGTTCGTGGCGGAACATCGTTTCAGCGCGGGCCGCCTATCGGCGCCTCAAGGAATTGTTCGACCAGTCTCCGCCGGCCGACGCGCGACTATCGCTGCCGCGGCCGGACGGCGCGCTGGCGGTCGAAGGGCTGCACTACGCCCTGCCCAAGACGACGCGACTGGTGCTGCGCCAGATCGGATTTGTGCTCAGCCCGGGGGAGGCGTTGGGCATAATCGGCCCTTCCGGCGCCGGCAAATCGACCCTCGCGCGGCTGCTGGTGGGCGTCCTGAAGCCATCCCAGGGGGCGGTGCGGCTGGACGGCGCGGATATCCGCAATTGGCCGGAAGCTGAAGTTGGGCGGCATATCGGGTACTTGCCACAGGACATCGAGCTCTTCGCCGATAGCGTCGCGGCCAACATTTCACGCTTTCAGTCCGGCATGGATGCCGAAGTGATACGCGCCGCCGAGATGGCCGGCGTGCACGACATGATCCAAAGGCTCCCCGATGGCTACAATACCCAGGTCGGCGAGGGCGGTGCCGTGCTCTCGGGTGGCTATCGGCAGCGGATCGGGCTGGCGCGCGCGGTGTTCGGCCGTCCCAGCCTGGTGGTCCTCGACGAACCAAGTTCCAATCTTGACGCCGATGGCGACGCGGCGCTGACCGATTGCCTTGCGAGCCTTAAAGCGATGGGGACCACAGTGGTGATCGTCTCACACCGGCCGGGAAGTCTCGCCCGGGTCGACAGGATTCTGGTGCTGCGCGATGGCGCCATGGACGCCCTTGGGCCGCGCGACGACATAGCCGCGCGCCTGATGCGGACCGAACGTCCGCTGCCAAAGGTCGCAAATGGCTGAAACAATATTGGCCGGATCAACCCTCGACGCTGGACTGCCCTCGGACTCCGTTCGCGGCGCGGTTCGCCTCGGCATCATCGTCGTCGCGGGCTTTTTCGGCGTGTTTGGCGGCTGGGCCGCGCTGTCGCCTCTCGACGGTGCAATCGTCAGTGAAGGGGTGGTGACCGTCGAGGGCAACCGTAAAAGCGTCGACCATCTCGACGGCGGCACGGTGACCGAGATTCGCGTCAAGGAGGGAGACCACGTGGCGGCCGGCGATGTGCTGGTGATATTCGACGATATACAGCCGCGGGCACAGCGCGAACTGTATGCGCAACAGCTCGCCGTCGCGCGCGCTCTTGAAGCACGCCTTGCGGCAGAATTGGAGGGCGCGGCGAACATCCAATTCCCCCCCGACATGCTCGCGAGCGATGCGGCTGCTTTCGTCAAGGCGGCCGTCGCCAGCCAGATCGGCGAGTTCGATGCGCGCAAGGTGGCCCTTGCCGGGGCGCACCAGGTGCTACAGCACCAAGTGGACGAGCGGCTCGGCGACCTTGAGGGAAAACAGCAGGCCCATACGGCGCTGCTGAGCGAACAAGCGGCGCTGCAGAAGGAAGTCGCAACGCTCGCGGGTCTGCTCGAGCGGGGCCTGACGACCCGCGGCAGGCTTGCCGATCTCCAACGCGAAGCGGCGCGCCTCGACGGGCAGATTGCCGATAGCCTGGCCGCCATCGCTTCGGGCCGGGACAACATTGCCGAGATCAGGCAACAAATGGAACAGCTGGACAATGAGCGGCGTGCCGAGCTTGCCGGCCAACTCAATGCCACCCAGGCGCACATTCTCGATTTGGGACCAAGCCTCGCCAATGCGGTGAAGACACTGGAGCGCAGCACCGTACGAGCACCTTATGCCGGCAAGATTGTCGGCCTGCGGGTGTTTTCGACCGGCGCGGTGGTGGCGCCCGGCGGGACCATCCTCGACATTGTGCCTGACGATACCGGCCTTGTGATCGACGCGCGGGTTCGCGTCGATGATATCAGCGATCTCAAAATGGGTGCTGATGCGGAGGTGCATCTCACCTCCTACCGGCAGATCTACGTGCCGGTGATGCGTGGCGAGGTGACCAATATCTCCGCCGATCGGCTCACCGACGCCCGGACCGGCATGGGATATTATGTCGCCCAGATCGTCGTCGACCCCGCCGACATCGCCGCCAACCAGAACATCGTGCTTTACCCCGGCATGCCGGCGCAGGTGATGATCATCACCGAGCGCCGCAGTGCGCTCGAATATCTGGTCGGTCCCCTGTTCGCCGCCTTCGGCGGCGCCTTCCGGCAGAACTGAAGCTGGCTTAGGCTGGCACGTGCCCAACAAAGCCAACCCCATCAAGCCACTCTTGCTGCCCCTGGGCGATAGCGCCTTGCTCATCAAGTTTGGGGACACGCTGACACAAGCGGCAAATGTCGCTGCCATCGCGACGGCGCGCCTCCTAAGCGCGCATCAGCCGCCCGGTGCGATGGAGATTGTGCCCGGATTGGTGTCGGTACTGGTGCGCTACGACAGGGCCAAAACCCAGCTCAACACCTTGCGCGGCGAGGTGCGGCTGCTGCTCGAGCGGGAGACAGGTCCACCTGAAGAACCGATCAAGCACCGCGTCACGGTAACCTTCGACGGCGACGATCTGGCCGAAGTCACGAGACTCCTCGGCCTGAGCCGGGATGAGTTTGTGTCGCGGCATGACCGACCGCTGCGCGTGTTGGCGACCGGATTTGCCCCTGGCTTTGTTTATTGCGGGTTGCACGACGGCGGATTCACGGTGCCGCGGCGGACGGCCGTGCGGCCGCATGTACCGGCGGGGACCGTGTTGTTCGCGGCGCGGCAGACTGCCATTGCATCGACCCCCATTCGCACCGGCTGGCATGTGATTGGAAGAACTTCGTTCCAGAATTTTATCGCCACCGCCGACCCGCCGACAAAACTAAGGCCGGGCGATCTTGTCCAATTCGAGGACGCGAGTTGACCACGCTCACCGTCAAACGCGCTGCTCCGCTGACAACGCTGCAGGACGGCGGGCGCTTCAATATGCTGGGGCACGGGATCAGCGCCTCGGGTCCAATGGATCGCGGCGCTTATGAAACTGCGGGGCAAATGCTTGGGGCGGCGGGAGAGACGGCCATCGAGTTTACCGCGGCGGGAATCGATTTCACGGCGGACGGCGCATTGAGCGCCGCCTGCACAGGGGGGGCCTTCATGCTGCGGGTCAATGGGCAGGCGCGCCAATGGCCGGCATCGATGGACTTGCAGGCCGAAGACCTCGTGGAGATCGCACCTGGGCCAATCGGCAACTATGGCTACCTTCGGTTCGATCGCGAGGTCACGATTGCGCCCGTCCTCGGAAGCCGCTCGACCAATCTGACGGTCGGACTGGGCGGCCTCGATGGACGGGCACTGAGGGCAGGGGACAGACTGGAACTGTCCGAGTTCTCTCACGCTTCATCGCCATCGACGCCGGGCGCCGAAACAGATCAGACCGTGAGACGACGTGCGACCCCACGGGGCCAAATCCGTGTGATCTGGGGAATGCATGCAGACCGGCTACCACGCGAAATGCGCGAGCGCTTCCAGGATGCGGCCTTCACAGTCTCGCCCAGGCTCGATCGGATGGGGGTGCAACTGGAGGACCCGGCCGGCGTGTTTCGTGGGTTGCAGCAATTGTCGCTGGTGTCGGATGCGATCGTTCCGGGCGATATCCAGATCCTTGGCAACGGGACACCCACCGTCTTGATGCGCGACCATCAACCGACGGGCGGCTATCCGCGCATTGCGACGATCGTCTCAGCCGATCTCGACCGCTTCGCCCAGATGCGGCCCGGCACTGAAGTTCGATTCCAGCCGGTCTCGCTAGAGAATCTGCCGTGACCTGGCTCGATCTCAATGCCGATCTCGGCGAAGGCGTCGGTGACGACGAGGCCATGCTCGAGTTCGTCTCATCGGCGAGCATCGCGTGTGGCGGACACGCAGGGGATGAACGCTCTATGCGGGCGGCCCTGCGAGGGGCGAAGGCGCGCGGCGTCGTCGTCGGCGCCCATCCGGGCTTTCCCGATCCCGAAAATTTCGGCCGCAAACGGATGCTGCTCCCACCGGAGGAGCTGGACGCGGCGATCCGCGGTCAGGTTCAGAGATTGGTGGAAATGGGCGAAGAGGAGGGCTGGCCTGTACGCTACGTGAAGCTGCATGGCGCATTGGCAAATATGGCCGCGGAAGAGCCCGCCATCGCTGCCCTGTGCTTTGCCGCTGTCGAGGGGCTGGTCAAGGACGTCGCCATCCTTGCAATCGACAATTCGGCCCAATCCGAGACGGCTGAACGGCTGGGGTTCCCAATCATCCGCGAGGCTTATGCTGACCGGGCCTACCAACCGGACGGCCTGCTAGTGATCCGCAGCGGGCCAGGCGCGGTGTGGCACGATATCGGTGCGATTGCCGAGCGGGCGGTGCGGCTGGCGCTCAGCGGCGAGATCGTCGCCATCGATGGCTCAGTTCTGAAGACCGAAGCCCGGTCGCTGTGCATCCATGGCGATACGCCCGATGCCCTCGCCATTGCCCGCGAGGTGAAACGCGCGCTCGTTGCGGCGGGGGTTGAGATCAGGGCCGCCATCTGAAATACCGCGCCCCATGAGTGCAAAGATCATCGACGGAAAGTCTTACGCCGAGGGTTTGCGCGCGCGGATTGCGGCGCATGTCGCGCGGCTAAAGCGCGAGCACGGGATCACACCTGGCCTCGCGGTCGTGATCGTTGGAAACGATCCCGGCAGCCAAATCTATGTCGCCCAAAAGGCCAAGCAGACCATCGAAGTGGGCATGCATTCCGAAAAATACGAGCTGCCCGACACGACGAGCGAGGCCGAAGTCCTGGCCCTGGTCACAAGGCTTAACGCCGACCCGGCCATCCACGGCATCCTGGTTCAATTGCCCATGCCCGACCAGATCGACCCCAAGAAAATCATCGAGACCATCTCCCCCGAAAAGGACGTGGACTGCTTCACGCCGGCCAGCGTAGGGAAGCTCGCCATCGGATTGCCGGGGCCGGTCTCCTGCACGCCGCTCGGCTGCCTGATGCTGCTGCGCGACACGCTCGGGGATTTGTCGGGCCTGCACGCGGTTATTGTCGGCCGTTCCAACCTTGTCGGCAAACCCATTGCGCAACTGCTCTTGCGCGAGAATTGCACCGTGACGACGGCCCATTCCCGCAGCCGCGATCTGGCCAGCCTCGTCCGGCAAGCCGATATTGTCGTCGCCGCCGCCGGCCGGCCGCAGATGATCAAAGGCGACTGGATCAAGCCGGGCGCCACGGTCATCGACGTCGGGATCAACCGCATCGACGCGCCCGAGCGGGGACCGGGCAAGACCCGCCTGCTCGGCGATGTCGAATTCGCCGCGGCCAAGGAGGTTGCGGCCTGGATCACACCCGTCCCGGGCGGCGTCGGCCCGATGACCATCGTCTGCCTTCTGGCCAACACCGTAACCACCGCGAGCCTGATCAACGGGCTGGAGCCGCCGAAGGACCTGACGCCCTAACTAAATATTCAGTGGCGTCGCGTTTAGCGCGGGATACTCCCAGTCCGGCGTTGACGCCTTCTCGGACCGAGCCCATGCCATAGGGGGCGAATCGGGACCGGAGCCGCAACGATGCGCAAGACGCTAGCGATCGCGACCACCTGTGTCCTTCTTGCCGGACCGGCGGTTGCGCAAGAAGCGGCAGGCCTTTCGTCGTGGAACGGCCCGTACGCTGGCCTCGTCTTGGGCATGTCGGCGGGGACCTCCACTGCCACAACCACGATCGGCTGCGTCGACGGAGCCTATCTATGCGATCAGGGCCTTCACGGCGGACATCAGGCCAATGGCGTCCTGATCGGCGACATGGGCAGCGGCACAGCACAGGGCGAGGGCCCGATCGGTGGAGTGGTCGCTGGCTATGACTGGCACAATGGAACCATTGTCACAGGGTTCGTTGCCGATGCCAGCGCGCTGACCTTAGCTGTCACGAACGGTGGGACGGCGGCATCGATTAATCCAGGTCTCGCGGGATCTGTGTTCACCGTCAGCGCGACGGCGTCGACCGATTGGCTCGCGACACTGCGTGGCCGGGCAGGTCTCATCGTTTCGCCCGATCTCCTGCTTTACGTCACGGGAGGTGTGGCGATTACGGAGTTGACCGTTTCGAACGACTATCTCGACACGCAAAACGAAGGCGGGCGCGGCAGCTCGAGCACCTCTTCCTTGATAGGCGGCTACGCGTTCGGCGGCGGTGCTGAATGGGAGATAGAAGAAGGGTGGAGGTTGACGGCCGAATATCTCTTTGTCGATTTCGGCTCGTTGACCACCAATGCCAGCATTGCCATCAATGGGGCTGCCGTGCCGAACCCGTTTTCAAGCGAGGCAGATTTGTCGGCACATCTGTTCAAAATGGGCCTCTCACGAGGCTTCTGATGCTTCAAATCACCCGGCTGAGGTGAAAGCTCCTCGCCACCGTGTGATCGCGCAAACCAAAAGCTGGTAGCTTGCCGCGATCGATCCGGTCGATGATCGCCTGCGCGTCCTTGAGATCGGACGCATCGACGACGACGGCGGTGAGCGGCCGGCTGTCATTCCGCGAAGACTGCAACAAGTCGAAGAGCAGCGCGCGGATATCGCCGCGGGCCGCACAGGCAACGCACTCATTGCCCGCGTCATGCTCGTGCAAAGCCGGCTCAAGGTGCAGCACCTTTGCGCCGGGATCGGCGGCGACGGGCCCCTGGGTCACGACCGTTACCGGGATCG
>JBDSEK010000048.1:0-5209 GCA_039920085.1 Devosia sp. | reverse complement strand
GCATCCATTCGGGCGACAGCGCCTGCTCGCTGCCGCCGCAGACGCTCCGGCCCGAAATCATCGCCGAGCTGAAGCGCCAGACCACCATGATCGCCCTCGCCCTCAAGGTCGGCGGCTTGATGAATGTCCAATACGCCCTCAAGGACGACACCATCTTCATCCTCGAGGTGAACCCACGCGCTTCGCGCACCGTGCCGTTCGTGGCCAAGGTCATCGGCGAGCCCATTGCCAAGATCGCCTCGCGCATCATGGCCGGCGAAACGCTGGCCAGCTTCAACCTCAGAGAGAAAAAGCTCAACCACGTCGCCGTCAAGGAAGCCGTGTTCCCCTTCAACCGCTTCCCCGGCGTCGACACCGTGCTCGGACCGGAGATGAAATCGACAGGCGAAGTTATTGGCCTCGACACCGATTTCGCTCTCGCTTTCGCCAAATCGCAGATCGGCTCGGGCTCCAAGGTGCCGCGCGAGGGGACGGTCTTCGTCTCCGTCCGCGACGACGACAAGCCATTGATCCGCTCGATGATGCGCGACCTGGAAGCGCATGGCTTCAAGATCGTCGCTACCGCGGGCACTTACCGCTTTCTCCACGACAATGGCATCGCTGCGACCAAGGTCAACAAGGTCGCCGAAGGACGCCCGCACATTGTCGATGCCATGAAGAACGGCGGCGTGCAACTCGTGATCAACACCACCGAAGGCGCCAAATCAGTGTCCGACAGCCGCGACATCCGCCGCACCGCGCTGATGGGCAAGATTCCCTACTACACCACCATCCCCGGTGCCGCCGCGGCCGTCGCCGGCATCATCGGCTATCGTGAAGGCAATCTGGTCGTGCGTCCGCTTCAGGATTACTTCGAGCCTGCCGCCTGACCATGCGGCTCCTGGCGCTCACTATGATCGCCATGCTCGCTTTCGCTGCTAATTCCATCCTTGCCCGGCTCGCCTTCAGCACCGCCGCCGCCGAGCCTCTGAGCTATACCGGCATCCGGCTCGCCGCCGGCGCGGTTACGCTGGCGCTCCTGCTTCTCTTGAGACGCGAGCAGGCATGGCCGCCGGCAGGATGTTGGAGCGCTGCCGCCGCCCTCGCCGGCTACGCGCTATTCTTCTCGCTGGCTTATGTGCTGCTCGGCGCCGGCACCGGAGCGCTGATCCTTTTCGCCAGCGTCCAGATCGGCATCCTCGCCTGGGCGGTGCATAAGGGGGACCGCCCGGGCCTCCTCGAATGGGCCGGTCTCGTCATCGCCTTCTGCGCGCTGGGCTATCTCGTCTCGCCTGGCCTCGTCGCTCCGCATCCGCTCGGGGCCTTGATGATGGTGGTCGCTGGCCTCTGCTGGGCAGGATACACGCTGATCGGCCGCGGCTCACGGTCCCCGGTTAGCGATACCGGCGGAAATTTCCTCCGGACCGCGCCGTTCGCCATTGTGCTCATCCTTGCCGGCCTCTTCACCAAGCCGCTAGACCCGCTGGCCCTTGGCTATGCTATAGCCTCTGGCGCCTTGGCCTCAGGCATCGGTTATGCCGTATGGTACGCCGTTCTACCTGCGCTGTCGCGCGTCCGCGCTGCCATCGTACAACTGACCGTTCCTGCCATTGCTGCTACCGGTGGCGTGCTGCTCATCGCCGAGCCTCTAACCCTACGGCTGGTGATCGCCAGTCTTGGTATCCTCGGCGGCGTCGCCTTTGCCCTGATCGCCGGCGAGCGCCGACGGGCCAGGACCTAGCGCGGCTTCGCGCTCATCACGCGATTGCGGCCGGCGCCCTTGGCTTCATACAGAGCCTCGTCGGCACGGCTGAGGAGAGCCGCGAAATCCTCCTCGACTTCACCGAGGCTCGCGAGCCCCATCGACACCGTGAACCGCAGCGGCTCACTGCCATCGAGCGGCACCGAAGTCGCCTCGACCGCCCGACGCAGATTTTCCGCCGCGACGGCCGCCGGCTCCATTTCGAGCCCGGGCAACAGCACCACAAATTCCTCACCGCCGAGCCGCGCGAAGATCGCCGAGTCGGTGTTGGGGATCAGCGGCAGTGCTTCATTTGCAAGCTTGGTGAGATGCTTCAGCGCTTTGTCGCCCACAGCATGGCCATAAGTGTCGTTGACGCGCTTGAAGTGATCAATGTCGATCATCGCGACGCTGAACGGAATCTTCCGCTGTTTGTGCGACTCGACGTGCAGCCCGCCCTCATAGAAGGCGTGGCGACGATTATAGGCGCCGGTCAACTCGTCGGTGATGGTCTGCTGACGCAGCGAATTTTCCGCCCGCTTCTGGTCGGTGATGTCCTCGAGCAGCACCTGGATCACCGGGTTACCCTCCCAGGGCAGCTTGCCGGTGATGAGCCGCACCAGACGCTGCGCGCCCTCGTTCTGACCGAGCACCGCCTCCGTCTGCAGCACCCCGCCGGTGCCTTGGAACGAAGCCTGGAACTGCCCCTGCACGCGCTCGAATTCCGAAGTGCGTACGAAGTCAAGCAGATGCTGGCCGATCAGCCGCGCCCGCTCTTCCTTCAGCAGTTTGCATGCTGCCTGATTGGCGAACAGAATGCCCTGCTCAGTATGGATCAACAGGCCGATCGGCATGATGTCGAGCATGACCCCGAGACGGTCCTGCGTATCGACCAGCGATTTCTGCGTGAGGACGGCTGCGCTCAGCGCATCGTCGGGTTCGAACAGATCAAAATCGTGCACGGCGCCTCCGGACATCTCCGCCGGCGCGCCCCTCGCCAGGTTTCGTTTGAGAATTTCGCCCGCTCAGCTTGGTCCCCGCGCGTAAACAAAGGGTTCTCTCCTGCCCCTTTGTGAAACAGGGTTAGGGATGTCTGAGTGCGGCACCGCGATATTGACGGACCCGCCCCGGCACGCTAACCCGCCCCTCGCAATGATGATGACCTGCTTCGCCGTTTTCCTCTTCGCCTGATCGAAGGCCCCGCTGTGGGGTTAACGCCCTGCGCCAATCGCGCCGGGCAGCGAGATCATGCGAGATCAATCATGCCCTATTCCACTCTTCCGCTGAGCCAGGCTCAGCTCGCCTCTTTCATCGCCGACGGCTTTGTCCGCATCGACAACGCCTTCCCAACCGAGATCGCCGACCAGTGCCGCACCATCCTCTGGCGCGAAACCGGTTGCGATCCCGCCGATCGGTCGACCTGGACCAAGCCCGTCATCCGCATCGCCTACCGCGCCGATGCTCCCTTTCTCGCCTCGGCCAACACGCCGATCCTTCACGCTGCCTTCGACCAGCTCGTCGGCAAAGGCCGCTGGCAGCCGCGCGGCAATATGGGCACCTTCCCCATCCGCTTCCCGTCGCCATCCAATCCCGGCGATACTGGCTGGCACGTCGATGTGAGCTTTGGCGGCAGCCCCGACGATTTCCTGTCGTGGCGCGCCAACATCATCTCGCGCGAGCGGGCGCTGCTGATGCTGTTCCTTTATTCCGATGTCGGCGACGATGACGCGCCCACCCGGATCCGCACCGGCTCGCATCGTGAGATCGCTCGCCAACTCGCCCCCGCGGGCGAAGCCGGCCTCAGCCTTCGCGAGCTCAGCGCCGACGGCTATGCTTCGAGCGCGCATCTGCCAGAAGTGCAGGCGACCGGCGCGGCAGGCACCGTCTATCTCTGCCACCCCTTCCTGGTCCACGCGGCGCAGCCGCATCGCGGCACCATGCCCAAATTCATGGCGCAACCACCGCTGCAATCGCTCAAACCGCTTGAGCTTGAGCGGCCCGATGGCGACTATTCTCCTGTCGAAGCTGCGATCCGTATCGCGCTGGGGAAATAGCATGAACGACGGGAAGCTCGCGGAAGTTGATCGCTACATTGCGAGCCTCTCACCCGACGCCGCTTTCATTCTCGAGCGGTTGCGCGACACCATCCACAAAGCCGCCCCCGGCACCACCGAGGGCTTCAAATACGACATGCCGGTATTCCACCATTCGGGCGGTTACATTTTCTATCTGGGCGGCTGGAAAAAGCATGTTGGCCTCTATCCGATCTACCCTCAGGCGCCTGCGCTCGAAGCCGAAATCGCCGCGCTGCGCGCCGGCAAGGACACGGTGAAGCTACTGTACAATAAGCCTGTGCCATACGAACTGGTCACGCGACTGGTGAAAGCGCGGGTGAAGGAGCTGAAGGCGAAGGCGAGGCCGTAGCTAGAAGGCGGCGAGCAACGTAACAGCGCGGTCGGCACGCGTTCGAGCCGTGGATGTGCCTTTCATGTCGGTGACACACTAAGTTCGCCTGCAGGGGGCAGATTCCATGGGCTATGCGCAACTCGGCACCCGCACCGCACTGACCTTAAGCCTCGTCGCCTGTGGCTGGTCCGTCAATGCGGCGACCATGGATTTGCGCGAATGTCCCCTGGACAGACTGACCTTTATCGATCCCTGGGCGGGCGGCTCGTTCAAAGTCGAACGCGTCGGTGGCGACTACTCATATCTGTGCGGCGTTAGCGGCCTGGTTGACGAGGCCGTCGACGGAGAACGGTGTAAGCAACTCGGATCCACCGTTCTCGACGGCACCCTCCAAGAACACGCAGCCCATCCCGCGACGACCTTCCACATCTGGGTCATCTGGGAAGTTGTCGATGGCTCGCCCTGTTGTAACTGGAGCGTGGCGTGGCCAGAGCCCGCGAGGCAAGTGTCCCATGAATGGCTCACCGGGCGGGACGTGCCACTGCTCGGGGACATGCCTTTCGCTACTATCGAGAGAAGCGATGATTGGGAACGCTCGATGACGCTCATGACCTGACACTGACGCTGGATAGTGGGCGCCGAGTATCGATCGTGAACCCGCTCCAGGCGCTTGTCTGTACGACCGACTGAGCGACGAGATCGCGACACCGCAGCACCGTCCCCGCGTATGCAGAGAGGAACGCTAAAGCCTACCCTACCTCGCCGCCCCCTCGATCTCAGCGAACGGTGAAGGCAGTACATTGCCCAGATTCGCCAGTGGCGCGCTGAGGGTGAAGTGCAGACCGCCAGGCGCGTAGTCCAACTCGACCGCGCCGCCGAAATCCGCGGTCAGCACCCGCTCGATCAGCCGCGAGCCGAAACCCCGGCGCGTCGGCTCGGCAACGGGCGGGCCGCCGTGTTCCCGCCAGTTGAGTTCGAACACATTGTCACGGTCGCCGCGCCTCTTGGCCCAGTCGATAGCTATCGTCCCCGCATCGCTCGAAAGCGCGCCATATTTGCTGGCATTGGTTGCGAGCTCATGCA